>JBAUYI010000001.1:0-49441 GCA_049584715.1 Xanthobacteraceae bacterium
ATACGCTGGCCACGCCGTATCTGTGCAAGCCGTTCGAGCACGGCGCCGACATCGTGGTGCATTCGCTGACCAAATTTTTGGGCGGCCACGGCAATTCGATCGGCGGCATGATCGTCGACGGCGGCACCTTCAACTGGTCACGCGAGCGGCGCTATCCGATGCTGTGCGAGCCGCGCCCGGAATATCACGGCATCGTGCTGCACGAGACCTTCGGCAACTTCGCCTTCGCCATTGCCTGCAGGGTGCTGGCGCTGCGCGACATCGGCCCGGCGCTGTCGCCGTTCAACGCCTTCCTCATCCTCACCGGCATCGAGACGCTGCCGCTGCGCATGCGCAAGCATTGCGACAACGCCCAAGCCGTCGCCGAATGGGTGGCGGCGCATCCGAAAGTGGCATGGGTCAGCTATCCCGGCCTGCCCGGCGACCGCTACTACAACCTCGCCAAGAAATACTGCCCGGGCGGCGCCGGCGCGGTGTTCACGTTCGGGCTCAAGGGCGGCTATGACGCCGGCGTCAAACTCGTCTCCAACGTGCAGCTGTTCTCGCACCTCGCCAATATCGGCGACACCCGCTCGCTGATCATCCACCCGGCCTCGACCACGCACCGGCAGCTCAGCGACGCACAGAAGGTGCAGGCCGGCGCCGGCCCCGACGTGGTGCGGCTGTCGATCGGCATCGAGGACAAGGAAGATATCATCGCCGATCTGGAGCGGGCGCTGGCGGACTGAACTGTTATTACGCCGGCGCCAGCGGGATGTTTTCGTGCGCGACTGCGCGGCGGTCGGCGACAAGCGCGGCGTGCGTGGTCGCCACCGTCAGCACCAGCATCGCCATCGCCTGATGCGCCAAAGCGAGCGAGATCGGCACGCGCAACAGCAGCGTGGCGATGCCGAGCGCTGCTTGAAGCGTCACCGCGATCGCAAAAACGGTGGCGCTGGTGACCACCCAGCCTTGCTTCACCGTGCGCGCCACGTCGAACGCGTGCAGCAGCGCGCCGATGAAGATCGCGTAGGCCATCATGCGGTGGTCGAACTGTGCCGTCAGGGTGTTCTCGAAGACATTGCGCCAGGCGGGCGTATTGAGAAAAAGCCGCGCCGCATCAGGCACGAACGCGCCGTCGATCAGCGGCCAAGTGTTGTAGATGTAGCCGGCGCGCAGCCCGGCGACGAGGGCGCCGAGATAGATTTGCACGAGAATGAGGACCAACAAGCCGAACGCGGTTGCGCGGATGCGCGACGGCAGCGGCGCTGCCGGCCGTTCGCCCAGCCGCTGTGCCGTCCAGATCAGCGCGACATAGATCACGCAGGCGAGCACGAGATGCGTCGCGAGGCGATATTGCGAGACTTCGATCCTATCGGCGAGGCCTGAGGCCACCATCCACCAGCCGACCGCGCCTTGCAGAGCGCCGAGACCGAAGATGAACCACAACCGGCCGCGCAATCCCGGTCCGACCCAACCTCGCCACAAAAACCACAAGAACGGCAGCAGGAACGCGGCGCCGATCACGCGGCCGATCAGCCGGTGCGTCCACTCCCACCAATAGATCGTCTTGAATGCCTCCAGGCTCATGCCCTGGTTGAGCGCGCGGTATTGCGGGATGGCCTGGTATTTTTCGAACGCGGCTTGCCACTGCGCTTCGCCGAGCGGCGGCAGCGTGCCCATGACCGGTCGCCATTCGGTGATCGAGAGGCCGGATTCGGTGAGCCGCGTCGCGCCGCCGACCAGCACCATGGCGAGGACCAGCGCGGCCACGGCATAAAGCCACAGCCGGATCGCTCGCCCATGGGCCTCGTTGCAGGGAACCGCGGTCATTTTAAGTTTTTGGCCGATCGCTTGTTTGGGGCGCGCGGACCATATAGTGCTGGCCCCTGCCCCCGCAACCGACGCTATGCCGCTTCTGGTAACACTGCCGTCATGCCGATCCGCCTGCGAAAATTCATCGGTGCCGTTTTGCTGTTCGCGCTCGTCATCGTGTGGGCGCTGGTCGCCATGGCGCTGGCGCAAGCGCCACTCATTCACGACAACGAAATCGCGTCGGTCGCGTACTACGTGATTGCCGGCCTCGGCTGGATATTGCCGGCGATGCCGATCGTCTCATGGATGAGCCGGCGGACGACGCCCTGAGCGCCAAAGTGCGACGACCATATTGACAACCGAAACGTGCGGAGCAACACTCCTTGAGCTGGAAGCCTTAATCATTAGAGGGGGCTAGCATGGCCAAAAAACGCAGGGCGGCGGCCGGAGGAAAAGGCGACTTGCGGCGGCACATCGTGGCGCGCGCCGTCGTCGATCCCACCTTCCGCCGACGTCTGTTCAACAACCCGGAAAATGTATTCGGGCACAAGCTGCAGCGCGGCGACGCCGAGGCGCTTGAACGCATCAAGAAGATGGTTCCCGCACTCGACGACATTGTCAGCAGCTTGGCGGGCGAAGTCTTGTGTGGCGGCGGCGGCGGTTGCGGCGGACTGGCCTGAACGGCGTCGGCTGAATGCGATGGGCCGAAGGCGTCGGACTGACGCCTCATGTCCGTTCGTCCCAGGTTGCGGTTCAACAATTCGATCGACGGGGCTGCCCGAAAATGCTGGAGCCTAACCCCACCGACAAATTCCGCGCTGTCGAGCACCACCATTTCAAAACACGCGGCCGTTGGCTTTTGTTCGACGTCAATGCTTTGACCGTCGTACCGTCATGCGCGGCCGACAAGATTATTCTGGACGCCGCCGCAGAAACGCCGCGCTCGCGCGCGGAATTGATCGCCGAGGCGGCCGGCCGTGGTATTCGCCGCGCCGAGGCAACCAGGCGTCTTGATGCCCTGATCGACGCCCGCCTGCTGCTACAGCCCGCGGACACGGTTCGGCTCGCCAAGCTGGGCCGGCCGACCAACTACGCCACCTTCATGGTCAATGTGTCGCAACGTTGCAACCTGACTTGTCCCTATTGTTACGTGAATGAAGGGCATTTCGATTACGCCGACAAACCGATACCGCGCATGACGGCCGGCACGGCCGCGCAAATCGTCGAGCGGATCTACGAAAACTTTCCCGGCCTCGGCACCTATGGGTATCACTTCTACGGCGGCGAGCCGTTATTGAATTTCAAGGTGATCCAACAAATCGTTACCGCGGCGAACGCCAAGGCCACCGCCACAGGCAGCCACGCCGACTATCACATCACCACCAACGGCACGCTGCTCGACCGCGAGGTCGCCGATTTCATGGATCAGCATCGCTTTACCGTCTTCTTTTCGATCGACGGCGACGCCGAGCATCACGACGAACTCAGAAAATACCGCAACGGCAAGGGCAGCTTTGCCGCCGTAAAGGCCAATCTCGAATATCTACGCACGAAATCCGGCGTGCATCTGATCGGAAGCTCGGTCATCCGCAAAGGCCTGCCGCTGCAACAGGCGCTGGAGCTGCTGGAGGAAAACGGCGCCCAGCAATGCAAGGCCGAACGCGTGCGACTGCGCGACGACGAGTCGCTGGCGCTGGAAGGCGCCGATCACGACGAATATATCCGCGACATCGAGGGCTTGATCGAGCATTACGTCAGCCGCCTGTCGAGCGGCCGCAAGCCGATGGATTTCCGTCTGTCGTCGAAAATCCTTCAAGTCTATACGCGCACCCGCCGCAACTTCTTCTGCCCGGCCGGCGAACGCATGTTCGGCATTTCGTCCAACGGTGAAATATATCCCTGCGCGCTTCACGTCGGCCGGCCGCAATCCAAGCTGGGCGACATTCGGCACGGCGTCGACCTCGACAAACAGCAGGCGTTTCGCAAGAAATTTTCCCCCGAAAACCAGAAAGAATGTCGGACCTGTTGGACCCGTCATCTCTGCGGCGGCGGCTGTTCGGCGATGGTCGATCGCTTCGGCCACGAGGACTGCAAATCGCTGCGCGCGGAAAGCGAGGCGGCCATTGCCATCTTCCAGCACTTCGTCGAGACCGATCCGTTGCAATTGTTGGGGCTGGTCTCGCCGAAGGTCGTGAAATGGGCCAACGGCGAGCTGGACGATCCCGACCAGCTACGCCCCACCGAACCTGCCGCGCAGCGCGTCCACGACGAGCCCGCCGCGCCATGACCGCGACAGCCGGGCGCGATGTCGACCTCGCCGCGCGGCGGCTGCGGGCGTTACATCCGATCCTCGACCCTGATGGCTGCTGCGATCTGATCTACGACCTTGAGCGGACATTCGTGATCGAGGTGCCTGACGAATTCCGCACGCGCATCTCGCCTGCCGTCACCACTGCCGATCTGGACGCGCGATTGTCGCAATGGCTGGTCGAAGCGGACCTGCTAACCCATGACACGCGCCCGCATTGGGGCGATCGAGCCGATCGCCCCCTGCCGCGCGTCAGCGACGTGTCGTTCGACATGTCCGGCGCCTGCAATATGGGATGCGTCTATTGTTTCGAAGACGCCATCAAGTCGCGCATCGGACCGATGTCGGAGGAGACCGCCGCGGCCACTCTCGATTTCGTCTTCGCCAAGACCGCAGAGGCGCCGCACATTTCCCTGCATTTTGGCTCGGGCGAACCGCTGATCCGTTTCGATCTACTGAAAAAGATCGTCACCGAGGCGAATGCCCGCGCCGCGGCGCTCAAGAAGACCATCGGCTATGACCTGACCACAAACGCCACGTTGGTCACCGAGGATATCGCGCGCTTTTTGCTCGAAAACCCCTTCAGCGTCCGGGTCAGTTGCGACGGGCCGGCGCAACTGCACAACACCTTTCGTCCGATGCGCGGCGGCCAACCCTCTTATTCGGCGGTGGAGCGAGGCTTGAGAATCCTGCTCGCGCACCTG
The DNA here is from genome assembly GCA_049584715.1 of Xanthobacteraceae bacterium. Lineage (GTDB taxonomy): Bacteria > Pseudomonadota > Alphaproteobacteria > Rhizobiales > Xanthobacteraceae > BOG-931. The sequence continues at coordinate 4,807 of JBAUYI010000001.1, forward strand.
CCCGATCGATTGACCGTGAACACGGTGATCTGCGGCGAGACGCGGCTCGGGGAAATCTGGTCGTGGGCCAAGGAGCTCGGCATCTTGCACCTTCATGTCATCAAGGTCGGCACCGCAGGCCGCGACATTGCGCTCAACGACGGCGAGCTTTCGGCATTCCGCTCGGACTTGGAAATGATCTGCGAGGACGTTCTTGCCGACTTGCGGGCCGGGCGCACGCCCATCGATTACCAGCCGATCACGAAAGTCGTCCGCCGTCTCATGGTGCCGGAGCCGATCACGCGCTTCTGTGGGGTGGCGGGAAGCTACCTTGGCGTCGCCTCGAATGGCCAAGTCTATCCGTGCTTCCGGCACCTCGGGCTCGAGCAATATCGCTTTGGTGACGTTTGGACCGGTGTCGACGATGACAAGCGGCGAAGCTTCCTCGGCCAGGAAGCGGCCGACGTCGACAGCCGTCCGATTTGCCGCGATTGCTGGGCACGGTATCTGTGCGGCGGCGGTTGCTATGCTGACTCGACAGTTTACGGCCCGAACAAAAAAGAGCCGCAGACGACCCACTGTCCCTTCTGGCGGACTGAAATCGAAGTTGCGCTCCGCTTCTACGACCAATTGCGTTGTGAGGAGCCGGGTTACTGCCTCGCTTTGTTCGGCGACGACATCGACGACGTCCTTGCCGGTGCCGACGACAATGCGCGTTTTCTGGCGCGGCGAAACTGCCAGTAAGCGGCGCCACGCTTCACGCCGCCTCGACGCGGCGAAAACCGTTCCACATCGCCGTCGCCGAACCGGACAGCAGGACGCGCACGTAGCGCAAACGCTGGTACTCGCCATTGAGCGAAATCCGCGGCAGCGCAGTGAGATGCCGGCTGTGGGAGCGAAACAGCACGCCCGGCCGCGTCGTGACCGCGGTCTTGAAACCAAGCTCCGCGGCGATTGCGAATTCGCGCGGACCGGCCGAAGTGCTGTCGCCGATCGGGTATGACAGATGCTCCGGCCGCGTCCCGAGCGCCGCCTCGATGATCGAGCGGCTCAAATCCATTTCCGAGCGCACCGCCTCCGGCGGCAATTTCGCCAGCATCGAATGGCTCACGGTATGTGCGCCGATGGTGACGAGCGGGTCGGCGGCGAGATCGGCGAGTTCCGGCCAGCTCATGCAAAGCTCCTCGCAGAACGCCGCGATATCGACGTGGTAGCAGGCCGCGAGATTTTTGATTACGGCGCGCATGGCCGCTTCGGTCGGCCGCGCCCGCAGCCACCAGTACAGCTCGTCATAGAGCGAGCGCTTCGCAGCGACTGTGGCGCAATCGAAGGTCTGGTTGCGGCCGTCGATTTGCAGGCCGATATGATCGTTGCGCGCGATCACCGCTTCGAGCGCGAGCCACCACAATTCGCCGAGCCGGTCGGGAAAGCTCGTCGGCACATAGACGGCGAACGGCACGCCGGCTTCTTTCAAAATCGGATAGGCCCACTGCATGGTGTCGCGATAGCCGTCGTCGAAGGTCAGGCAGACGAAGCGCCGGGCAAAATCGCCTTCGCTCAGCCGGCGATGCATCTCGTCGAGGCCGACCAAATCCACGCCGGAACGGCGCAGATATTTGACGACGCGGGTGAGAAAGCGCGGCGTGACTTCGAGCAAACGGTTCGGCTGGAAGCGTCCCGGCCGCGGCGGCCGCACATGATGTAATGTCAGGATCGCGCCGACGCCCGAGACGAAGGGTTTGAGCGCCATATGCGCGCCGGTGAAGTAAAGCCCCTCCAAGGCGCCGCGGATGATCGTCTGTTTGAGGCCTGACACGGACCAACCCTTGCCGAACGCGGCACTATTCCAAGCCTTCGTTGACAATTCTTTGTCAACTTCGCGGCACGGGCCTCATTCGGTTACGCGATCCGCGCTTACGCGGCCGCGGCCGTTTCCGCGGCATTGTTCGCGAACGAGCCGCCGAGCACGGTGACGTCAGCGAACCCCGCGTCGATCAGGCGCTCACGCGCCGCGGCCGTGCCGGCATCGGTCAAATTACCGGCGACCACGATGGCATGCGGAGCAATCGCAGCGATGACCTCGAGATCGGGTCCGAAGACCGCCCCCGCGGCGATAAGGACGCGATCGTAGCCGCGCGCCAGCGCATCAAAACTCGGCGCCATGTTGGGCGCGACCAGGATCTCGCCACGGTCGGTCGGCAGGTGGCCCGATGAAATCAGATGCAGGCTCGATTGCCTGTCCTTGGTGATGATGTCGCGGAACGATGCCGTCTTGGCCGCGAGCTCGGCGAGCCCGCTGGCGGACGGCTCGTTCGACGTGGCTCTGATCGCGCTGTCGGCGGAGCCAAGGCCGACCAGCACGACGCGCGCATTCGCGGCCAGCCCACGCGCGATCTTGAGCGCCGTCCAGCTCGTATCCATCCCCTGCGCGGCGCCGAACACCGCGACACAGTGGTCGGCACCGCCGTCGTGCCGCAAGGTATCGGTGACGTCGTCGAGCGAACTGACCGGAACCGGCGCCGGTTGTTGCGGCGCAGATTTGTGGCGGATGGCGTTGAGCGCGGCCGTCACGCGCGAGGTCACTTCTTCAGACGGCGCCGGCGCCTGCCGCATTGGCACGCCGCCCATGGGAGCCGCCAAGAGTTCTCTGGTCAGCACGAAGCCGATCGCGATCACCAGCGTGGTCAAGGTCGCGATCAGCACCGCCGGCACCTTCTTCGGATAGGCCGGCACGTTCGACACCGTCGCCCGCGAGATCACGCGCGCATCGGCCGGCGCCGAATTGGCGGTGTCGCGTGCGGTCGCCTCGCGATATTTGGCCAGATAGTTCTCGAGCAGATCGCGCTGCGACTTGGCATCGCGCTCTAGCTCGCGCAGTTGCACGTCATCGACATTGGTCGTGGCGGCCTGGGTCTTGAGCTGATTGAGGCTGGCAATTTGCGAATCCACCCGGGCGCTGGCGAGCTTGGCGTCGTTTTCGAACGAGCGCGCGATGGTCGCCGCTTCCTGCTTGATTTGACCGTCGAGGTCGGCGATCTGCGCCCGCAATTCCTTGATCCGCGGATGGTTGTCGAGCAGCGTCGAGGATTGCTCGGCAAGCTGCGCACGTAACGTGACGCGCTGTTCGGAGAGGCGCCGGATCAGTTCCGAGTTGAGAATGTCGGAGGAATCGATGGGCTGGCCGGTTTTCAACATGTCCCGGATCAGCCTGGCCTTGGTCTCGGCATCGGCTGCTTGCGCGCGCGACGCCGCGACCTGCGCATTGACGTCGCCAAGCTGCTGCGCCGACAGCGAGGTGTTGTTGTTGCCGACAAAAAGGCCGGTTTTGGCTCGGTACGCTTCGACCTTGGACTCAGCCTCTACGACCTTCTTGCGCAAGGTCTCGATCTGGCCGGCCAGCACCTGGCCCGCCATCTGCGCCTGCTCCTGTTTGACCTTGCGCTGCAGCTGCAGAAAAGTGTCGGCGATGGTGTTGGCGACGCGGGCGGCGAGCTCCGGATCCTCGGACAGGAAATTGATGACGATGACGCGCGATTTTTCCACCGGGAACACGGTGAGCCGGTCGTAGTAGGCTTCGAGCACGCGCTCTTCCGGCGTCATGCTCGCCGGATTCTTGATGATGCCCAGAAGGCTGAGCACGGTCTTGACCGGCGACACGCCGCCAATCGTCGAATCGAATTCGGGCAGTTCGTCGAGCTTGAGCTTGGCGATCACCTCCTTGGCGAGATCGCGCGACAGAATGAGTTGCGCCTGGCTCGTCACCGTCTCCTGGTCGACGGCGTTGCGATCCATCAAGTCCTTGTCGGCTTCCGGGCGCAGGAAGATGTTGTCGCGCCCTTCGACGATGACGCGCGATTCCGACTGATATCTGGGAGTGATGACCTGGACGGCGAGGAGCGTGACCAGTCCGACCAGGATCGTCGGCCGCAGGATCTTCCAGCGCTTGCGCCAGAGCGTCGTGCCGAGCGCCGAGAGATCCAACTCCGGGTCGTTGAACTCCCCCCTGCCCCGCGCCGACTGCGACACGACGCTCATAGCGATACTCCTCGCGACCGAACTACGGACAAACCAAACGCCACGCCTGATCACAAACTATTAAGGTTGCGATCCGGTTAAGGTCGCGCCCCGCGCATACGGCAGTCGTTGCGTGAGACTTTATTAACCGGCCGAGGGCTCAATCGGGCTTAACTTTTTGCCACGAGCTTTAGGGAATTCCTTCATGGGCCAGATGCGCCCGCTCCGATCGGCGCTTGCTCCGGCCGACGTGTCGTTCGCCACGACGATGGACCCGCAAGGCGCTTCACACCCGGCGAGCCTGAAAATCCTGCACATCTTGCGCGCCCCGCTCGGCGGCCTGTTCCGGCATGTGATCGATCTGGTGCAAGGCCAGGCCCGGCGCGGACATCAAGTGGGCTTGTTCATCGACAGCACCACCGGCGGCGCGCGCGCCGAAACCATTCTCGCCGAGCTTGAACCCTGCCTGGCGCTCGGCTTCGAGCGTACCGCCATCCCGCGCGAGCTCAATCCGCGCGACGTTTACGCGCTGCATCGCGTGGCGCGCCGGATTGCGGCGCTCAAGCCCGACGTGCTGCACGGCCACGGCGCCAAGGGCGCGGCGCTGGCGCGCCTGGTGCCGAATTTCGGCCATGCAATCCGTGCCTATACGCCCCACGGTGGCTCACTGGTCTATTGTCCCGGCACTATCAGCGGCGGTTTTTATCGTTCCGTCGAGCGGATCCTGAACTGGCGCACCGATCTTTTCCTGTTCGAAAGCAGCTACGTCGCCGACCTGTTCCGCACCAAGATCGGCACGCCCCGCGCCATGGTGCGCATCGTGCGCAACGGCGTCGGCAAGGCCGAATTCGAACCGGTCGCGATCCAACCCGACGCGACCGACATCGTCTGCGTCGGCGAGTTGCGGCCGGTCAAGGCGATCGACGTGCTGATCGAGGCGCTGGCCATCCTCAAAAGCTCCGGCCACCCGGTCACTGCGACTATCGTCGGCGAAGGCCCCGACGACGCCAAGCTGAAGGCCCAGGCCGCGCGCCGCGGGCTTGCCGAGGAGGTTCGTTTCGTCGGCTTTCGTCCGGCGCGGGAGGCGTTCGCCATGGGGCGAATGCTGGTCATTCCCTCGCGCGCGGAATCGCTGCCCTATGTGGTGCTCGAGGCCGCGGCCGCAGGCGTGCCGATCATCGCCACCGAGGTCGGCGGCGTGCCGGAGATTTTCGGGCCCCAAGCCGTGCATCTCATCCCGCCCGACGACATCGCGGCGCTGGTCGAGGCCATGCGCGCGGCGTTGATCGATCCCGGCGAAGCGCATCGCATCGCCGAGCAGGTCAGGGCGCGGGTCCGCGCCGAATTCTCCCTGAGCACCATGGTGGAAGGCGGCCTTGCCGCTTATCGCGAGGCGCTCGCATTGCGAAAACTTGCTCAATTCGCATAACCAATTTTTGAAGATTGTTCACTATGTTGGCGCAAGGCTGGCGACACCACGTGTGTTGGGCTCACGCTTGAGCACGAAAGTTTGCGTTAACCATGTCCAGCGCCGAACACAGCACGATCTTTGAAGCGGCCGCGGCGGTTTCGTCGGCCGTGAAATCATTGCCGCGGATCGCCGCGAATTCGTCAGGTCCGCGCCCGCTCTCGCCTGCCGCGCTCGAGGTTGCCGACGAACAGTTCAAGCCGGCCTATTCGCCGATCGTGCTTGCCGGCACCGTGCGGCTGATCGAAGCCGCGCTGGTCATCGCGGTCGGCCTTGCGGTGTATTTCTGGCACGTGGTGCCGGCGGTCGGCTTTGCCTGGTACTACGTCGGCGCCATCGTCAGCATTGCGATCATGGCGATGCTGGCGTTCCAGGTAGCCGACATCTACCAGGTGCAAGCGTTCCGCGGCCACGAGAAGCAATATATGCGGCTCGCCTCGGCCTGGTCCGTGGTATTCCTGATCGCGATCGGTCTGTCGTTCTTCGCCAAGACCGGCGACCAGTTCTCCCGCGCCTGGCTCGGCGCCTTCTATGTGCTCGGCTTGTTGACGCTGATCGCATTCCGGCGCGGCCTGTTCCTCCTGGTGCGGCGCTGGACGCGGCAGGGCCGACTCGACCGCCGCACCATCGTGATCGGCGCCGACTCGAACGGCGAAACGCTGCTCAAATCGCTCGCCGCGCAGCGCGATTCCGACGTGCGCGTCATCGGCGTGTTCGACGATCGCGCCGACGACCGCAGTCTGGCCACCAGCAACGGCGTTCCCAATCTCGGCACGGTGGACGATATCGTCGAGTTCGCCCGCAAGACTCGTGTCGATCTGGTGATCTTTTCGCTGCCGATCGCCGCCGAAGGCCGCATCCTGCACATGCTCAAGAAGCTGTGGGTGCTGCCGCTCGACATTCGTCTCTCCGCGCACAGCAACAAGCTGCGATTCCGGCCGCGCTCCTATTCCTATATCGGCAACGTGCCCGTGCTCGACGTCTTCGACCGGCCGATCGCCGATTGGGACATCGTGATGAAGTGGCTGCTCGACAAGATCGTAGGATCGCTGGCGCTGATCTGCCTGGCGCCGGTCATGTTGCTGGTCGCGTTCGCCATCAAGCTCGACAGCAAGGGGCCGATCTTCTTCAAGCAGCGGCGCCATGGCTTCAACAACGAGCTCATCGAGGTCTACAAGTTCCGCTCGCTCTATGCCGAGCACACCGACGCAAACGCCGTCAAGCAGGTCAACAAGAACGACACGCGCGTCACCCGGGTCGGCCGCTTCATCCGCAAGACCAGCCTCGACGAGCTGCCGCAGCTCTTCAACGTCGTTTTCGCCGGCAACCTGTCGCTGGTCGGGCCGCGGCCGCACGCCATCCACGCCAAGGCCGCCGAGCATCTCTACGACGAGGCGGTGGACGGCTATTTCGCGCGCCATCGGGTCAAGCCGGGCATCACCGGCTGGGCGCAGATCCACGGCTGGCGCGGCGAGACCGACAGCAAGGAAAAAATCCAGCGCCGCGTCGAGCATGACCTCTACTACATCGAGAACTGGTCGCTGATGCTCGATATCTACATTCTGCTGCGTACGCCGTTCGCCGTCCTCAACATGCAGAACGCCTACTGATGGACGCCCGCAATCCGGCGATGGCGCTTGCCGCTGCGGAGAATGCCGGTCCGTTTTCCGCGCTGGCGCAGCGGCTTCTCAACCTCGTCCTGTTCGTCACCGTCCTGACCAGCTCGATCGCCTTCATCGAGCCGTCGCCCCATGACGGATTGATGCTGCTGCTTCTGGTCACATGCGTCGGCGCCCGCGTCGGCTTCGACCGCAAGCTCATCCCGCTGTTGTTGCTGATCGTGCTGTGGCTGGTCGGCGGGCTTTTGTCGCTGATCCAGGTCGGCGATCAGGCCAAGGATATCCAATATGCCGGCACGTCGATTTACCTCGGCATCGCCGCCGTGATGTTCGCCTGCCTGTTCTGCGACGGCAACCTAGTGCGTTTGGCGATTCTGCGGCGCGGCTACATTTTGGCGGCGCTGATCGCTACGGCGGCGGGCTATATCGGCTTTTTCCATCTCGCGCCCGGCGCCGACATTTTCCTCGACAACGACCGCGTCAGCGCCACGTTCAAGGACCCGAACGTCTACGGACCGTTCCTGGTCTTTCCGATCGTCTGGCTCCTGGTCAGCCTTTTGGTGCGCGGCATCAGGTTGCTCGATGTCGCGGTGTTGATGGTCCTCCTGGGCGGGCTGTTGCTGAGCTTCTCGCGCGGCGCCTGGGCCCATTTCGTCATCTCGACGGTGATCGGCGTCGTGATTGTCCTCGCGGTCACGCCGGACCCGCGCATGCGTGCGCGCATCATCGTGCTCGGCCTTTTCGGCGCGATCGCCGTGGCCTTGCTGTTGGTCGCGCTGGCGTCGATCGGCTCGGTCCACGACATGATCGTGGAACGCGCCAAGGCGATCCAACCCTATGACGTCGGCCCGGGCGGCCGCTTCTGGCAGCAGCAATTGGCGCTCAGCACCATCCTCGATAATCCAAACGGTTTGGGGCCGTTCGAATTCGACCGCATCTTCGGGCTGCAGCAGCACAACGTCTATATGCAGGGTTTTTTGGTGTACGGCTGGCTCGGCGGCGCGGCCTATCTGGCGCTGGTGGCGATTACGCTGGTGCTCGGATTGCTCACGGTGTCGGTACCGACGCCGTGGCAGTACTATCTGATCACCGCCTACGCGGTCTTCGTCGGCGAGGCGTTCGAAGGGCTGATCGTCGACACCGATCACTGGCGCCACTTCTTTCTCGTGCTCGGCCTGGTCTGGGGCCTCGGCGCGGCGACGATCAATTTCCGCCGCCGGCACGCCTACGGACTCGATGCCGACGACGATTTGATCGAGGCCGCCGCTTAGGCGCGGACCTTGGCGAATTGGGCCTGCTCGGTTCACGATTTGGTTAGCCCCGCCCGATTAGGATCAATCCATGCAAGTGAATGCTGCATCGCTGTCGGCCGACGGCACGCCGGGCTCGGCGGCGCGGCTGATTTCGATCCCCTTCCTGCTGCTGCGCGTATCGACCGCCGGCGGCGCCTTCGCCATGGGGCTGGTGCAGACGCTGGTGTTCGCGCGCGTGCTCACGCCGGACCGGTTCTCGCTGTTCATCCTGGTGGGAGCGATCGGTTATTCGCTGTGGCTGTGCGATCTTGGCCTCGCCAAGATCCTGTTCGTGCAATTGCGCGCCGCGCATCTTGCCGGCAAGACCGACCCACGGGCCGCGAGCCAAGCGACAGCGGTGATCGTATTTTATGTCCTGCTCGCCGCCGGCGGATCGCTCATTTGTTTCGGCTTCATGGCAGCGCGGCCGTCTTTCTCGTTACTGGAAGCCGCCGACTTCGGCCTTTTCTTTTTTTATATCACGCTCAATCTCACCTGGGTCTGCCTGCGCAGCCTCAGCATCGCCGTCGACGAATACGTTTTTTACGAAAAACTCGAGCTCGCGCGCCGCGTCGGCAACATGGCGACCATTCTCGCCATGCTGGTCGGGCTGCCGTTCACCGCTTTCCTGATCGGCTCGAACGTACTGTGGGCGGTGCTGGTGACGTGCGCGGTGGCAAAACTTCTAAGCCGCAGCGCAATGGCGCCGCGGCTACGCGACTTTGCCCGCGACCTCATAGCGTTCTTTCAAACCAACACGCGGGCGATCGCGCGCAGCGGCACGTTCGCGTTGAGCGACATTTTCATCTACACGTTCCCCTATTACGTCGTGCCCTGGGCATTCGGCCTCGGCGCGCCGATCATCATTCTCGAAGCGACGTTTCGCATTTTCCGCGGCGCCAGCGTCATCTACACCGCGGCGTGCGATCTCGCGATCCCAGGACAGACCCGGGCGCTCGCTGCGCGCGACGCGCCGAAGCTGATCCGTGCGACGCTGATCGCGGCGGCGCTCTGTTGCCTGCCGGCCGCTTTCGCCTGCGGACTGCTGATCTTCGCGTCCAAGCAATTGTTCGCGTTTTTGCTCGGATCGGCGGCGACCGTGCCGCCGACGGTCACGCCCATCCTGGTGGTGATGCTGTTGGCCAATCTCGTGCAAATGATCGCGCAATCGCTGTTGCTGCATGCCGGCTTCTTCCGCGAGATATCGCGCATCGGTGCCGGTGTTGCGGTTGCCATGGTGGTCGCAACCGCGATCGCGGTGGTTGCCGGACTGACCATTGTCGAGTTTCTCGGCGTCTATGCCGCCGTCTATACCGCCGGCGCGCTCTATCTGGCCGTCGCCGCTTATCGCGGGCCGATTCTCGCCGCCGCTTCGCCCCACGGCGCGGCGAAATGGAAACGCGCCGCGGAACCTGCCGCGGCGCGTTGATCAAGGCGCAAAGGAAGATGGAACTTTACGCCAAGTTCATCAATGCGCGGAGCTTACTTACTGGCCGCCATCGTTCAAAGCCTTACCATAGTGCGGCGGGGTTTGCTGCTGAACCGTCTTGGTCTGCGCCGCTTTCGCCGCAGCCGCTTTCTGCGCCGCGGTCGGCTCGTCGGTTATGCCGCCGTCGTTGAGCGCCTTGCCGTAGTGCGGCGTGGCCGGAGCGGCAGGCGACGCCGAGTTATAGAGCGGCTTTGCCGGCGTCCCGTTCGAATTGTAATCGTCGACCATTCCGCCGTCGTTCAAAGCTTTGCCGTAGTGCGTCTGCGCGGATGCGGGAGCTGAAGCGAGCGCCACGCCGAACGCGAGCGCAGCTACGCCGATGGTGATGTGCTTTATCATTGATTTTTCCTCCAACCGAGGTCTTCTGACGGCCACCGAAAGGCCGCCGCTCGGAACTTGCAATTAGTTTCATCGAAGCGAGGAAATATAGAGTTGGAACCATAAATACGCAGTGCGAATTCATAAATCCCAAGTAAAAGATACGCCAAGACTATGCGGATCGTGCGTAAGTTTAGCGCGCGGATAGAGTTGTGAAAAAATTGTGGCAGCGCACCGAGCGCCGGCGTAGCGGCCATTATCAGGATGCTCAGAACAATCCGCAGCGCACCGCGATCGCCGCGAGCCACACCAAACCGGCAAGCGCGAGCCCGCAGAACACCGCGGAAGAACCGAAATCTTTGATTCTGCCGATATCGCGATGCTGCTCCGGCGTGACGTGATCGGAAAGCTTTTCGATTGCAGTATTCAAAAACTCGACGGCGAGCACGACAAGGAGCGCCGCGATCATGGCAACGTACCAGGCAAGACTCGGCGCAACGACAAAGCCGATCGGCACCGCCAGCGCGAAGACAATCGCCTCCTCGCGGACCGCGGCCTCGGTTTTGATGCCGTCGACGATCCCGCGCAGCGAGTTCTTGGTCGCGCTGAAAAGTCGCTTCACGGCGCGGCGAGACGGGCTGTGCGGCAGCGGCCCGACCAGCGACAGGTTGCCGGCGCGTGTTGCGGCTCAAGACCCCGATGACTATAGTGCGGCCCAATATTCGGAGCGTAGCGCAGCCCGGTTAGCGCACCAGTCTGGGGGACTGGGGGTCCCGAGTTCAAATCTCGGCGCTCCGACCATTTTGCCCGGCCGCATCATTGCCCGCCAGCGCCGCGTCGATCAGCCGGCGGCAGGCGACGAGCTCATCCAACACCAGCCGCAGCGTGTCTTCGGCCGCCCTGCTCGGTTGAATGGACGGCATCATGGCAGCGCCAGGCACGATCGTCGGTTCGCGCCGCTCGGCCGGAGCCGTTTCGCCGGCGTGCCGCGATGAAGCCGAGAACAGCGACAGGTCCGGCTCGGCGTGCGTTTCAGCAATGTCTTCAACAAAACTCTCGGGCTCATCATTCGCGTCGGGCAGCGGCGGCAGCGCGGCGCCGGGGCGCCAAACGTTCTGCACGAAGGCTGCGCCTTCGTCGCGCAGGATGCGTTGCACGCCGCGAATGGTGTAGCCCTCGCCGTAGAGCAAGTGGCGCACGCCGCGCAAGAGATCGACATCGTCGGGACGATAATAGCGCCGGCCGCCGCCGCGCTTCATCGGCTTGATCTGGGTGAAACGGCTTTCCCAGAACCGCAGCACGTGTTGCGGCACGTCGATTTCGTCGGCGACTTCGCTGATGGTGCGAAATGCGTCAGGCGCCTTGTCCAAGACCTATTCTCCACCAACGACGGCGGTCACTTGCCGCCGTCCGGCTCCGAATTGATTCGCTGCTTGAGAATAGCAGAAGGCTTGAACACCATGACCCGGCGCGGCGAGATCGGCACTTCCTTGCCGGTCTTGGGATTGCGGCCGATGCGCTGGCCTTTCTTGCGCACCACGAACGAGCCGAACGACGACAGCTTCACCGTTTCGCCACGTTCGAGGCAGTCGGTGATTTCCTTGAGCACAAGTTCTACGAGTGTCGCGGATTCGGTGCGCGACAAGCCGACCTTTTGGTAGACCGCCTCACACAAATCCGCACGCGTGACTGTCTTTCCCGCCATCGCCAGCCCCGAGCACGGCGATCGATCCAACGTCGATCAAGATATCGTGCTGAATTATCTACGATATTAGCTTGGCGCCGCAGGTGTCAACCGGGCTTCTGAAGGGTCATCGCCAAAGGTCGCAAAGGGCCACCAAGCCTACCAGCGCACCAGCGCCGCCCCCCAGGTGAAGCCGCCGCCCATGGCTTCGAGCAGCAAAAGGTCGCCGCGCTTGATGCGGCGGTCGGCAACCGCGTCGGCAAGCGCCAATGGAATTGAGGCCGCCGAGGTATTGCCGTGGCGGTCCACCGTGACGACGATCTTGCCTGACGGAATGCCGAGCTTGTGGGCCGAACCGTCGATAATGCGCCTATTGGCCTGGTGCGGGATGAACCAATCGACGTCGGCTGCGGTGTAACCCGTAGCCTTGAAGGCGTCCTCGACCACGTCGGTGATCATCGCCACGGCATGGCGAAACACCTCACGCCCCTCCATGCGCAGGTGGCCGACCGTACCGGTCGATGACGGCCCGCCATCGACATAGAGCTTCGACTTGTGCCGGCCGTCGGACCGCAGGCGCACGGTCAGGATGCCGCGCTCCTCGCTTTTGTCCGGTTGCGCCTGGCTGTCGAGCACGACGGCACCGGCGCCGTCGCCGAACAGCACGCAGGTGCCGCGATCGGTCCAGTCGAGAATGCGCGAAAACGTCTCCGAGCCGATCACCAGCGCGCGGGAGAACGCGCCCGATTTGAGCAGGCCATCGGCCGTCGCCAGCGCGAAGACGAAGCCGGAGCACACCGCTTGCAAGTCAAAGGCCGCGCCATGGGTGATGCCGAGCTCGGCCTGGACCGACACGGCGCTCGCAGGGAACGTGTTGTCGGGCGTCGAGGTTGCGAGCACGATGAGATCAATCGATTGGGCATCGACCTTGGCATGGGCGAGCGCGGCGCGCGCCGCGTGCACGGCCATGTGCGAGGTCCATTCGCCGGGCGCGGCGATGTGGCGTTCGTGAATTCCGGTGCGCTGCACGATCCAGTCGTCCGAGGTGTCGACCGTGCGCGCCAGATCGCTGTTGGTGAGGATCTGCGCCGGCAGATAACTGCCGCAGCCGAGGATGACCGAACGCTGCACGGTCACGAGGCCGCTCCGCCGACGGCTTGGCGCGCGGGCTTGCCGGGACGGCCGAGCGCCGCGGTGATCTTGGCCAGGAGTTCGTCGCGGACGACGCCGTGGCCGAGCTCGATGGCCGCGGCAAAGCCTTCGGCGTCGGTCGAGCCGTGGCTCTTGATGACGATGCCGTTGAGGCCGAGAAACACGCCACCGTTCGACTTGCGCGGGTCCATGACGTCGCGCAGCTGCCGGAACGCCGAGCGCGCGAAGAAATAGCCGATGCGGGCGCTGAGCGTGCGGCTCATGGCGCCTTTGAGATATTCGCCGATCTGGCGCGCGGTGCCTTCGGCGGTCTTGAGCGCGATGTTGCCGGCGAAGCCTTCGGTGACCACGACGTCTACGGTGCCCTTGCCGATGTCGTTGCCTTCGACAAAGCCATGATAATCGAGGTTTGGCAATTTCTGCTCGCGCAGCATGGCGCCGGCTTCGCGCACTTGCTCGAGACCTTTGGCTTCTTCGACGCCGATATTGAGGAGGCCTACGGTCGGACGATCATGGCCGAACAGGATGCGCGCGGTGGCGGCGCCCATCACGGCCAGATCGACAAGGTGGTCGGCATCGGCGCCGATCGAGGCGCCGACGTCGAGCACCACGGATTCCCCGCGCAAGGTCGGCCACAGCGCCGCGATCGCCGGCCGATCGATGCCCGGCAGCGTCTTGAGATTGAACTTCGACATCGCCATCAGCGCGCCGGTATTGCCGCCCGACACCACGACGTCTGCGTCGCCTTTCTTGACCGCGTCGATGGCAAGCCACATCGAGGATTTCCACCGGCCATAGCGCAAGGCCTGGCTCGGCTTATCCTCCATCCGCACGGCGATGTCGGTGTGGATGAGTTTGGAAGCCGCTTTGAGGGCTGGCCGCGCGTCAACGAGCGGGGCGATCAGCGCAGTGTTGCCGAAGAAGAGGAATTCGGTTTCCGGGTGCCGCGTCAGCGCCAAATCGGCGCCGGAAACGACCACTGCGGGACCCTGGTCTCCCCCCATCGCATCGAGAGCAATGCGGACCTTGTCTGACATTCAATGACCTTGCGGTCCTAGGTCCTGTCTACGAAAGATCCTGGCGACGGAAGGGCGACACCGGCCGGGAGAATAACGGTTCGGCGCCCGGACACAACTGCGTTCAGCGGCCATGCTTTTCCTTCAGTCCGGCCAGCGCGGCAAACGGCCCCGGATCCGGCTTAACGTCCTGTGGTAGCTCGAAAACCGCCCCCGGCTTGCGTGGATGGGGATCGAGGCCGAGGATGAGGAATTCGGTCGCCAGCGCGCCGAGATCGACGACACCGCCGATGAGCGGTTCCGGCCCGTTCCAGCTCCGTTGCGGCCGTTCGGAACCGTCTTCGACGGCCTCGTCCTCGCCGGCCTTGCGCTCGACCGGCGGCGACGAAGGCGCGAACAACAGGTCGATGTCCTCTTCGACGTCGTTAGTGAGCGGCTCTAGCGTGACCACGCAGTTCTGACCCACCGTCGCCGACATCCGCCCGGAGACATGCAATCCGTCCGCGCCGTGGCGCGTCACGTCGAAATTGGCTTCGAACCTCGGCAAGTCGCGCAAACCCACCACCTGCGCCACGGCGGCGCGGACCTCATTGTCGGCCACGAGATCGAAATGCCGGCCGGTCTCGGCCACGTCATCGATCGTGACCGGGATTTGCCAGGGTGCCGGCGCTTGTTTGTCTGCTTTACGTTCGCTCATGTCCACGTTCGCTAATGTTTAGTTTGGCTCATGTTTACGTTCCCTCTCGGGCAAAGGCCTCGGGGCTGGGAAAGACGACCTCGCCGCCAACGAGCGCGCTGTCGTCCTGGGCATCGAGCCTGATCACCGCCGCGCGCGCATAGCGCGCCAATTGAGCGGCTCCGGCATCGTCTCCCGCAGGAAAGATATTGCGTGCCAGCGCCTTCTCAAAGGCCCGTTGGTCCGCCGCGCCGAGGGCGGCAAGATAAGCGGCCTGCCGGCCGTAGAAGGCCTCGGCAAAGGCCTGCATCCGTTTCGGCACCGCAAGGTCGCCGACCCCCATTTCCCGCAAATTGGCATCGAGATCGCGGCAAAACGCGTCGAAAAGCTCCTGGCCCAGAAGCTTTTGGCCCAGAAGCTTTTGGCCCAGAAGCTTTTGGCCCGGAAGCTTTTGGCCCGGAAGCTTTTGGCCGAAGTCACGCCCGGCATCCGCCCGGCGGTCGAGCCGGCTCAACAGCAGCACCAGATGGAGCACAATCAGGTCGAACCGACCCTCGACGGTATCCGGAACCCGGTAATCGGCGTAAAATGCCGCCGAACGGGCTTGCGCCACGATGGCGCCATAGAGGGCATGGATTGTATGGGCTTGGGAATTGCGCCGAAACCGCGCTAGGATCATAGGGATAGCCTGAATCTCGAAAGCCGTTTTGGCGCGGCGGATTGCCAGTTTTGCGTTTTCGGGTTACGGCACGCGACGGCTGGGTGCAAGGTGGGTTTGAGGATGCGGGACAGCCGACGGCCTATGAGGAACACGGGTTCCATACGAGCTCTTGCCGTGCTGTTCACGCTGGCGCTGCTGCCGGGCGGCTGCTTCGGCGAAACGTTCCAGCGCGGTTACGTGATCCCTGATGGCGCGCTCGAGCAAATCCCGCTCGGCGCCTCCCAGGAGCAGGTCCTGCTCGTTCTCGGCACACCCTCAACGGTGGCGACCGTCAGCGGCGAGGCGTTTTATTACATTTCGCAAAAGGCCCAGCGTCCGATCTCCTTCGTCCAGACCGAGATCACCGACCAGCGCGTGATCGTGGTCTATTTCGACAAGAACCGAAAAGTGCAGCGGCTCGCCGAATACGGCATGAAAGACGGCAAGGTGTTCGACTTCGTCAGCCGCACGACGCCGACCACCGGCGCCGAGAACAACATCATCACCTACCTGTTCAGGACCATCAAAGGTCAGGGCTCGTAAGCCTTCGCGGTCTGCGCGCGACAGCACGCAGACCGACAATGCGGAGCGTGGGCGTCAGTGCGCCAGCACGGCGAGCAGCAGCAACGCCACGATGTTGGTGATCTTGATCATCGGATTGACCGCGGGACCCGCCGTGTCCTTGTAAGGATCGCCGACCGTGTCGCCGGTCACCGCCGCTTTGTGGGCGTCGGAGCCCTTGCCGCCGTAATGGCCGTCCTCGATGTACTTCTTGGCGTTGTCCCAGGCGCCACCGCCCGAGGTCATCGAGATGGCGACGAAAAGGCCGGTCACGATCACGCCCAAAAGCATCGCGCCGAGCGCCGAGAACGCCGCCGATTTGCCTTGCGCGCCGCCACCGGCCACGAAGTAGATGACGAAATAGACGACGATCGGCGACAGCACCGGCAACAGCGACGGGATGATCATCTCTTTGATCGCAGCCCGCGTCAGCATATCGACGGCGCGGCCGTAATCGGGCTTGTCCCTGCCCTGCATGATGCCGGGCCGCTCGCGGAACTGCCGCCGCACCTCCTCGACGATCGAGGCTGCCGCGCGGCCGACCGCCGTCATGCCCATGGCACCGAACAGATACGGCAACATGCCGCCGAACAGGAGACCCGCCACGACGTACGGATTGACCAGCGAGAAATCGGGCGCAACACCCTTGAAATAAGGATGCTGGGCAGAGCCTGCGATGAAGAACTTCAGATCCTCGTTATAGGCCGCGAACAGCACCAGCGCGCCGAGGCCGGCCGAGCCGATGGCATAGCCTTTGGTCACCGCCTTGGTGGTGTTGCCGACCGCGTCGAGCGCGTCGGTCGACTTGCGCACCTCTTTCGGCAGGCCGGCCATTTCGGCGATGCCGCCGGCATTGTCGGTGACCGGGCCGAAGGCGTCGAGCGCGACGACGATGCCGGCCAAAGCCAGCATGGTGGTCACCGCAATCGCGATGCCGAACAGGCCGGCGAGATTATAGCTGACCAAAATGCCGGCGATGATCACCAGTGCCGGCAGCGCGGTCGATTCGAGCGATATCGCGAGGCCCTGGATCACATTGGTGCCGTGGCCGGTCTGCGAGGCAGCGGCGATGGATTGCACCGGGCGAAAGTTGGTGCCGGTGTAATACTCGGTGATCACGATCAGCAATCCCGTCACAGCGAGCCCGACAATGCCGCAGAACAGGAGCGTCAGGCCGGAATAGCTCACGCCGGCGAGCGGGCCGAAGCCGATCAGCGCGTAGGTCACCTCGGCAATACCGATCAGCGACAGGATCGCGGTCGCAAGCATCCCCTTGTAGAGTGCGCCCATGATCGATTGGCTGGCGCCGAGTTTTACGAAGAAAGTACCGATGATGGACGCGATGATGCAGACGCCGCCGATGGCGAGCGGAAACGTCATCATCTTGAGCAGCATGTCGCCGCCGGCGGCGCCGAAGAAGATCGCGGCCAGCACCATGGTGGCGACCGTGGTCACCGCATAGGTCTCGAACAGGTCGGCCGCCATGCCGGCGCAGTCGCCGACATTGTCGCCCACGTTGTCGGCGATGGTCGCCGGGTTGCGTGGATCGTCTTCCGGAATGCCGGCCTCGACCTTGCCGACGAGATCGCCGCCGACGTCAGCGCCTTTGGTGAAAATGCCGCCGCCAAGGCGGGCGAAGATCGAGATCAGCGACGCGCCGAAGCCGAGCGCCACCATGGAATCGATCACTTCGCGATCGTTCGGCGCCATATGCAGCGAGCCGATGAGGAAGCCGAAATAGAGCGTCACGCCGAGCAGCGCCAGGCCGGCCACCAGCATGCCGGTGATGGCGCCGGCGCGGAATGCGATTTCGAGCCCGCCGGCGAGCGATTTTGTCGCGGCTTGGGCGGTACGAACGTTGGCGCGCACCGACACGTTCATGCCGATGAAGCCGGCCGAGCCGGACAGGATGGCGCCGACCGCAAAGCCGATGGCGACCAGCCAGCCGAGGAAATAGCCGACCACCAGGAAGATGACGACGCCGACGACGGCGATCGTCGAATATTGCCGCTTCAGGTAGGCCTGCGCGCCCTCGCGGATGGCCGCGGCGATTTCCTGCATTTTCTCGTTGCCGGCGTCAGCCGACAGCACCGAGCGCGTGGCCCAGATCGCATAGGCGATGGCCAGAACGCCGCACAGAACGATGAGCCACAAGGTTTGCATTGAATCGACCCCGGTTGTCGTTAAGGGGCCAGACAGCGCAGTTGGCCCGGAAAGAAGAAACAGCGGCGCGCGCCAGAAGGCACGCGACCGGCACAATTCGAGGCGGACATAACCCAAAACGCCCATACCGTGCAACGGCGGCGAGCGGCGCTACACACCTCCGAGATGCCGGATCGGCCGCCCCGGCGCAATGGCCGCGGCGGCGCTGGCTTGGCCGCAGGCCGCGCTATAACGATTTAAGGCGCTCGAGCCGGCTCCATTCGTTCCGCAACGTCTTGGGCTTGACCTTCTTAAGGCACCAAAGCCTCCAGCCGCACGCGCCCGGGTCGTCGCCGCAGCATGTGCGCTCCCGGCGGCAAGGCTTCCTGGTGCAGAAGCGGAACGATCCCATCAAATCGCACTGCGCGCGCCGGACCAAATCGTTGCGCACGCGCGATGGCCGCGCCAGCCACTCTTCGAGCGTGAGCCGCCCCGGAAAGCTTCGCGTGGGTCGTCGTCGCGCCATAACCTGTCCTTTGAAAATGCGCTGATGTCCTTTGAGAATGTCCTTTTGCGACATGCGCCTATCCGTTCTCGCGATGCGGCTGCGCACCCGAGTTTTGCTCACGCCAAGAAAAGCCAAGCCAAAAGCGTCGCCAGCAAACTCCTCCCTTAAAAAGAAGGGAGGCGGAGCGCCGATAGGCGCGTGCAGGATCCGCATCGAGAAGAGATGCGGCGCGCGTCCTTTCTCCTTCCCCTCATGCTGAGAGGACCGAGGCCCAGGACTTCATTGAGCCTTGGACCTCATGGAGCGGGCGCGCTCGCCTTTCGGCGCCCCACCGCGGCATCCGAGGTCTTTTAGGCCTCGGCTCGGCTCAGGCCGCGCTTCCTGGAATCACCGGATGCAAACGGGAGGACCCTCTCCGGCACCAGTGCAGCGAGCACCTCGCAGTCCGACACGCGCCGGACGGGACGATGCCCAAGCCGCCCGCGAGCGCAGTGTATCGCTGCGTTCGACGAGAACCGCTCCCGCTCCGCCCTTAGGAGTACCCTCGCGAAAGGCGTCCTTCGCGAGCGGGATGTTGGTTAGGTAACTATAATGGGGACAAGAGTCAAGGGTGATGTCGCTTTATTAGAGACGCGTGGTAAGGCGGAATAGCGCAGCGTAATCCGCCGTCCGATTGCCGAAAGGCGGCGGATTACGCCTTCGGCTAATCCGCCCTACCGCGCTGCTGCGACCTAGCAGGTCCGCCCTTGGCGATTTGTAGATTCGGGCGCAAACTGCCTCTTATTAAGAGGAGGGCTTCTTGCCAACCAGCGTCGCGGTCATGGGATATTTACTGGCGTTCGGTGCTGGCGTCAGCTTCGTATTTCAACAAGCAGTCAATGCAAATCTACGCCTAGAAATCGGATCCCCTTGGTGGGCCGGCTTTATTAGTTACCTCGGAGGCACCATCGCAATGCTGCTCATGGCGGCTGTTTTGCTGCAGCCATGGCCTTCAACGCAGATGATCAGTCGCAGTCATTGGCTCTCTTGGACCGGCGGCCTCTTCGGTGCAATCTATATTGCAATTTCGATCCTATTACTTCCAAGGCTCGGAGCGGCCACCGTTATTGCGCTCGTTGTGGCAGGTCAAATGATCGGTTCCCTTGCATTCGATCAGTTCGGTCTCTTAGGCGTTCCCGTCCATCCTCTAAATATGTTTCGATTGGCGGGGGCAGCACTACTGGTGTTAGGTGCGATCCTTATTCGTCTCTAGCGTGAGATTTCTTGCGGTCAAGAATGACGCGTACGCGGTGAGCCAGCTCGGCCTGTGAAATCGGCTTTTGCAACAAATCTACGCCTTCGTCCAGCCTGCCCTGATGCACCACCGCGTTGCGAGAGTATCCTGTCATGTAGAGCACCTTAAGATCCGGATATTGATCTCGTGCTTTTTCCACCAGCTGCCGGCCAGTGAGGCCCGGCATGATAATATCCGTCAAGAGCAAATCGATATGGCGCCCGTTCTTTGCAAGAAGACCCAAAGCCTCCGCGCTGTTGGATGCCACCACGACCCGATAATCCAAGCTCCGCAATATTTCTCCAAGGTACGATCGCAAATCGGGATCGTCCTCCACCACCAAAATGGCCTCGGCTTCGCCACTGGCAAGATCGCGCTCTTGCATCTCATCGTCTTGCGCGCTCTTGCCGACGAAACGCGGAAAGTACAGCTTGACGGTCGTGCCTTGGCCCAGCTCGCTATAAAGTTTGACGTTGCCGCCTGACTGTTTGACGAAACCGTAAACCTGGCTCAGACCCAATCCCGTACCGCGGCCCAACTCTTTAGTCGTGTAGAACGGCTCGAATGCCTGAGAGAGCGTCTCGAGCGTCATGCCTGTGCCCGTGTCCGTGACGCAGACCACTACGTACTGGCCGGGCGAGATCTCCGGATTCGTACGATGATACTCATCGTCTACAAATAGGTTGGCGGCCTCGATTGTAAGCTTGCCCCCTTGAAGCATCGCATCGCGCGCGTTGATTGCGAGATTTACCATCGCCGATTCAAGCTGGGTTACATCGGCTTCGATCTGCCACAAGCCGGCAGCGCCAACCGTTTGAATCTCGATCTGCTCCCCGAGCGTGCGGTACAGGAATTCAACCAAATTGTTGAGAAAGCTATTGACGTCGATCGGTTTTGGATCGAGCGCTGCCCGCCGCGAAAACGCGAGCAACCTGTTTGTCAGGGACGAAGCCCGTTGCGCACCACGCATCGCGTTGTTGACGGCGCGCACAAGATTCGGATTGCTCGAACCCTGCCGCACATGGCGCTGAATAGTTTCGAGATTTCCCAGCACGATCATAAGCAGGTTGTTAAAATCGTGGGCTATGCCGCCGCTCAATTGGCCCACCGCATCCAACTTTTGCGAAGCGGCGAGCTGCTCCTGAGCCTCTTTGAGCTTTCGCGCTGCTTCGACCCGCTCAGTGATATCCCGTGTGACTTTGGCGAAACCTACTAGGTTGCCGCTATCGTCGCGTATCGGATCGATGACGACGGAGGCGCAAAACTTCGTGCCGTCTTTGCGAACGCGAAAGCCCTCTGCTTCAAAACGTCCGGTCTCGGCGGCCTGACGGAGCGCGGCGGCCGGAACGCCGGCGGCGCGGTCTTCATCGGTATAAAAGCGGCTAAAATGCTGGCCAATGATTTCGTCGGGAGCGTAACCTTTGATGCGCTCGGCGCCGGGATTCCACGTGGTGACGTTGCCTTCTTTATCAAGCTGAAAGATCGCGTAATCGACCACCGCATTGACGAGCTGCCGGTACCTCGATTCGCTTTCAACCAAGGATTTTTCCGCCCCTAATTGCGCCTGGTCTTTCCTTCCGGAGTGGTCTCTTTTGGGCACCTTGTTTCCTCAGCAAACAAGACGGCAACGCGAAACGCAAAGAGCAGTTCCCCTCGGCGTCCTCCGGGCGCGATCATGGTCTGTCGGTTGCCGGTTCAATGCTGCCCAATACGAAGGGTATGAGAAAAAGACCGTCGCGGCTGGCCGTGGCGTCGGCTCGCCTCTGCCCTTGCTAGAAAGTGGTGGGCGGCGAAAGAAGCCAACGCCCAAGCGCGCCTTCAGGTTCCGCCAGGGTAATGCCCCCACCCCTGAGATTTTCTCAATTGACGGCCGATTCACTGCCTCTATATTGAGCACTACTAGGTACTTTGGAGTGGCCTAGGGGCGTCCTAATGACTGACACGTTCACCAGCCGGACCCCTATTCCAGGCAACGCGATCCTGTTCGCCGCGCCTACCGATGCCGAGGCCCGCGACGATTATTTCCGCAAAATCCTCGACGATTTGCCGGCAGCCATCTATGTGACCGACGCCCTTGGCCGGATTACTTACTTTAATGAGGCGGCGGCTACGCTATGGGGTCATCGTCCCGCTATAGGGACAAGCGAATGGTGCGGTTCATGGAAGCTGTTCTGGCCGAATGGCCGGGCGCTCCCCCATGGCGAATGTCCCATGGCCATCGCCATCAAAGAAAAACGCCAAGTGCGCGGCATGGAGGCAATCGCCGAGCGCCCGGACGGCACGCGCGTGCCTTTCATTCCGTACCCCACGCCGCTTTTCGATGCGTCAGGTACACTAATCGGCGCGGTGAAAATGCTGATTGACATTACTGACCGCAAACGCGCTGAGGAAATCAAACAGAGGCTCGCCGCGATTGTCCAATTCTCTGACGACGGGATCATAAGCAAGAACCTTGATGGCATCATCGAAAGCTGGAATGCAGGCGCCGAAAGGATTTTTGGCTACACGGCAAAGGAGGCGATTGGTCAGTCAATCGAGATGCTAATTCCGCCCGACCGGCTCCATGAAGAACCGGCGATCATAGCGCGTATTCGGCGCGGCGAACGTATTGACCATTACGAGACCGTCCGCCGTCGCAAGGATGGAAGCCTAATCGATATATCACTCACTGTATCGCCGATCATGAATGAGGATGGCGCGGTCATTGGCGCCTCGAAAATTGCGCGCGACGTTACGGAACGCCGCAAGGCACGCGAACAAAGAGAGTTGCTGTTTCGGGAGATGGACCATCGCATCAGAAATTTGTTCACGTTGGCAGGCAGTGTCGTGACCCTAAGCGCGCGGTCGGCCGATACCCCGAAAGAACTGACTTTGATTATCCGCGACCGACTTGACGCGCTCGCCCGCGCGCACGCGCTCACCCTCCCTAAGCATTTCGCTGGCTCGGATCAAACCGAGCAATCAACGACGCTCCAATCTTTGATAAGAGCCATTGCGTCGCCCTACGAGGAAAAGGGCGCGCCGTCTCGCGTCGAGATAAAGGGGACCGATGTTCCCGTTGCAGCATCCTTGGCAACTGGCTTCGCATTGGTCTTGCATGAATTTGCAACGAACGCAGCCAAATATGGCGCTCTATCGGTGCCAACGGGGCGGGTGAATATCACGTGTTCCGAAACAAACGAACTTGTCTCGCTGATTTGGACCGAGAGCGGCGGCCCTCAAATCGACATGCCGCCCGTCAGTGAAGGGTTCGGCAGTCAGCTTGCGCACGCTACAATCACCGGACGCCTAGGCGGCACGCTGTCCCGCGACTGGAATGCGGACGGTCTGACAATTCGATTGTCGGTTGCCAGGCACCGCTTAGTTACCTAGGCGCACACGACGCTACAGCCCGATGTCATGGCGCGACGGATTCCGTTTCGTCACCGGTCCCAGCGCCGTAAGGCGGATTAGCGCAGCGTAATCCGCCATTCGATTGCCGCCCTGCCGTGCTCATAGTCCACGTATTGCTGCAGTTGCCTTGACCTGAAGCAGGTTGCGGCATTAGCCTGCGAACGGTGCTTCGGGGGCGCCGATATGGGGATCATCATGGTTCGATTGGTGCGGCTCCGGTTCGCTGCGGTTGCCATGATCGCGGCAGCCATCATCGCTGCGACGACCGCCTCCGGGTGGGCATTTAGTCAGCAAACGATTTCGCCCGACGCAAACGGCAACTATAACTTCAACTATACGGATCCGAACCATCCGACCACCAGCCAGAGCGCACATCCGTCCGAGTCGAATAATCTGGGATTCCACTTCAGCGTTGAACATGGCCAGACGGGGCAGTTCGGCGGTTTTCAGAGCGGCAATCATTTTTTTGGCAACAGCGGCAATGACAGGCCCCCGGAGTTGACCCCGCTGGGCAACAACGGGAACTGAATTTCGGCTGTCGCAATTCGCTGGGAGCGGCGCGCGCTCAGCCCGTTGGATGTGTTGAGCATAGCGATACCCATCACCTTCAACTATGCTCGCGCGGTGACGAACTATCGGCGAAACTTCATCTGCGGCGGCAGCTTTTTCTTCACGGCCAATCTGGCTGATCGCTCGCGTTTCGGCGAAAGGTGATGGGTTTCGCTGCCGCTCAACCCATCCTACGGGCTAAAGAGAATCCCAACAGGAAGGAACCGTCATGAGCATTTACGAGAAAGGCCCTGTTCGCATCCATTTTGAGGAGAAAGGTTCTGGTTTCCCGCTGCTCATGATTGCCGGTGGCGGGCTGAATTCCACGATCGCAAATCTGTCCGCGCCCTATTCCCCTTTCGATGCGATGGACGAGTTCAAGGACGAATACCGCTGCGTCGGAGCCGACCTTCGCAACGCCAATAGCGGTCAGTCCACAGGGCCCCTTGAGATTGATCGCCCCTGGGATTCTCATACCGACGACCATCTCGGCCTGATGGATCATTTGGGAATCGACAAATTCATGGTGCTGGGATTTTGCATCGGCGGTCCCATGATCTGGAATCTTTTGCAGCGGGCGCCCGAGCGCATCGTTGCGGCCGTGCTGGCGCAGCCCTCGGGCTCGCGGCCCGAGAAGCGCGACCACTTCTACGACAACAACATGAAGGGCTGGGCGCCTGAGCTTGTGAAGCGAAGGGGCGACATCACGATGGAGCAGGCGGAAAAATTCCTGACCAGGATGTATCGCACCAACCCCGACTTCGTATTCACGGTGACGCGCGATTTCGTCCGCAACTGCAGGACGCCGGTGCTGATCCTGCCCGACGACGTTCCATCGCATCCTTATGCGGTTGCGATGGAGGCCGCGATGCTGGCGCCGAACGCAGAGGTGAGCATGTTCCCCTGGAAGGAGCCCAAGGAGCGGATTGCGCTCGCGGTGCGGCAGATCCGGTCTTTCCTGCGCGCACACCGGCCCGCGACAACGTCGGTGCCGATTGCCGCAGCCCGTAGGATGGGGTGAGCGTAGCGTCTACCATTCGATTGGGCGGGCGATGCGGCGGAAGATGATGGGTTTCGCTGCCGCTCAACCCTTCCTACGTGCTACCGTGCTACACGAAGGCGAAACTGTCTCGAACCAGCGGAGCGTTCAAATGAGCGGTGCCGGCAAAGTGCTTTTGCTTTCCGCTTTGGTTTTTTGCTTCGGTGAAAGCCCGAGCATCGCGGATGACGATTCCGCTCAATATGTGCAGACCAAGATTGTGCCAGTCAGGCCGCCGTTTCCGCCATCGGACCATCTTTATTGCGTCGTCAACGACACCAGCAACAAGCAAATCATTGCCACGCTCCATCTCTCTCCCCTGCCGCCTTGGACGCCGCCCTATCGAAGCACCGACCAAGGCGGGCCGTTCTGGTTAGTCCCTGGCAAGCCTTTCTATGTGGCGGAATGGCCTGGCGGAGTTACACCGGAGTGCTGGCTGGTATCGTCCCATTACCAAAAAATGCCGCCAGCAAAGACGGCGGTGCGCCATCGCCCCAAGTAGCCCGTAGGATGGGTTGAAAGAAGTGAAACCCATCGTCTTGCTGCGGCAATCACCGCAAGGTGATGGGTTTCGCGGAGCCTGTCATCGGGCCGGACTCGTTGGCTCTACCCATCCCTACAGAGCTGCGGAACTCATGCCCTCGCTTGGACGTTTCCAGCCCGCGGCCGGAAACCAGCAGCAAGGGAGATCACTATGAAGCGGGCCAAGCAGGCAAGATCGACCGTAACCACGCTGCCCCGCGCCCGCACCGGCCGGGATGGCGCCATGGATTTTGCGTTGAAAATGCGTGACGTGGCCGACGAAGTTTCGCAAGCCGACCACGTCTACCGGGTCATCGAGATCGTCGGCTCATCCGCCGACGGCATCGAGGCTGCGATCGATGCCGGGCTCGACCGCGCTCACCACACGTTGCGCAATCTGCGTTGGTTCGAGGTGATTCGCACTTCCGGCCACATCGAAGGCGGTAAAGCCCAGCACTATCAGGTCACCCTCAAGGTCGGTTTCACCATGGAACCTCCAGGCAAATAAAACCGCTGTTCTCCCGAACCTTTTGCTCCGACCGCCGTTTTGCTTTGCAGGCAACATCGGGGAACTATCGTCATGAACGAGCGGCAATCTATTTGGCTCCTGGGTTGGACGGTTGGCGGCGTGCTGGCTACGGCGTTCGTCCTCAATGCCATAGTCCTGGCTGCAATCTGATACGCGCCGTTTGATGGCGGGCGCATTTCAGAAAGGTGATGAGTTTCGCGGAGCCTGTCATCGGGTTGCCCCGCTTCGGGCCGGACCCGTTGGCTCTTCCGATCCTACAAATCACTGGCGAAATGCTCGACGCCGAGCGGCCGCATCCGCCGGCCGCGGCCCTTCACGCCTTGCCACAAGCGCTGGTGGTCTGATGCAGGGTGGCCACGTCGGAGCGGCCCTGGTTTTCCGTCACCTGGATGAGCGTTATCTGGCCGGGCGTCACTATTCCCATCTGCGGATCGGCGGAAAGGTAGGCTGTGCTGCCGGGGCGTAGATTGACGGTCACCTTCTCGCTGCCGTGCCCGAACAGATTGGTGCTCAGCGGCAAATTGGCGACGGCGACCTCGTGCGGACCCGGAGGCAATTCGCACACCACGAAGCCTGCAGGTTGACTGCTGGCGATCACCTTTCCGTCGACGGAATAGTTCGGCTGGACCGCAAATCCCATGGCCGAAGACCGGTAGATCACCAGCCGTGCAGCGCTTGATCTGACGCTGCTGCCCGCAAGAACCTCGCCTCCCGTGGAGCCCGATGCACACCCCGCGAGAGACACAGCGGCAACGATCGCCAGATAGCCGCGCATGTCGTCCCCTCCCCAGCAATCCCGAGTTACAACAACGGCATCATAATCGGCATGATTGTTGAAGGAATGATTGACGCGAAACCGTATGAGTTGGCGGATTCTGATTTCTGAGAAGCGCGTAGGATGGGTTGAACGAAGTGAAACCCATCGTCTCGCTGCGGCTGCGTTTCAGAAAGGCGATGGGTTTCGCTGCCGCTCAACTCATCCCACAAATCAAACAACCCCGAGATGGCGGATCGGGCGTCCCGGCGCGATGGTCTCGGCGGCGGCAATAATGGCATGCGCGTCGATGCCGTAGTGGCGGTAGAGATCCTCGATCGAGCCGGTCTGGCCGAAATGCTCGACGCCGAGCGGCCGCACGCGATGGCCGTGGACGGCGCCGAGCCACGCCAAGGTCGCCGGATGACCGTCTAGAACGCTGACGATGCCGCAATGCCGCGGCAAGCCGGCGAACAGCCGCTCGATATGAGAGCGCGCGTGAACCAGACCGCGCTCGCGCGCCCGGCATGCCGCGGTCCAGCCGGCATTGAGACGGTCCGCCGACGTGATGGCCAAGAGCCCGACGTCACGACGATCCTCCCCCATCAGGCCGACGGCCTGGATCGCCTCGGGCGCGACCGCGCCGGTATAGGCGACGACGACCTGGCAGTTCGGGCCGGGCTCGCGCAGCCAATAGGCGCCATCGACGATGGCCTGGCGCAGAACGGGCGTCATCGGCCGTTCGATCTGCTCGATCGGACGCGTGGACAAGCGCAGGTAGATCGAGCCGCCGGTCTCGTCGCGCAGCCATGTACGCTCGGACGGTTCGCCTTCGGCATCCTTCTGGGCGTCGCGCTGAATGTAATCGAACGAGAAGGCAAGAATGGCGGCGAGCTCATCGACGAAGGCCGGCTCGAATGCGGCAAGGCCGTCCTGCGCTATTCCGATCAATGGTTCAGAGATCGATTGATGCGCGCCGCCTTCCGGTGCCAGCGTGATGCCCGACGGCGTCGCCACCAGGATGAAACGGGCGTCCTGATAGCAGGCATAATTGAGCGCATCGAGCCCACGGGCGATGAACGGATCGTAGAGCGTTCCGATCGGGATGAGCCGCTCGCCGTTGATGCTGTGCGACAGGCCGAGCGCGGAGAGCGCGATGAACAAATTCATCTCGGCGATGCCGAGCTCGATATGCTGGCCGGTCGGCGAAAAATCCCAATTGAAGGTCGAGGGGATACGCTCGCTCTTGAACGTGTCGGCCAAAACCTCGCGCGCGAACAGGCCGCGGCGATTGACCCATGAGCCGAGACTCGTCGACACCGTCACGTCCGGCGAGGTCGTGACGATGCGCGCTGCAAGCGGCGTGTCGTCGCGCGCAATCTCATTGAGCAGCGCACCGAAGCCGGTCTGGGTCGACGTTTTCGCCTGGATCGGCACCTGCAGATCGGCCGGCACGTCAATGCGAGCGGCCTGTAAGCGGCGTTCGCCGGCGCTCGCAAACGGCACGCGATCCAAGAAAATCCGAATGTCGTCGGCTGACCGTCCGAGACCTTCGAAGAGATCCCATTCGTGGCCGGACCGGATGTTCATCAATCGCTGGAACGTCTCCATCTGCGCCGGCGTCATCAGGCCGGCGTGATTGTCCTTGTGCCCGGCGAACGGCAAACCGTAGCCTTTGATCGTATAAGCGATGAAGCAGACCGGACGATCGTGATCGATGGCGTCGAACGCCGCGATGATCGACGCCAGATCGTGGCCGCCGAGATTGTTCATCAGCCGCGCCAGCTCATCGTCGCTTCGCTGATCTATGAGCCGCGTCACCGGCCCTTGGTCGCCGATCTCGTCATTGAGACGCTTGCGCCACGCCGCGCCGCCCTGGAACACCAGTGCCGAGTAAAGCTGGTTCGGGCAGTTATCGATCCAGTTTTTCAAAACTTCGCCGCCGGGTTCGGCGAATGCGGCTTGCTGCAGCGCGCCGTATTTCAGCACCACCACGTCCCAGCCGAAATTGCGGAACAGATTTTGATACCGCTCCCACAAGCCCTCGCGCACCACGGCATCGAGGCTTTGCCGGTTGTAGTCGACGACCCACCAGCAATTACGTAAACCCTGCTTCCAGCCTTCGAGGATGGCCTCGAAAATATTGCCCTCGTCGAGCTCGGCGTCGCCCAGCAGCGCGATCATGCGGCCTTCCGGCCGGTCGCGACCCCAGCCGTGGGCGCGCACGTAATCCTGCGCCAGCGACGAGAACAGCGTCTGCGCCACGCCCAGGCCCACCGAGCCGGTGGAGAAATCGACGTCGTCGGTGTCCTTGGTGCGCGACGGATAGGATTGCGCGCCTTTGTAGCCGCGAAAATCTTCGAGTTTTGCACGGGTCTGGCGGCCGAGCAGATATTGGATGGCGTGAAAATTCGGTGCCGCGTGCGGCTTGACCGCGACGCGGTCCTGCGGCCGCAGGCTGTGGAAATAAAGCGCCGTCATGATGGTGGCGAGCGACGCCGAGGAAGCCTGATGGCCGCCGACCTTCAGGCCATCGCTATTGCCGCGCAAATGGTTGGCGTGGTGGATGGTCCAGGTCGCTAGCCACAGCACCTTGCGCTCGAGCTCTGTCAGGATCGGCAAATCGCGCGCCAGCGAGGACGATGCCATGACGACTTCTCCTCGGCCGATCACTCCAATTCCACCGTATCGAATTCTGCCGGCAGGATGATTTCGAGCAGCTCGCAATCGTGCGAATAATCCAACACCGTGTGCTTGATCTTCGGCGGCTGCAGCCAGCACGAGCCTTCCACCATGGTCACCTCGCCGGCGCCGTCATACTCGCCTTTGATCCAGCCCTTGAGCACGTAGATCATCTGAAATTCGACGTCGTGATAATGCCGTTTCGACACCACGGCCGGGTCGCAGGGCGGGATCATCTTGATGACGTGGGCCTGCGCCAGGCCATTGGTCGCGGCGGCCATGCCGAGGTCGCGGTACTTTGCGTATGAGCGCAGCCCGCCTTCGAACGCGTCGGGATTGAGGTGGCTTGCGACGAATGTCTGCTTGCGCGGCGCGGCCTTCACTTTAGGTTTGGCCTTTGCGGCGGCGACGCGACGACGCGCCGACAATTTGCCCGATGATCGCGAAGTCTTCCGCGCAGACCGTCCGGCCGGCGCCGCCCGTTTCGCTTTGCGCAGTTTCGTGGCCATCGGCTGTCCTTTCGCCTAAAAACACCGGCGAAGGTTATCACACCGGCCTGGGCTTGCGCACCAACGAACCCCAGGCCAACAGCAGCGCCGCGACGAGAATGACCGGGAACACCACCTCGTTCACGGTGGTCCAGCCATAGCGCGACAATAGCGCGCCGGACGAGAACGACGCGATCGCCATGGCGCCGAACACCAGAAAGTCGTTGAACGCCTGCACCTTGTTGCGCTCGTGCGGATCGTGGCACTCGGTGACCAGCGTTGTGGCGCTGATGAAGGCAAAATTCCAGCCGACGCCGAGCAGCGCCAGCCCGATCCAGAAATTCCACAGCCCAAGCCCGGCTAGGCTAATCGAGGCGGCGACCAGAATGAGCGCCAGCCCGACCGCCATCATGGTGCGCACCCCGAAGCGCGCGATCAGCGAGCCGGTGATGAAGCTCGGCGCATACATGCCGATGACGTGCCACTGGATGCCGTGCGCCGCCTCGTCGACGGTGTGGTTGCACATGATCATGGCCAGCGGTGCCGAAGTCATTTCCATGTTCATCATCGAATAGGCCGCCAGGCCGCAGACCACGGCGACGATGAATTTCGGTTGCACGACGATGGCACTGAGCGGACGTCCGTCCTTGAACGAACGGGACACCGGGGGGCGCGGAATTTTCAGGAGCGTCAGCACGGCTGCGGCGAGCACCGCGCAGGCCGACTGCGCCAGGAATGAGCCGGCGAACAGATAAGGCGGCCAGGAGTCCTTGGTGAAGATCACGAGCTCGGTGCCGATCACAGCGGCGAAGATGCCGCCGGCCAATACCCAGGCGACGGCCTTGGCACGGAATTGCGGGCTCGCCGTATCGGTGGCGGCAAAGCGATAGGACTGATGCGCCGCCGCGTAGAGGCCGCCGCACATGGTGCCGACCAGCAACAGCCAAAACGATCCTTGCAGCACCGCGGCGCACGAGATCAGGCCCGAGACCGCGCCGAACGCCGAACCGGTCTGTAGCGCGAAGCGCCGGCCATAGGCCTTGGCCAGCATGCCAACCGGCAAGGTGCCCATCCACATGCCGGCAACCATGAAACTGATCGGCAGCGTCGCCAGCGCCGGATCGGGCGCCAGCATCGAGCCGATGATGCCGGTGGTCGCGACGATCACGGTGTTGTTGCCGCCGGCCAGCGCCTGCGCCACGGCCAGGATCATGGCATTGCGCGCGGCAAGCCGGTCATCAATGAGATCGAGCGCGGGTTCGGCGACGACCGCCATGGCAGGCTCCCGGTGGAGTCGATCCTTCTAGCGGGCCAAGGGATGCGGCGCTACTGCCGCGGGCGCAGGTCAGAAGTGCAAGGCTCCGTTGTGGCGGCGAGGCCCATCCCACGGAGAATTGCAGGAAGTGGTGCGGCGGCGAGACTTGAACTCGCGACCTCCTTGCCCATACTGAGGATGTCGAGACCACAGCATGTCGAAAACAAGGTGCTCTATCCGGCTGAGCTACGCCGCAAACGATGCTAGGAGATGGCACCTCCTTCGACGACCGTAAGCTTGGGCCTTTTCCGGCTTAGCCGCTCTTCCTTGTCCTTCTTCTTTTTCGCGATTTCGGCCAGCTTTTCGTGCGCAAAAGGCGTTGCCTTGGCAATCAAGCCCTTGAAGCCGTACTTGTTGGTCGTACTGCCATTCGGTGTACGCCGCCGTTCCTCCCGCTCAAGCATTCCTAGTTCGTGCAGAGCTTTGATCCGCTTTTGCACGGCACGCCGCTTCACGCCGACTGCCTTCGCAATTGTGCCGACGGATGGATGCGGCAGGTTCTCGGGTGTCCACCAGTAATGCGACAGGTGGAGGATGATGTTCATGTCGAGGGCGTCCAAGCCCAGAGCTTCCTGCTTCTCAATGATGACGCTCGGCATCGCGGTCCACCCAGCCGCCATTAACGGCTTTGACCACTTGGCCTCATTGACTTTTATCTTTTCAACGTCTGCCTTTTTTGCAGCAACGGTTTCCACCATATTTACCTCCTAAAATATCGCGGCCTTCGCTACCGTGCATATTGAGCCGGGCACGCAAGACCGCAATGTTGGAACGGGTCTTTGGGGGTGAATTAGAATACGCCCGCCCCCTGTATTTAGAGACGCCCGCGAGCGTTTCTAGGGGCGCAGCGCGGATGTACTCTCGGCCGCCCAAAGTAAGATTTAGGTGAACTGGGACACGCCACTATATCCAGCGTGTAGTACCCATAGACCAAGTGAGGGGCGTATAGCCGTTCGCCCCTTAAACGGCCCCGTCATTGGTTGACGCCGGAAATTGCGAGTTAGGCTGTAGCGGTGCGTTGCGAGCTCGTCCGCTATGCTCACATTGGACGGCCTCGAAACGAATCTGCAGAGGCCAGCTATGAAGCCGACCGATCTAATCCCCATGATTTCCGCCATTAACAATGGTTGGGCGTTCGCCGCATTTATCGTTGTTGTCGCGGTGTGGCTCTACCTCCGCCGGCGAGGCGAGTTATGAGGTACGCTGCCAATTGGCACGCTCCGAGAAAGTCGACCTGTGGGCCTCTCCCGTCGCGAGCGTAGTCAGAACTGCAAGGCCCCGTTGTGGCGGATCACCACCGAGCGCGCCTCGTCCGGTGTCAGCGCCCCCAGCTGCCCGAGCGCGGCTTGCGTCTCTTCGATGAGGATATCGATGACGTGGGCGGCACCCTCCTCGCCGAGCGCGCCAAGGCCCCACAAAAAGGCCTTGCCGGCAAACGCCGCGGCGGCGCCGAGCGCATAAGCGCGCACCACGTCGGTGCCGCTGCGGATGCCGGAATCGTACAGCACGGTCGAGCGCTTGCCGACCTGTTTGACGATCGCCGGCAGCACGTCGATCGGCGCCGGCAACGCCTCGATCTGCCGGCCGCCGTGATTTGAAACGAACATGCCGTCGACGCCGAGCGACACCGCTTTCTCGGCGTCTTGCGGATGCATGATGCCCTTGACGATCAGCGTGCCTTTCCAGCGGTCGCGATATTTCGCGACCTCCTCCCAGGTGAAGGCACCGCCCATCTCCCGGCGCGCGAACGCGACCATGTCGTTGATCGAGGCGTTGTCGCCGACATAAGCGCGCAGATTTGAGAACCGCGGAATGCCGTTCTGCCATAGCGCCCGGGTCCAGGCCGGCGACATCAGCATCTGCAGCATCATCGTGAGGTCAGGATTGAACGCCCCGCCGAGGCCCACCACCACTTCACGCGCCCGCGTGGTGCGCACCGGCACGTCGAGCGTCAGCACCAACGCGTGACAGCCGGCGGCCTGGGCGCGGCGTACCAGATCGAAGCCGATGGCGTGATCGTTCCTGGCGGCGCGATAAAGCTGGAACCAGAATACGTCGGGCGCGATTTCGGCGATGCGCTCGATGGTCGAGCAGCCGACCGTTCCGAGCGTATAGGGAATGCGCGCGCGTTGCGCGGCGCGGGCGAGATATTCGTCGGCGCCCGGCCACACGATCGCCGGCCCGCCCATGGGCGCAACGCCGATCGGAGCGGCGTAGCGGCGGCCGAACAGCTCGACCTCGCACGGCGGCAGCGACGGCATCACGCCATAGCGCGGCACCAATTCCACCGCATCGAGCCCCGCCCAATTGCGCTTGATGCCGGCGTCGTCCTTGCCGGAACCGCCGTCGGAATATTCAAAGGAAAAATGCGGCAGCCGGCGGCGCGCGCCGCGGCGCAGATAGTCGATGGTCGGATAATGCCGGTAAATCTCGGCGTAGCGCGGATTGGCGTTCTTGCCGACGTAGGGTTTTGGCGCGGCAGTCTGCGTTGTGGCTATGGCCGTTGTGTCGTGCATGGGCGTTTCTCCAGCGTACACTATAGCTCGTTCATCGCTTACTCGAGCAAGCGACGCGTCAGTATCAGTTATGCAACGCGGCGCCGTTTCGTTTGCGTTTGGATGTCCTTTCGGTGCCGCTCAACCCACCTGCGTAGCACCTCGTCGATCCGCGTCTGCCAACCCGGTCCGCTCGCCCGAAAATGTCCCAACACAAGAGGCGACAGCCGGATATGAATATGAACTTTCGCATCGGCCTTCTTCGGCCGGCCGCGAGCGCGCGTTATCGTTCCCTGAGCCGGGCTCACAATCTTGCCACCGAGCGCGACCTCGGCACGGTCGAACTGCTCCTGGCTCCATTCCGGAGCGTCGTCCGGGTCAACCCAGCCGCGTCGCATAGCGCGCTTTTTCACGGGCATTGCATTTCCTCATTGAGATGACGTGGCGATCTGCGCCACGCGGACCACCATCACCAGCCTGCGACTAAGCAATCCATAGGTCGGCAAACGCGGCTCGCCATAATCCTCTCGGTCGTCCAAAAGCGTGAGCGTGGCTCCGGAAAACACCGTTTTAGCGCGCTCAAAATCCAGGCCACGCTCAGCCAACGTCAACTGTCGCTTCCTGGGATCGTATGTAATTCCCACCGAATTAATATGCCCACGGAAAATCAATTCGTCAAGGAATTCCACTACTTCCCGCGATTTCTGACCCGTCAGAAATGACTGTACGACGGCCGCGCGAAGTTGAGCGTCTTGCCCTCGTGGTGGAAGCGGGCGCCCTCCCCGTCCGCCATGCGGCCGATCTCGGTCACCGCCACGCCGGCTGCGTGCGCTGCCGCGTGGAATGCGGCGAGCTTGTCGGCCGCCAGTGTCAGGACAATTTCATAATCGTCGCCACCCGTGAGCGCCGTCTCGATCGTCGCGGGTTCGGCGGCGACCGCGGCGCGGACCGCATCGGAAATCGGCACGCGCGCGACATCGATCTCGGCGGCAACGCCGGACGCGCGGCATAGCTTGGCGAGATCGCCGGCGAGACCGTCGGACACATCGATTGCCGCCGAAGCGTTTTGCAGAACGGCATTGGCCAACGCATTGCGCGGCTCGGGCAAGAGATAACGCTGCTTGAGATGTGCGCTCATCGCTTCCGATAATCGCCACCGCTTGGCGAGGTTTTGGTCCCGCCGCAGCAGCACGCCGAGGGCTGCGTCGCCGATGGTGCCGGTCACGACGATATGGTCGCTCGGCCTGGCGGTCGAGCGCTGCACCATTTTGCCGTGCGGCACCGCGCCAAAGGCGGCGATCGAGACCGACGTCGGACCGGGCGTGCGGTCGGTATCGCCGCCGAGCAGCGGACAATTATAGCGCTCGGCATCCTCGCCGAGGCCAGCGGCGAAAGCCGCAAGCCACGCTTCATCGATTGCCGATGGCAATGCGAGCGACAGCAGAAAGCCGAGCGGGGTCGCACCTTTGGCGGCGAGATCGGACAGATTCATCCGCAACGCCTTGCGGCCGATATTCTCCGGCCGGTCGTCGGGAAAAACATGCACGCCGGCAATAACGCCGTCGGTGGTCAGCACGACGTCGCATCCCGGCGGTGGCGTAATGACGGCGGCGTCATCGACCAGACCGAGGGCGCCGGGATGCTTGGCTAGCGGCCGGAAATAGCGCGCGATCAGGCGATCTTCGGCCGATTCTGATGAGTTTGGCATCGCGCGACGCAACCCTTCCGCAGCTCGGCAATCCTGCTCTTTCGTTCGACCCTAGGCGCGGTCGAATTCCGTCGCGCGCAGTTGGTGGGCGAGATGATCGAGAACGGCATTGACCATACCGGTCTCCTCGTCGTCGACAAAAGCGCCTGCGACGTCGACATATTCCGACATGACCACTCTTGCCGGCACGTCGGCGCGGCAGGCGAGCTCGTAGGCGCCGGCGCGCAGCACCGCGCGCAGCACCGCCTCGATACGCTTGAGCGGCCAGCCGCGGGTCAGCGCCGCATCGATCTGCGGATCGAGCTTGCCTTGCTCGCGCACCACGCCGCCGACGATGTCCCTAAAATACGCGGCCTCCGCCGGCCGGTATTGCGCGCCCTCGACCTCGCTGCCGAGCCAATGGCTTTCGAATTCGGCCATGATCTCGTTCAGTCCGGTGCCGGCAAGATCCATCTGATAAAGCGCCTGCACGGCAGCAAGCCGTGCCGCGCCGCGCTTATTGGCCTTGCGCGCCTCGTTGGGTTCGGGGCCCGCCATCTCAACGCTTCCCGAAGCGTTGTTTGATACCGATCAGCGCCAGTGCGGCGCGCGCGGCATCGCCGCCCTTGTCCTGTTCCTCGACGCGGGCGCGCTCCCAGGCCTGGGCTTCGGTGTCGACGGTGATGATGCCGTTGCCGATGGGAAAGCGCTGCGCGATCGAAAGCTCCATCAGGCCGCGTGCCGATTGATGCGACACGATCTCGAAATGGATGGTATCGCCACGGATGACGCAACCGAGCGCGACCGCGCCGTCATAAGGCAGGCGGCCCCAGTGCGCGGTGTCGATGGCAAGCGCAATGGCGCCCGGAATTTCCAGCGAGCCCGGCACGCTGATGCGGTCGACCTCGGCGCCGGCTTCCTGCAGCGCCTTCGTCGCGCCGGCCAAGAGTGCGTCCGCGATCTCGTCGTAATAGCGCGCCTCGACGATGAGGATGCGCGCACCCTTGCGCGCGCCCTCGCCACGCTTGCCTCGCCGCGGACCGGCCATCACCTGCTCCTGTTCGGCCGTGGTCGTACCAAGCCGAGAGGGCGCGAACAAGCGCGGCCAAGATCGTCAACGCGCTTGCGGCATGGAGTCCAAGAGCCGCGCCGCATAGCGCGCCATCTGGTCGACTTCGATATTGAGCCGCGCGCCAGGACGTAACGCACCGAGCGTCGTGACCTGCAAGGTATGCGGGATGATCAAGACGGAGAATGTGTCGCCTTCGACCTTATTGACAGTCAGCGACACACCGTCGAGTGCGACGGAACCCTTGGGCGCGATGAAGCGCGAAAGCTCCGCCGGCACGCGTAGCGTCAGTTCCGCGCTGTCGAGAAAATCGTCGCGGGCGATGAGTTCGGCGATGCCGTCGACATGGCCGCTGACCATGTGGCCGCCGAGCTCGTCGCCGAGCCGAAGCGATCGCTCGAGGTTGAGCTTGGCGCCGCGCTGCCAGGTTGCGGCGGTGGTCATGCGCAAGGTCTCGGCAGCGGCATCGACGGCAAATGAGGACCGGTTACCGGTCCGGCCCCGCCCGACCACCGTCAGGCAGATGCCGGAACAGGCGATCGAGGCGCCGATATCGATTGTTTCGGGGTCATAGCCGCAGACGATGTTGAGACGGCGCAGCCCTTCGGCTTTTTCCTCAACATCAAGAACCTCACCTAAGTCACTGACAATACCGGTAAACATATCTACTCGCGGGCGTAATTGACTTGCCGATCGGCTCCTACCGGCTCGCTGCTGACCTGCTTCAGTGTTCGAGTCAGCACCTCCATCGCGTCTGTTGCAAGCGCATCGACCCCATCCGGGCCGACGATTTTCGTTGAATGAAACAGCACCGCCTCATCGACCAGATCGGCGGCGATGAACGCGGCGGCAAGTGTCGGGCCGCCTTCGACCATCAGCCGGGTAATGCCCTTCGCGGCAAGAAATTCGAGGCCATCTTTGAGATCGAGGCGGCCGGTTTGCGGCGACCGCAACACCTCGACGCCGAGCGGCAGCAGGACGAATTCGGAGTCTTGGGGAGCGGCAAGGCCGGTGAGCGCCCAGACCGGCGTCTCGTAAGCGCTCCGAACCAGGCGCGAGTTAACCGGCAGGCGCAGCATGCTGTCGGCCACAATCCGCACCGGTGAATCCTCGGCCATGCCGGGTAAGCGGCAGGTCAGCATCGGATCGTCCGCCAGCACGGTGCCGATGCCGACCATGATGGCATCGCTGTGGGCACGCAGCAGATGGACGCGCTCGCGCACCGCCTCCCCGGTGATCGCAACAGGCTTGCGCCCGGCCACCCCGGCTTTGCCGTCGGCGGAGATCGCGAGCTTGAGCATGACCTGGGGTCGGCCCTGGCGCATCCGCCGGATATGACCGGCATGGTCGCGCCGTGCCTCCTCCGCACCGACACCCACTTCGACCGCAATGCCCGCTGCGCGCAGCCGCCCATGGCCTTCGCCCGCAACTTCGGGATTAGGGTCTTCGAGCGCCGAGACCACGCGCGTAATGCCGGCCGCGATCACGGCATCGGCGCAAGGCGGCGTCTTGCCGTGGTGCGAGCACGGCTCGAGCGTCACGTA
This sequence comes from Xanthobacteraceae bacterium, assembly GCA_049584715.1. Lineage (GTDB taxonomy): Bacteria > Pseudomonadota > Alphaproteobacteria > Rhizobiales > Xanthobacteraceae > BOG-931. Next base: position 42,764 of record JBAUYI010000001.1, read on the forward strand.
GAGCGTCGCGCCGCGCGCTGCCTCGCCGGCGCGCCGCAAGGCTTCGACCTCGGCATGGGGCCGGCCGCCAGGCTGGGTCCAGCCGCGGCCGACAATGACGCCGTTCTTCGCGATAACGGCCCCCACCGCCGGATTCGGCCAAGTCCGGCCCAGTCCGCGCCGGCCGAGAGAGAGCGCCAAATCCATGAAGCGCCGGTCGGCTTCGCCGCTCACTTGCGCGCGATCTCCGCGACCTCGTCGCCCGACAATTCGGCCAGCGCCGTTTCGAAATCCTTGGCCTCGCGGAAATTGCGATAGACCGAGGCGAAGCGCACATAGGCGACGTCGTCGAGCTCGCGCAAATGCGCCATGACGGTTTCGCCGATCGCCTCGGAGGAGACCTCGCTTTCGCCCATGCTCTCGAGCTCGCGCACGATCTTCGACACCATCTGGTCGATGCGTTCGGGATCGACCGGGCGCTTGCGGCAAGCGATCTGCATCGAGCGCAACAGCTTGTCGCGGTCGAACGGCACGCGCCGGCCGTTGCGCTTGATGACGGTCAATTCGCGCAGCTGGACCCGCTCGAAGGTGGTGAAGCGGAAATTGCAGGAGAGACACACGCGGCGGCGGCGGATGACCGACGAATCTTCGGTCGGCCGCGAATCCTTCACCTGGGTATCGAGGCTTGCACAACTCGGACAACGCATCCCTTACCCCTCGTAGATCGGGAACCGGCCAACCAGGCGGCGGACCTTTTCGCGCACGCTGGCTTCGGCCTGTGCATCCTGCTCGGTGCCCTTCTGCGATAGCGCGTCGAGCACCTCGGCGATCAGATCGCCGACCTGGCGGAACTCGGCGATGCCGAAGCCGCGCGTGGTGCCGGCAGGCGTGCCGACCCGCACACCGGACGTGATGAAAGACTTTTCCGGGTCGTATGGAATGCCGTTCTTGTTGCAGGTGATGTGGGCGCGCTCGAGCGCAGTTTCGGCCACTTTGCCGGTCAGTCGTTTCTTGCGTAGATCGACCAGCGCGAGGTGGGTATCGGTGCCGCCGGAGACGATATCGAGCCCGCGCGATTTGAGCGTTTCCGCAAGTGCCCGCGCGTTCTCGACCACGTTCTTCGCGTAAAGTCTGAAGGAAGGCCGCAGCGCCTCGCCGAACGCCACCGCCTTGGCGGCGACCGCATGCATCAGCGGCCCGCCCTGCATGCCTGGGAACACCGCGGAATTGAGCTTTTTCGCCAGTTCCTCGTCATTGGTCAGGATGGTGCCGCCGCGCGGCCCGCGCAGCGTCTTGTGGGTCGTCGTGCTCACGACGTGGGCGTGGGGGAACGGGCTCGGATGCGCGCCACCGGCCACAAGGCCGGCGAAATGCGCCATGTCGACCATGAGGTAAGCGCCGACCTCGTCGGCGATCTCGCGAAAGCGGCGGAAATCGATGATGCGCGGATAGGCCGAGCCGCCGGCGACGATCACTTTGGGCCGGTGCTCTTTGGCGAGCCTTTCGACCTCCTCCATGTCGATGAGGTGATCGTCGCGGCGCACGCCATAGGGCACGACCTTGAACCAGCGGCCCGACATGTTGGCCGGCAAGCCGTGGGTGAGATGGCCGCCGGCGGCGAGGTTCAGCCCCATGAAAGTGTCGCCGGGCTGCATCAGCGCCATGAACACTTCGGCGTTGGCGGAGGCGCCGGAATGCGGCTGCACATTGGCGAAGGAACAGCCGAACAGCCGGGTCACCCGCTCGATGGCCACCCGCTCGGCGATGTCAACGAACTGGCAGCCGGCGTAATAGCGCTTGCCCGGCAAACCTTCGGCATACTTGTTGGTGAGGACCGAACCCTGCGCCTCGAGAACGGCGCGGCTGACGATGTTCTCCGACGCGATCAGCTCGATCTCATCGCGCTGGCGGCCGAGCTCGAGCGCAATGGCATCGGCGATCTCCGGATCGCTGTCGGCCAGCGAGGCGGAAAACAGGCCTTCGTCCGCGGTCTTGGCGCTATGGGATACCGACATGCCTTGCTCCTGGCAGAAATGGGCCGTTGTCCGCAGGTGATACACCCCGCGCTGGCATCATACCAGCCGATGAGCGCAAGGCATGGGATATTTCAGCGGATAACGCGCTACATTTAGGGACTAAGGGCGGAACTAAAAGCCCGCGCCGCCTCACTCAAACCCGTAAAGCGCCCGCGCATTGCCGGAATAAATCTGCTTGCGGCGCTCGTCGCCCAGGCTCGCCGGCACGACCACGAACGGGTCGTCGAAATCCCAGTGCGGATAGTCGGACGAGAACAGGATGCGGTCAAAACCGATCGCCGCCATGATGTCGACGAGGTGCGCCGGGTTTTCCGGCTCCTCCATCGGCTGGGTGGTGACCCAGAAATGGTCGTGCAGGTACTCCGACGGCGCCCGCGTCAGATGCGGCAGGCCTGAGCGCATGCGCTTCCAGTTGCGGTCGAGGCGGTGGCCGAGCGACGGCATCCAGCCGAAGCCGCCTTCGATGAACACCATCTTGAGCTGCGGGAAAGCCTCGAACACGCCCTCCATGATCATGCTGGTGACCTGCGCCTGGCAGGCGTTCGAGTGCTCGGTCATTTCCTCGATGTAGAACGACGGCCAGCCGGTATTGCTGGCGGCGCGGCCGCTATAGCCGAAAACGTGCACGCCGACCGGCAAGCCGGCCTCGCAGGCCGCCTCGTAGATCGGCCAATAACGGCGGCGGCCCATCAGCTCGCTGGTGCGCGTGAGCATCAGCACGTGAGCGAAACGGCGGTCGCCTGAGCGGCGGCGGATCTCCTTGCGCGAGGCTTCGGGGTCCTCGTAGGGCACGACGAGCGAGCATTTGAGCCGCGGATCGAGCGCGTTCCAGTGGTTGAGCTGGAACTCGTTGCAGGCGAACGCCAGCGCCGCGCTGTATTCGTCGTTCTGCTCGCCCTGCCCCGACGGCGACAGCGGATTCATCACGCCGTATTCGATGCCGTAGAAATCGAGGTGCTGCCTCCGCATGAACTCGTAATTGCTGGCCGGCAGCCCGCCGTCGGGCGGCCAGGAATCGCGCCGCGAAGCCTGCGGCTGCGCCTTCGGATAGGGGAAGCCTTTGACATAGCCGTGATGCGAGCGCGCACCGTAGGTCTGCGCGTAATCCCACCAGCGATTGCTCAGATACGGGCGATAATCCTCGACCGAAGCTTTGGGATGGATGTCGCAGTCGATGATCTGCAGCTTGGTCTTGGCGCTACGGTCGATCTGGCGGGCTTCGATATTCACGGCGCTTCCTCCAGCGAGACTCTTATTGTAGCCCGGATTGAGCGCCAGCGAAATCCGGGAGCGGCGCTCAAGCCGGGCCGCCGTTCCCGGGTTTCGCGGAGCCAGTCATCGGGCCGGCCACTTCGGACCGGACCCGTTGGCTCAACCCGGGCTACACGGTAATCACCCGGTCGAGGTAAAGTTTCCACGTGCCTGACGGCGGTCTGTGGCCCGAAAGCCAAGTGCCCGTCACTTTGCCTTCCCATTCGACCGGCAGCACCATGCCGCGCAGGAATTTTGCCGCCATTTGCCGCGAGCTCCAGGCGACGACCGTGTCCGAGCCGGTCTCCCACCACGCCTCGCCCGGCGCCAGATCGCGGTGCGACTCGGCGTCCTGCTGAACATTGAATGTGCCTTCGAGCAGGCAGCGGATTCCCGGGCCTGGATGCTGATGGCGATCGGCGATGCGGCCGGCTGCCGTAGTGATTTGGTCGAGGCGGAATAGCCACCGTGAGCCTTCGGGCATGGCCAGGCTGGTGATGACACGCGACATTCGCAAGCTCGACAGCACGCCCTCCCCGTCGTGGAGCAGCGGCTCAGCGTTCGGTGGCGCAAGCTCCCAGCGCCAGATCTGGCTCCACTCGCCGGCCGATTTCAGCGCGACGGTGCTGTCGCAATAGATCGCCGCATCGGCGCTCAGCAGTTGGCCGTTAATCTCCACGCGGCCGTGGCGCACGTAGAGCAAGCGATGCGCCGGCGCCAAGGCCGACGCCGTCGCTCCGCTGGCGCCGACCTGGTCGTGATAAAAATTCAGGGCAAACGGCATGGCGCCCGCCTCAACGCGACGGCTTCTTCCAGATGCCGCGCTTTTGCATGAGCGCCACTTGCTTGTCGATCACGTCGGTCTTGTATTGCGCGTGTTTCGGCGGGATTTTCTTCAAGTAGCGGTTCTTCGGATAGATCGGCTTTTCATAGATGATCTGGGCCAGCTCGGCGCGGATGTCCTTCATCCAGTTGGTCACCTGCGCCGACTCGCGGTGGTGGCGCAGCGCTTCGATATTGATGACGCCGGCCACGAAGGTCGAGCCGTTGGTGTCGCGCTGCTTGCCGACCAATTGGCCGCGGTAATCGACGATCATCGACTGGCCGCCGCCGGCATCGATGCCGAAATGGTGGCCTTCGGGCGTCAGATGATAGCTGCCGATATTCGGCGCCACGATGTACATGTTGTTCTCGAGCGCGCGGGCGCGATTGGAAATCTCGAACACATCATTCTCGGTGAACGGCGCCGGCATCGAGGCGCGATAGACCACCTCGGCGCCGTTCATGGCGAGCCCCCGGCCGTTCTCCGGATAATTGCCCTCCATCGCCATCATGATGCCGAGCCGGCCGATCTTTGTATCGGCGACCGGCCAGAACGCATCCAAGGTGCGGCCGTATTTCTCGATCCACCAGTCGTAGATGTCATGTGGCGAAACCGAGCGCTCGACCGGCAGCAGCGCCGAGATCTTGTAGTGCTGCAGGATGATCTTGCCGTCGGGATCGACGATGAAGCCGATATTGAAGAAGCGGTCCTTCCAGTCCTTATGGCGCGCCTTGGCCTGAGCCATGATGAAGACGTTCCACTCACGCGCCAGCTTGCCGATCTCGTCGGTCTCGGGGCCGGGAATGTCGATGCAGCAGGTGCGCGCGTAATCGGCGTGATCGACGTCGAGCACCTCGTCGTTGAACCCCATCAGCGCGCCTTCGGGAATGGCGAGGAGCCGCACCGGGATGTCGAGGTTGGAGAGCCAGAACGCCGCCTTGGTCAGGCTCTTGAGATGCTCGATATTGTACTTGATGTCGTCGCGCCGGCGGATGCCGTAGAACGTCGGGATGAGGCCGACGGCGTTGTAGGGCTCGATCATCTAGTTTCCCCCTCTCGCTCAATTCATCAGCATTGTCATCATCCGCGGAGGCGGATGATCCAGTAATCACGGAACAATGCGTCTCGTTGGAGCATCGCGTGTAGCTTCGATGATTACTGGATGCCCGCCTTCGCGGGCATGACAGGTTACGCCGCGACGCTGGGCAGGCCGGCGAGCGCCATGGCGAGCTCGCCTTCGTCATAGTCCTGATCGACCAGCTTGCCTTCGAAATAGGCGATATAGGCGCCCATGTCGAAATGGCCGTGGCCGGACATGTTGAACAGGATGACTTCGGACTTGCCCTCTTTCTTGCAGCGCAGCGCCTCGTCGATGGCGCAGCGCACCGCATGCGTCGCTTCCGGCGCCGGCACGATGCCCTCGCAGCGGGCGAACTGCACGCCGGCGTCGAAGCAAGTCTTTTGGTGATAGGCGCGCGCCTCGATCAGGCCGAGATCGTGGATATGCGAAATCATCGGCGCCATGCCGTGATAGCGCAAACCGCCGGCGTGGAAGCCGGGCGGAATGAAAGTCGAGCCGAGCGTGTGCATCTTCACCAGCGGCGTCAGGTGCGCGGTGTCGCCAAAATCGTAGGCGTATTTGCCGCGCGTGAGCGTCGGACAGGCGGCGGGTTCGACGGCAATGATGCGGCGCCTGCGGCCGCCGCGCAGTTGCAGGCCGAGAAACGGAAACACCAGGCCGGCAAAATTCGAGCCGCCGCCGGTGCAGCCGATCAACACGTCGGGATCGTCGCCTGCCATTTCGCACTGCTTGATGGCTTCCTGACCGTTCACCGTCTGGTGCAGCAGCACGTGATTGAGCACCGAGCCGAGCGAATATTTCACCGCCGGATCTTTGGCCGCCATTTCCACGGCTTCCGAAATCGCGATGCCGAGCGAGCCCGGACTGTTCGGCGTTTTGGCGAGGATCGCGCGCCCGGAATCGGTCTCGTTCGACGGCGAGGCGATACAGCGCGCGCCGTAAGTTTCCATCAGCGCGCGGCGATACGGTTTTTGATCATAGGAGACGCGGACCTGGAATACGGTCACTTCCATGCCGAACAGCGAGCCGGCAAAGGCCAGCGACGAGCCCCATTGGCCGGCGCCGGTTTCGGTCGAGAGCCGTTTGACGCCCTGCTCCTTGTTGTACCAGGCCTGCGGCACCGCGGTGTTCGGCTTGTGCGAGCCCGCGGGCGAAACGCCTTCGTATTTGTAATAAATCTTGGCCGGGGTGCCGAGAGCTTGCTCCAAACGTTGCGCGCGCATCAGCGGCGATGGCCGCCACATGCGGTAGACGTCGCGGATCGGCTCGGGGATGTCGATGGTGCGTTCGGTCGACACTTCTTGCAGAATGAGCGCCATCGGAAACAGCGGCTCGAGATCGGCAGGCCCGATCGGCTGCTTGGTGCCGGGATGCAACACCGGCGGCAGCGGCTTTGGCAGATCGGCCGCCAGATTGTACCAAGCTTTCGGAATGTCCTTTTCGTCGAGAATGAATTTGACCTGATCGCCCACGCTATCCTCCCACTCCACTGGCACTAATAAATAGCT
>JBAUYI010000002.1:0-28250 GCA_049584715.1 Xanthobacteraceae bacterium
GGCAGGCACGGCAGGACATCCTCGCGGCCACGCCGCGCAATATCGGCGCGCCGGAGCGCGCAGCGCGGCAATGCATGCCGCGGGATTTGTATGATTAGGCAGAGGTACGGCAACGACCGGCGACGACGCTTGGGACTCCCTCTCCCCAGAGGGGAGAGGGATGGGGTGAGGGGGTTCGGAAGATTCAGAATTAAACTCCACCGTCCGAACCCCCTCATCCTGTCCTTCTCCCCCAATAGCGCGTCGAAGACGCGCGTAAACGCGCTGATGGGGAGAAGGGACGCAGCGCGCCGGCTGCGTAGCTCCCCTCTTTTCCAAGCGCATGCAAACGAAAAACGGGGACGGGCGAAACGCCCGTCCATGAGCATGATCCGGAAAAGTGGGGACCGGTTTTCCGAAAGATCATGCTCCACTAAAATCCTAGAGCGCCAACAATGTTGGCGCTCTAGGTGGGTCTGTCCACCGGCGCTGACTGGAGACGAACAGCGCCGGCGGGGTCGACCTTACGCGTCACTCACGCGTCGCAGAACGTCTCACTTACGCATCGCCGAGCGGCAGCGCCACGAAGCGCGTGGCGTCGCCCTGCTTCACGCGCATCAGCACCTGATGCTTGCCTTGCGCCTTGGCATCGACCAGCGCCTTGCGCACGTCGCCGACATTGGCGACGGACTTGCCGCCGACGTCGAGGATGACGGTGCCGGTCTGAAAGCCCTGCTCGGCCGCCGGGCCGTCCGGATCGACCGCGGTGACCACGACGCCCTGGGCGCCGGCGCCGGACACTTCACTGGCCGGAGCCACCGACAGGCCGAGATGCGGCACGCCGCTGGTCGGCTCGCTGCCGGTATCCGCTTTGGCCTCCTGCTGGCCGGGCATTTCGCCGAGTGTCAGCGAGATGGTCTTGGCCTGGCCGCCACGGATCAGATCGAGCTTCACCGTTGCGTTCGGCGCAATGGTGCCGATGGTGCGGGCCAGCTCGCGGGCGTCCTTTACCGGCGTGCCGTTGACGGCGGTGATGACGTCGCCGGACAGGATGCCGGCCTTGGCCGCCGGGCTGCCGTCTTGCGGCTCGGCGACGAGAGCGCCTTCGGCCTTCTTCATGCCGAGGCTATCGGCGATGGTTGCGGTCACCGGTTGGATCTGCACGCCGAGCCAGCCGCGGGTGACGTGGCCCGAGCTCTTGAGCTGCGCCACCACCGTCTTCACCGTATCGGCCGGAATATCGAAGCCGATGCCGACCGAACCGCCGGACGGCGAGTAGATCGCGGTGTTGACGCCGATGACGTTGCCTTCGACGTCGAAGGCCGGCCCGCCGGAATTGCCCTTGTTGATCGGCGCGTCGATCTGCAGATAGTCGTCATACGGTCCGGCGCCGATATCACGGCCGCGCGCGGAAACAATGCCCGCGGTGACGGTGCCGCCGAGGCCGAACGGATTGCCGACCGCGACCACCCAGTCGCCGACTTGAGGCGCGCGCTCGGCGAACTTCACGAACGGGAAGTCGCTCTTGCCGTCGACCTTGATCAGCGCCAGATCGGTTTTCTGATCGGTGCCGACGACCTTCGCGGTATAGATCGATCCGTCATCGGTCGTGACCTGCACCGACTTGGCGTGGTCGACCACGTGGTTGTTGGTCACCGCATAGCCGTCGGCGGTGATGAAGAAGCCGGAGCCTTCGCCGGTGATGGTCTGATGGCCTTGCGGCGTCTGGCCGCGCTGGCCTTGGCGGCCCTGACGGCCGAATTGATCGCCGAACTGGCGGAAGAACTTTTCCATCGGCGAGCCCGGTACCGTCGGCACGGCGTCCTGGTCGTCGTCGCCCTGCTGTTGCATCGACGCCGGCTCGGCGGAGGCGGGAATCTTCACCCGCACCGAGATGACGGCGGGTTTCACCTTGGTGACGATATCGGCAAAGCCGGACGGATGCTGCATGGTCGAATCGGCAGCGCTCGCGGTTGCCGTCCACGCCGGCAGATTGGCGTGATAGCCGGGGGCGCCGACCAGCAAGGCTGCGCCGACGGCAGCGACCGAGCCCAACAGCACGAGGCGCCGGGCCGAGAAGGAATTGCGATTGTTCGGAAGCATCATGGTTCTCCATCGAGGGAGCGGCCCAGCCGCCCTTCGCCGATACACATGGGGGCCGCGGCGTTACGGCGACCTGACGGGCGTATTAATTCTTCGACAGATTCATTTCGTGACATGAATCGGCTGCGGCCGGCCGGCGGGCGAGCGCGGCATTGGCGCTGCGACAATCGCGCCGCAAAGGGTAAAATCCTCATGCTTGACAATATGCGGCGGACATTGCTCGTTGCGCGGCCATAGCGGAGGAAACGGATGCGAGGCGGAACCGCTCACGGCCCGGCGCTTTTTGTCGCAGTGGTGCTCGCCGTCATGCTGTTCGCCGGCACGCGTGCATCGGCGCAGACGCTGCCGGGCCAAGTGCTGCTGGGCCAAGTGCTGCCGGGCCAAGTCCTGCCGGGCCAAGTCCTGCCAGGCCAAGTGCTCGCCTTCGACCGCAGCAAGGGCAATTGCCTGACCTGCCACGACATCAAGGGCGGCGACGCGCCCGGCAATCTCGGGCCGCCGCTCGCCGACATGAAAAGCCGGTTTTCCGACCGCAAGGAATTGGCTGCAATCGTGTTCGACGAGACCAAGCGCAATCCGCAGACCGTGATGCCGCCGTTCGGACGCAACTTGATTCTGACCGACGGGGAAATCGAAGCGATCGTCGATTTTCTCTACACGCGCTAAGTGAGCCGGAGCAGGATGTGAAAATTTCTCGTACCATAGCCGGTGTTATCGTGACGATCACGATCGCGACGCTCGTCGTTGCTGGCGCGCGACCTGCCGCCGCGGCCGACAGCATCGATCCCGATGCCGATTTCAAGGCATTCCGCGATTATTACACCAAGCGCTTTCCCAATGTGCCGCTGAACGATTTCGTCAACGGCCCCTATTCGATGGACGCCGACTTGCGCAAACAATGGCAGGCGATCGACGATTTCCCGCCGTATGATTTCGCCATCGACCGTGGCAAGCAGATGTTTGCCACGCCGTTCAAGAACGGCAAGACCTACGGCGATTGCTTCCCCGAAAAGGGCATCGGCATCCGCCAGAACTATCCGTATTTCGACGACAAGACCGGCGAGGTGATCACGCTCGAGCTGGCGCTCAACCGCTGCCGCGAGACCAACGGCGAGGAGCCTTATTCCTACGTCAAGGACGAGATGGCGTCGCTGACCGCCTACATGGCGTTCACGTCGCGCGGAAAACCGTTCGACATCAAGATCCCGAACGATCCGCGCGCGCTGGCGGCCTACCAGAAGGGCGAGGAATATTTTTATGCGCGCCGCGGCCAGCTCAACTTTTCCTGCGCCTCTTGCCACGTGCAAAATCCCGGCAATCATATCCGCACCGAAGTGCTGGCGCCGGCGCTCGGCATCGTCGCGGCGATGCCGATCTATCGCTCGGAATGGAACGGCATGGGCACGATGAGCCGGCGCCTGGTCACCTGCAACAGCCAGGTCCGCGGCGTACCGCTCAAGCCGCAGGACGAGCTCTATCGCGACGTCGAATATTACCTGTCCTATATGAGCAACGGCCTGCCGGTCTCCGGGCCGGGCGCGCGGCCGTAACGGCGGAGCTGGCACCATGCGCGCATGGATGTGTCTTGCAGTGATGTTGCTTCTCGCCGGTGCGGCGCAGGCGGCGAGCACCGAGGCCGATTTCAAGACCGCGCTGGCCGCAGCCGTTGCCGCCGAGCAAGACGCCGGCGCGCTGAAGAACCAATGGATTCCCACGGAGCAGGCCTTGGCCGCGGCCAAGAAGGCGGCCGCCGCCGGCGACTTCGATGCCGCCGTCGACCAGGCCAAGCAAGCCGAAGCTTTGGCCAAGGCGTCGATCGCCCAGGCCAAGGAGCAGCAGACCGCCTGGAAGGCGGGCGTTATTCGTTAGCCGTCATTCCGGGGCCGAGCGAAGCGAGGAACCCGGAATCCATAGCCCCTGAGTTTCAAATAATGTCTCGTACTTTCATAAACCTCACTTTCTGTGATTATGGATTCCGGGTTCGCGGACTTCGTCCGCACCCCGGAATGACGAGATAGGAGCACACGCGCTTGGATCGCCGGAATTTTCTGCGCTGGCTTGGCGTCGCCGCCGCATCGGGCGTCACGCCGCGCGTGGCTTTGGCGGTCGATGATGATCTCTACGACGTCGGCCGCTTCGGCAATGTCCGCATCCTGCATCTGACCGACACCCACGCCCAGCTGCAGCCGGTCCATTTCCGCGAGCCGAGCGTCAATATCGGCGTCGGCGATATGCGCGGGAAACCGCCGCATATCGTCGGCGGCGCCTTCCTCGAATATTTCAACATCGTGCCGGGTGGCAGGATCGCCCACGCCTTCACCTTCCTCGATTTTCAGGACGCCGCGCACCGCTACGGCCGCATGGGCGGCTTCGCGCATCTGAAAACCTTGATCGACCGGCTGCGCACCGATGCCGGCGCCGGCAACTCGCTCCTCCTCGACGGCGGCGACATGTGGCAGGGCACCGGACAAGCCTTGGCGATGCAGGGTGGCGACATGGCGGACATCGCTAACCTGCTCGGCGTCGACGCGATGACCGGGCATTGGGAGTTTACCTATGGCGAAGCTGCCCTGCGGCGGAATATCCATCATTTCAAGGGTGAGTTTCTGGCGCAGAACGTTTTCTTGACCGAAGACGCGGCCTTCAACGACAGGCCGGCATTCGATTCCGCATCCGGTCGCGTCTTCAAGCCGGCGACGGTGAAAGAAGTCGGCGGCATGCGCATCGCCGTCATCGGCCAGGCCTTTCCCTATGTGCCGATCGCGCATCCAAAACGCTTCACGCCCGATTGGACATTTGGCATCCGCGAACAGGATCTGCAAAAGCTGGTCGATGATTTACGCGGCGCGCAACGCGCCGATGCGGTGATCCTACTTTCGCATAACGGCATGGACGTTGATCTCAAGCTCGCCAGCCGCGTCACCGGCATCGACATCATATTGGGCGGCCACACCCACGACGCCGTGCCGCGGCCGATTCTTGTCGCCAATGCCGGCGGCAAGACCGTGGTGACCAGTGCGGGGTCGAACGGAAAATTTCTCGCCGTACTTGACCTCGACGTCGGCAAGGGTGCGGTGAAGGATTTCCGCTATAGTCTCGTCCCGGTCTTCGCCGATCTGCTGAAGCCGGACGCCGACATGCTGGCTCTCATCAAGCGCCATGGCGAACCGTTTGCCCACGATATTTCGGAACAGCTCGCCACCTGCGATCAATTGCTTTACCGGCGCGGCAATTTCACCGGTCCGATGGATCAGGTCATCTGCGATGCGATGCGCCAGGAGCTGGACGCGCAGATTGCGCTGTCGCCCGGCTTCCGCTGGGGCACGACCGTCCTTGCCAGGCAGCCGCTCACGGTCGACGATTTGTTTTCGGTCACGGCGATCACATATCCAGAGACCTACGTACAGAGCATGACCGGCGACCAAATCAAGGCGATCATGGAAGACGTCGCCGACAATTTGTTCAATCCCGATCCCTACCTGCAACAGGGCGGCGACATGGTGCGCGTCGGCGGCATGGACTATGCCTGCGCGCCGAACGCGAGCGCGGGGCAGCGCATTTCCGCCATGACGCTCGACGACGGCACGCCGGTCGAGGCCGGCAAGACCTATCGCGTTGCCGGCTGGGCCTCGGTCAATCCGCAAAACGGCGCGCCGGTGTCGGCTGTCGTCGAAAAATATCTGAGCGCCAACAGGACGCTGACCATCAAGCGCGCCAATCGCGTCACGCTCAAAGGCGTGGCCAACAATCCCGGCATCATCGGTGGAGGTTAGTGATGAGTTCGATCGTTCGTTCCATGTTGCTAGCGGCGGCCGTTGCGTTCCTGGCCGCAAGCGGCGCCCAGGCCGAGGCCGGCAAGCCGCATCGCGTCGTCATCCAGGTTGATCAGAACGACGCTGAGGTGATGAATCTCGCGCTCAACAACGCCAAGAACGTGCTCGAGACGTATCGCGCCAAGAACGAGGACGCGGTCGTCGAGATCGTCGCCTACGGCCCCGGCCTGCACATGCTGCGCGACGACACCTCGCCGGTGAAGGACCGCATCAAGCAACTCGCCGAATTGAGCTTTCCGTCGGCGCTGACGTTCTCCGCCTGCAACAACACCAAGCAGGGCATGGAAAAACGCGAAGGCCATTCCATCACCATCATTCCGCAGGCCACCCTCGTGCCGGCCGGCGTGGTGCGGATCATGGAACTCGAGGAGCAGGGTTATAGCTACGTCAAACCTTAGCCGCGCGCATTCACGACCCGGCGGCGGCGAGCGCGCCGCGCACCAGCGCGGCATAAAACCACTCCGTCATGCTCTTCGGCTTCGCCAGGCCAAGGCGACCGAGGCAATCCGCGTAGTCGGCGCGCGCGCCAAGCCCGCGCATGAGCAAGACCGCAAATCGCGAAGGCGAGGCGGACTTCAGGACTTGAAGCGCGGGAAGCAACCGCTGCTCGATTGCAGTGAAATCGGTGCCAAAAGGAAATGCCGGCAACAGGCCGGCGTCGGCTGCGGGCTTCAGCGCCCGCGCGATGGCGTCCGGCGTGTTGTCGCGCGCCGATTTCGGCAGCACGAATTCGCGCTCGATCTTGCCGGCGTCCTGGGCCTGGCGCAGCAACTCGTCCTGGAACCGCGAGTCGGTGATTACCAGCATGGCGGCGATCACCTCGCGGTCGCTTTTGCCGCGGATGTCGGCGATGCCGTATTCGGTGATGATCATGTCGCGCAGGTGGCGCGGGATGGTGGTGTGGCCGTAGCGCCAGAGGATGTTGGAGCGCTCCCTGCCCTGCGCCGCGCGCGTCGCGCGCAGCATGATCGCCGAGCGCGCATCGTCCAAGGCGAAACTCTGGGCGATGAAATTGTATTGGCCGCCGACGCCGCTGACGATGCGGCCGTCGTCGAGACCGTCGGAGATCACGTCGCCGAGCACGGTCGCCATCATGGCGTCGTTGAGGAAGCGCGCCTTGGTTCGCGCACGCCGCTTGGCCTCCTGGTCGCGGTAGATCTCGTTGACGAAAGCGATCGAGGTCATGCCGAATTTTCCCGCGACCTCGCGCGGCATGTCGCGCAAGGCTTTGTAAAATCCGCGCGATCCGATGAAGAAGCCGGCATGCAGCACGATGCCGTCGACCTCGCGCTTGAGGATGCCGGCGCGAAACAGATCGAGCATGCCTTCGACGAACAATTCGGAGCAGCCGTAGAGGCCGGCGTCGAATTTTTCCGCGTGCACCGCGCCATCGCGGACCAGGTCGTAGCCGAGCCGCGACAGCAGCGTGCGGAACGCGTCGTTATCGCGCTGGCGCAACACCAGCGCCTGGGCCACCGCCTCGCCCAGCGAGCCGATGCCGATCTGCAGCGTACCGCCGTCCGGCACGATGCTCGCCGCGTGCAGGCCGGCGGCATAGTCGGCGAGCGCCACCGGCTCGCGCGGCGGCGCGAACAGCGGAAAATCGGCGCCGTCGAGCATGAGATCGAACTCGTTCTCGCCGATCGCCGCGTCGCCGGGCATGAACGGCAATTCCGCATTGGTCTGGCCGGCGAACAGGAAATCGGCGCCGCCGTCGCGGCGCCGCGCCAACAGATCGAGCGTCAGGTCGGGATTGCAGCTCAAACTATAGGCCCGCGGCGCGTCGTCGGCGCGATGCGCCACCAGCTGCGCCACCACGTTGACGCCGCGGTCGAGCACGTAGCGCAGCGCATGGGTGTAGTTCGCGGAAATGTAGTGCTGCTGCGCGTACGGCGAGCCGAGCCACTGGCCGGCTTCGAAGAAGAATTCGTTGACCACGATATTCGGCGGCACCTGGTTGTTGTGGATCGCCGCCGCGTAAGCGAGCGGCGGATAGCCGGCGAACAGCCGTTGCGCGATCGGATCGAAGAACCGCCGTTCCAGTTCGCTCTTGGCGCGCGGCGGCTCGAGCGTCAGCGCGGTGAAGATGGTCAGCTGGATCGAGCGGTCGGCAACCGCCTTGGCGTAGAGCGCATTGGCGATGTGATTGGCCTTGCCGAGACCCAGCGGCAAGGCGAGCACGATGGTCTTGCCGACCTTCTCGACAATCGAGTCCGCAAGCCGGCCGGAATCGGAAAAGCGCGCCGGCCCCGCGCCGGAATGGATCATTGCAAAGAGTCCCAACCCGGATCGGGCTGGAAGCGCGGCCCGTATTTTTGTGCAAGGCTTTTGAGCGTGTCGCGCACGTTGGCAATCCCACGGCTGCGCGCATAATGCATCGGCCCGCCGCGGAATGGCGCAAAACCGGTGGCAAAAATCATCGCGCCGTCGACGATCTCTTCGTCGGCGACGATGCCTTCGCGCAGGCAGGTGACGCAGACGTCGAGCATCGGCAGGATCAAGCGGTCGGTGCTATCCGGCGGCAGCACGCCGGCATCGTCCTTGGCTTTGACCGCGTGCCCGTTCTGCCAGGTATAGAGGCCCTTGCCGGTTTTCTTGCCGAGCTCGCCCTTGGCGACTTTATCTTTCAGCCATTGCGGCGGCTCGGGCATGTCGCGGTTGATGCTGCCGCGCAGCATCTCGGCGACATGCAGGCAAATGTCGAGACCGACCTCGTCGGCCAATTCGATCGGCCCCATCGGCATGCCGAAATCCATCGCCGCCTTGTCGATGGTTTCCTTCGGTGTGCCGGCGTCGAGCATCAGCAAAGCTTCGAGCAGATACGGCGTCAGCGCGCGGTTGACCAGAAAGCCGGGCGCGCTTTTCACCGGCGCCGGCAACCGGTCGATGCGGCCGAGGAAGGCGCGGGCGTCGGCGAGCACGTCGGCCGAGACCTGATCGTGGCTCACCACCTCGACCAGTTGCATGCGCGACACCGGATTGAAGAAGTGGATGCCGACCAGCCGCTCCGGCCGCGGCAGCCCCTCGCGCAGCTGCTCGAGCGGGATGCTCGACGTGTTGGTGGCGAGGATGGCGTCCGGCTTCATCTTCGGCTCGATGCCGGCGAAGATTTTTCGCTTGAGCTCGAGCACTTCCGGCACCGCCTCGATGATCAGGTCGGCGGTGGCGACGCCGTCGCCCTTGAGATCGGGGATCAGGCGATCGAGCGAGTCGCGCACCTTGCGGCGGTTGTCGCGGCCGATGATGGCGTAGAGCGCGCTGGCGCGCTTGATCGCGCCGGCGATCGGCTCCGGCTTGGTGTCGCCGAGACTGACGACAAAGCCGTGCCAGGCGCACCACGCGGCGATATCGCCGCCCATGGCACCGGCGCCGATGATGTGAATGCGCGAACCGCCCCATTTGCCGCCGGCAAGTTTTTTCAGGTTTTCGCGCAGGTAGAACACGCGAACCAGATTTTGCGCGGTCTCGGTGACGAGAAGTTTTGCGAAGGAGGAAACCTCCGCCTTCTGCATCGCGTCCCGGTCGCCGCCGTGGGCGGTCCACAGATCGAGCAAGGCGTAAGGCGCTGGATAAAACCGCTTCGGCGCCTTCTTGGCGGTCTCGCCGCGCATGCGCGAGGCCAGCAAGCCGCGCACGGGCTCCATGTTCATCAGCCGGCCGAGGAGATTCTGCTTGGCCGCAATCATCTCGCCGCTGACGGCCGACCTCACCGCAGCGCGCACGTGGCGTTCCTGGGTCACGGCATCGACCAGATGCAGTGCGCGCGCCCGCCGCGCGCGCTCGGTCTTGCCGGTAAGCATCATAGTCATCGCCTGCACCGGGCTGATCAGCCGCGTCAGCCGCACCGTGCCGCCGAGACCAGGATGGAGCCCGAGCAGAACTTCGGGAAAGCCGAAGCTTGCGTCGTCAATGGCGATGCGGAAATCGCAGGCCAGCGCCACTTCGAGGCCGCCGCCGAGGCAATAGCCGTGGATCACGGCGGCCGTCGGCAGCGGCAGCCGGTCGAGGCGATCGAGCACCGCGTGGCCGCGCGTCAGCGTCGCCTCGATCGGCGCTGGATCGGTCACGCCGCGGAACTGGGCGATGTCGGCGCCGGCGATGAAGCCCGAGCGCTTGGCCGAACGAATGACCAATCCGCGCGGATGGTCGCGCTCGATCTTGTCCAGCACAGCGTTGAGCTCGGTGAGCACGTCTTCCGACAAGGTGTTGGCGCTGGAATCTTTTTTATCGAACAGCAACCAGGCAATACCGTCGGCGTCGGTGCGCAGCCGCCAATTGGCCCAGGGACTCGTCCCCTGCGGCGCCTCGTCGATGGCGAACGGGCCGAGCTCAAGGTCGCGCTTGCCGATAATGGCCAGGATCGGCTTTGGAGCGGGTGAGGTTTTCATGGGGGCCGCCCTCAGATCGCTTCGATCAGCATCGCGCCGCCCTGCCCGCCGCCGATGCATTCGGTGGCGATGCCGCGCTTATAGCCGAGCCGCTTCATCGCATTGACCAGATGCAGCACGATGCGATTGCCGCTGGCGCCGACCGGATGGCCAACGCCAATCGCCCCACCATCCACGTTGAGCCGATCGCGCGCAATCTTGCCGGCGGCGCCGGAGAGCCCGAGCGCCTCGCGGCAGAACTCGTCATCGTCCCAGGCGGCAAGGCAGCCGAGCACCTGCGCGGCAAACGCCTCGTTGAGCTCCCACAATTCGATATCGCTCAGACCAAGCTGATGCCGTTTCAAGATTGCGGTCGAACAATAGACCGGGCCCAGCCCCATGACGGAGGGGTCGAGCGCCGACCATTCGCTGTCGACGATGACCGCCTTCGGGGTGAGCTTGTGCGCGTTCACCGCGTCTTCGGAAGCCAAAATAACCCACGACGCGCCGTCGGTGATTTGCGACGAGTTGCCGGGCGTGACCTTGCCCCACGGCCGCTCGAACGCGGGCTTCAGCTTGGCCAGCGTATCGGCCGAGCTGTCCGGCCGCACCCCGTCGTCGTGATCGAACAAGGTGCCATCGCGCGCGAAGGCCGGTTCGACCTCGCCCGCGAAGTAACCATTCTTCTGTGCAGTCGCGAGGCGCTGCTGGCTCTCGGCCGCGTATTCGTCGGCCTCCCGGCGCGAAATATGAAACAGATGGCCGACCAGCTCTGCGGTCTGGCCCATATTGAGTTCGGTGATCGGATCGGTGAGCCCGCGTTCAAGCCCGATCACCGGCGTGAAGAACGACGGACGCAGCGCGAGGAACGCGGACAGTTTCGCGCCGATACCGCGGGCGGCAAACAGCCGGCCATACCAGGCGACCGCGCGATTGGAGAATACCAGTGGCGCATGGCTCAGCGATTCCGTACCGCCCGCCAGCACCAGATCGGACACGCCTTCGCGAATGTAGCGGTACGCCGTGTCGATCGATTGCATGCCGGAGCCGCAATTGATCTGCACGGTGAACGCCGTCATCGCTTCGCCCATGCCGAGGCGAAGCGCGGCGACGCGGGCCGGGTTCATCTCGTCGGCGATGACGTTGACGCAGCCGAGGATCACCTGATCGAAGGCGTCGGGCGCGAATGGCTGGCGCAGCAACAGCGGCCGGCCGCATTGCACGGCGAGATCGACCGGCGTGAACGGGCCCGGCTTGCCGCGCGCCTTGATGAACGGCGTGCGGCTGCCGTCGACGATATAGACCGGCCGGTGCCCTACTCCGCCGCTTCCGAAGTCGTTCCGGGCGGCGGCGGCAGGGCTGGGACTTCCTCCGGCGCCGGCAATTCCACCGGCGGCAGTTCCGAGGTCGTTGGGGGCGTTGGGAGTGTCGGCTGAGATGTCGCTTGAGATGGCTGATCTCCTTTATGAAATGCGCCCCGGGACGTCAGTTCTTCCGGGGCAAAATCATCGACCGCGACGGCGGCGGCGACGGCGGCGGCGGCGGCCTTGAGTTTTTCCGCCTCGTCGGCGGTGATGGTGCGCTGCTTCACCGCCTGATCGATGTCGCGTACCCGCGCCGCATGCATACGGTCGCGGAGCGGCTGCACCGCAACCGTCATGGCGAAGGCGCGCTCAAGCAGCGCAACGCCGTTTTCGGTTTGGGTCTCGGGCGGATGGTACAGATCGACGGTAAGACGATCGCGCGTCGCGCTTGGGTTGGTGATGAGGTCGGCGCATGTGTCGGTGACGCGGTCGGACGGGCCACGGCGGCGCGGGCCGAGCGGCTGGATCAGGAAACGCAGCAGCCAAGCCACCGGCCGCACCGGGAAATTGGCGATGATCTCGTCGAACCGCGCCTCGATGGTCGCAAAGCTTGCTTCCATGCAGTATTGCAGCAGCGCGAAATCGTCCTGCTGGCGGCCTTCGTCGTTCCAGCGCTTGAGCGCCGCGCTCGACAGATAAAGCTCGGACAGAATGTCGCCGAACCGCGCCGAGATCATCTCCTTGCGCTTTAAGGCGCCGCCGAGCGTCAGCAACGACAGATCGACGGCGAGCGCAAACGCCGCGGCGTGGCGGCTGAGCTGCCGATAGAATTTTGTCGCCGCACCGGCATCCGCTGCCGGCGCCAACAACCCGACGGTCCAGGCGCGGCCCCAAGCGCGCATCGTATTGGCAAGGCTGTGGCCGACATGGGTCCAGAACACCTTGTCGAAAGCATCGAGGCCGCGTTCGCGATCGGTGTCTTCGAGCGCCTGCATTTCCTTGAGCAGATAAGGATGACAGCGGATCGCACCCTGGCCGAACTGGATCAGCGCGCGGGTGACGATATTGGCGCCTTCCACCGTGATGGCGATCGGCACGCCCCGATAGAGGCTGCCGAGATAATTCAGCGGCCCTTCGATGATGGCCTTGCCACCGTGCACGTCCATGGCGTCGCTCACCACGACCCGCATGCGTTCGGTGGCTTGCGCCTTCATGATGGCGGTGACCACCGCCGGATGATGGCCGTCGTCGAGCGCCGCGCAGGTCATGCGCCGCGCGGCATCGAGCAGATAAGCGGTGGCGGCGATGCGGCCGAGCCGCTCCTGGATCGCCTCGACTTTGGCGATCGGCACGTGGAACTGCTCGCGGATGCGCGCATAGGCGCCGGTGGCGTTGGCGGAGAACGCCGCACCTGCCGCCGACAATGACGGCAGCGAGATGCCGCGGCCCGCCGCCAGCGCGCTCATCAACATCTTCCAGCCCTTGCCGACCTGATCGACGCCGCCGATGACATTGTCGATCGGGATGAAGACGTCGTGGCCCCAGTTCGGCCCGTTCTGGAAAACCTGCATCGCCGGCAGATGACGCCGGCCGATGCTGACGCCGGGCAGATTGGTCGGCACCAAAGCGAGCGTGATGCCGATGTCGTCGCGGCTTCCGATCAGGTGATCGGGATCGTGAAGCTTGAAGGCAAGGCCGAGCACGGTCGCGATCGGCCCGAGCGTGATGTAGCGCTTATGCCAATTGAGCCGGATGCCGATGGTCTCGCGGCCCTCGAACGTGCCGCGGCAGACCACGCCGGAATCGATCATCGAGGCGGCGTCGGAGCCGGCTTCCGGGCTGGTCAGGCCGAAGCAGGGAATCTCCTCGCCGCGGGCGAGCCGCGGCAGCCAGTAATCCCGCTGGGCCTGGGTGCCGAATTGCAGCAAGAGTTCGCCCGGGCCGAGCGAGTTCGGCACCATGGCGGTGACCGCGGCGCAGATCGAGCACGACGACAATTTGCGGATCACTTCCGAATGGGCGTAGGCCGAGAAGCCCAGCCCGCCATAGTGCTTTGGAATGATCATCGCGAAGAACCTGCGCGATTTCAGGAAGTCCCAGACCTCCGGCGACAGGTCGTGCCATTGCCAATTGATCTTCCAGTCGTCGAGCATGCGGCAAAGCTCCTCGACGGGACCTGAGAGGAATTGCTGCTCCTCCGCCGACAACTTCGCCGGCGTGAAAGCCAAAAGCTTGCGCCAATCGGGATTGCCGGTGAACAGCTCGGCGTCCCACCACACGTCGCCGGCCTCGATGGCTTCGCGCTCGGTGTCGGACAGGCGCGGCAGCGCGTGCTGCGCCAAGCGAAAGATCGGCTTGGTGAGGTAGTCCCGCCGGAACGATGACTGTGACATCGGCTTGCCCCGGGCTTGTGCCGGCGGCCGCTTATGGCGCCGCCGTTTCGATGATTCGCTGCAAGACTATAGGTTCCGTGCCCTGAAATGTTACAATTTCGCGTGGGTGACGACCCTCGTTTGGGCAATGTCGGGCAGGGTTGGCTGTCAAGCCAGATACCCTTGTCCGCAGGTAGGATTGCAGCTCATGTTCGACAAGATCGAGGCGTATCTCAGCGCCCAAATCCTCAAATATCTGGCACAGCCCACCGGCCGCTACGCGCCGTTTTATGCACCCGACCCCGAGGTCGTGCGCAACGCACTGCAGCCCGGCGACATTCTTCTGGTCGAGGGCAACAGCCGGCTTGCCGCCACCATCAAATACCTGACCCAGAGCACCTGGTCCCACGCCGCGCTCTATGTCGGCGAGCGGCCGGGCGACGTCTCACCGCACGGCGAGCCGAACGTGCTGTTGGAGGCGGAGGCCGCTACCGGCGTCGTCACCGTGCCGCTGTCGAAATATGTCCGTTTCCACACCCGGATTTGCCGCGCCGTGGGTCTCGACGATGCCAGCCGGCAACAGGTCATCGACTACGCGCTCAAGCGCTTCGGCACGAAGTACGATTCGCAACGCATCGTCGATCTGGCGCGATACCTGTTCCCCTACCCTCCGGTGCCGGTGTGGTTTCGCCGCCGCATGCTGTCGATCGGCTGCGGCGATCCGACGCGAGCGATCTGCTCGACGCTGATCGCGCAAGCTTATGCCTCGATCCACTATCCGATCCTGCCCGAGCGTGCCTCGATC
Source organism: Xanthobacteraceae bacterium (assembly GCA_049584715.1). GTDB lineage: Bacteria > Pseudomonadota > Alphaproteobacteria > Rhizobiales > Xanthobacteraceae > BOG-931. The sequence goes on from JBAUYI010000002.1 coordinate 14,764, forward strand.
AACGGCAAGACCTACGGCATCGCGCCTTACGTTCAGGACGAGATGGACCACATCCGCACCTACGGCCTCTACACGCCGCGCGATTTCGACGTGTCGCCGTTTTTTGCCATCGTCAAACCGACGCTGGCCGCCGGCTTCGACTATCGCACCGTGCAATGGGGACCGCCGGAGGTTTCGCCGGCTGATTTGCAGCACGCCGCGATCGTGCCGTTGATCTGACGCGCCAAACGACGGTGGAATCGATCCGAGTTTCCGGTCAGAACTGACTGTATTGCTCGATCACTGCGGCAAAATCCGGGTACCGCGGAATCAAACTGAACGTCAGCAACAATCCGAGGAGACAGAATGCGATAATCATAGGCAGATCGGGATTTGAAAATATCGAAAGGAACTCGCGCCATTGGCTCGGCGCCTCATTGACATTACGGCGGTTGGATTTTTCCAACGTTTGAAGCTTACGAATGACGGGCGACTGACTCATCTTCGTACTCCTTTTCGTGTTTTTTGCGTTGGTGACTGACACTGTTATCGCTGTTCCATAGCGAGGATGTGTCGGTCGAGGGCTCAGGATGATTCGAGTGTAGACACCGGCGCATGCAATACGTGTGCCGCTCGTCACAGCCGTCGCAACCGGATTGAGCCCTAGCGAAACCCCGGGACCGCGCTCGAAATTGCCCGATCGCTGACTAGCTTCGTTCGATCCGGGCTAGAGCGCCGCGATCGGTTGCGGATGACCGTCAGGGCCGACGCGCACGTAAGTGAACAGCCCTTCCGTCACCTTGATCGGCGTCGTCCCGGTGCCGCGCAGCGCCCAGCTCTCGATCTTGATGGTGATCGAGGTGGTGCCGATCTTCTCGACGGAACCGTAGCAGGAGACCTGGTCGCCGACGCAGACCGGGCGGTGAAACGCCATGGCGGTGATGGCAACGGTCACCACGCGGCCGCCGGCGCGGCGCACCGCCACTGATGCGCCGGCGAGATCCATCTGGCAGAGCAGCCAGCCGCCGAAAATGTCGCCGTGCGGATTGGTGTCAGCCGGCATGGCGATGGTGCGGATCGCCGGATCGGCGTCGGGCGGGACTTCAGCGGCCGGGGTTGGCGCAGCGGTCAGATCGGGCATTGTTCAATCAACCTTGGGGCTTTAGTCCGCCTTGATGGATGCGAATTTCACCACCTTGGCCCATTTGGCGATTTCGTCGGTGACGAATTTGCTGAATTGGGCCGTGGTCATCGGCGTCGACTCGACGCCCAAGGCCACCAGGCGCGATTTGAATGTCGCGTCGTTGCCGGCGGCGACGATCGCCGTGGCCAGCTTCGCGACGATGTCGGCGGGCGTGCCCGCGGGCGCGGTGATGCCATACCAGCCGGCCGCCTCGTAGCCGGGCACGAATTCGCCGATCGCCGGCACGTCCGGCAGCGCATCCGATCGCGTCGCCGGGGTGATGGCAATGGCGCGCAACCTGCTGTCGCGGACGAACTCGATCACCTGCGCGATCGGCGCGACGGCGAGCGGAATCTGGCCGCCGATCAGGTCGGTGGTGTAATTTCCCTTATACGGCACGTGCACGAGATCGACGCCGGTGAGCATCTTGAACAATTCGCAAGCCACGTGCGGCCCGGAGCCGACGCCCTGGGTGGCATAGTTGACCTTGCCCGGATTGGCCTTGGCGTAAGCGATCAGTTCGGGAATCGTCTTTGGCGGGAATCCCGGATAGGCGGCGAAGACGAACGGCGTGCGGCCGATGCCGGCGACCGGCATCAGGTCGCGGCCAAAATCGAAATTGAGGTTGGTATAGAACGTGGCGTTGACCGCGTTGGTCGATACCGTCGTCAGCAAGGTGTAGCCGTCCGGCGCCGCGTGCGCCACGATCTCGGTACCGATATTGCTGGAAGCGCCCGGCCGGTTGTCGACGATGAATTGCTGGCCGAGCGATTCCGACAGCGCTTGCGCGATGAGGCGCGAGATAATGTCGGGTCCGGCGCCCGCGGGATAGCCGGCGACGACGTGCACCGGCCGCGTCGGATAATCGAGCGCTGAGGCGCTACGCGGCAGCGCCGCGACCGCGGCAGTGCCCGCGGCCAGATGCAAAAATTTCCGGCGCGGCAGTTTCTTCATGTGTTCCTCCCATCAAACGGCGACGGCTGCGCCAAAATCAGTCCACTTTCATGCCGGTCGTATTGATCACCTTCGCATATTTGGCGATTTCGTCGGCGACGTATTTCTTGAACTCCTTGACCGGCATCGTCATGGGCTCAACGCCCAAGTTTAGCAATTTGGCCTTCAAGTCGGGATCCGTGACGCTGGCGCTGATTGCCGCGTTCAGCCTCTCGACGATGTCGTCCGGCGTGCCCGTGGTCGCGCAAATGCCGTACCAGCCGGCTGCCGCATAGCCCGGCACGAATTCGGCGATGGCCGGAATATCCGGCGCCGCGGCCGAACGCGTCGGCGTGGTGAGCCCGATGGCGATGAGCTTGCCGCCGCGGACGTCCTCGATGATTTGCGCGATCGGCCCGAATGCGATCGGAACTTGGCCGCCCAGCAGATCCGTCATGTAGCTGCCCTTGTACGGCACCTGCACCATGTCGGTGCCGGTCATTATCTTGAACAGCTCGCAGGCCACATGCGGCCCGGTGCCGACGCCGGCCGAAGCGATATTGATCTTGCCGGGATTGGCCTTGGCATAGGCGATCAGCTCCGGAACCGATTTCACCGGAAATTGCGGATTGACCACGATGACGAAAGGCGTGCGGCCGATGGCGCCGACCGGCGTGAGATCGCGGGCGAAATCGAAATTCAGGTGCTGATAAAGCGTGGCATTGATGGCATTGGCCGAGACGGTCAGCAACAGCGTGTAGCCGTCCGGCGTCGCGTGGGCGACAACCTCGGTGCCGATATTGCTGGCGGCACCCGGGCGGTTGTCGACAATGAATTGCTGGCCAAGCCGCTCCGACACCGCTTGCGCAATGAGGCGCGCGATGATGTCGGGCGACAAGCCCGGCGGATAACCGGCGACGATGTGCACCGGCCGCGTCGGATAATCGAGCGCCGACGCGCTGCGCGGCGCCAGCGTCAATGCGGCGGCGCCCGCGGCCAGTTGCAGAACTTTTCGGCGTTCCATGTGTTTCTCCTTTGTCAGTCCGCCTTGATGCCGGCGAATTCTATCACCTTGGCCCATTTCTCGGTTTCGGCCGCGATAAAAGCGCGATAGTCGGCTGGCGACATCGATAGCGGAACGCTGCCGAGGTCGGCAAGCCGCGCCTGGATAGCGGGGTCGGCGAGCGCGGCATTCACTTCGGTGTTGAGCTTGTCGATGATGTCCGCCGGCGTATTGGCCGGCGCGCCGATGCCGTCCACCGCGGACGCCTCGTAGCCCGACAGGAATTCGCTCACCGTGGGCACGTCCGGCAGCGCCGGCGAGCGCGCCGTCCCGGTCACGGCCAACGCGCGCAGCCGGTCGGCGCGGATATAGCCGAGCGACGACGCGATCGGGCTGAAGCTGAGCTGCACTTGCCCGGCCAACAGATCGTTGAGCACCAAAGCGGCGCCGCGATACGGCACGTGGACCAGATCGACGCCGGTCATGAACTTGAACAGCTCGCTGGCGACGTGCTGGATGGTGCCGATGCCGCCCGAGCCGTAATTGATCTTGCCTGGATTGGCTTTGGCATATGCGATGAACTCGGGCACCGTCTTGGCCGGCACCGCCGGGTTCACTTCCATGACCAAAGGAAAACGGTCGATAGTCCCGACCGGTGCGACGTCGCGGATGAAATTGAAGCTGAGATTATTGTAGATCGCCGCGTTGGTGGTGTTCGCCGTCGTGGTCCATAGCAGCGTATAGCCGTCGGGCGCCGCGCGGGCGACTTCTTCGGTCGCGATGTTAGTTGCCGCGCCCGGCTTGTTGTCGACCACGAACGGCTGGCCGAGCCGCTGCGATAGCCACTGGCACAACACCCGCGCCACGATGTCGACGGCGCCGCCGGCGGCAAAGCCGTCGACCAGCCGCACCGGCCGCGTCGGATAATCGAGCGCACGCGCGCGACGCGGCAATACGGCAGCCATCGTCGCGCCCGCGGCCAAATGCAAAATTTTTCGGCGCGGCAATGTCATTCGGCTTTGATGTTGGCGAAGGCGTTGACCTTGGCCCACTTCGCGGTCTCGTCAGCAATGAATGTGCCGAACGCGGCCGTCGTCATGGCCGTCGGCACGCCGCCGAGATCGGAGATCTTGGCCTTGAACGCGGCATCGGCGAGATCGGTGCCGACCGCTTTGTTGAGACTTTCGACGATATCCGCCGGCGTGTTTTTCGGCGCACCGATGCCGTGCCAGCCGCTGGCGTCATAGCCCGGCAGGAATTCGGCCACGGTCGGCACATCCGGCAATACCGCGATCCGTGTCGTGGTGCCGACGGCGAGCGGCCGCAGCTGGCCGGATCGGACATAGCCGATCGATGCCGGAATTGGCGAGAACATCACCTGTATCTGGCCGCCGATCAGGTCGGAATAGGGATTGCCGGTGTATGGCACATGCACCAGATCGACGCCGGCCATCATCTTGAACAGCTCGCCGGCGACATGCGGCCCCGAGCCGATGCCGTTTGACGCCATGTTGATCTTGCCCGGATTGGCTTTGGCATAGGTGATGAACTCGGGCAGCGTCTTGGCCGGCAGCGACGGCGTGACTTCGAGCACGTAGGGCACCAGATCGATCAAGGCGACCGGCGCGATATCGGTAGAGAAATTGAAGCTGAGATGCTGATAGAGCGTGGTGTTGACCGCGTTGGTCGAAGTCGCGAGCAGAAGCGTGTAGCCGTCGGCCGGCGCGCGTGTGACCGCTTCGGCGGCAATGTTGGTGCCGGCGCCGGGCCGGTTCTCGACCACGACCGGCTGGCCGAGTTGCTCGGATAATTTTTGCGCGATCAGGCGGGCGACGATGTCGGAAGCGCTGCCGGCGGCAAATCCGACGAGGAGGTGCACCGCCCGCACCGGATAGGCTTGCGCCAGAGCAAGCCGCGATGCAGCGGGGAGCGCGGCGGCGCTCGTTGCCAGCGACAGCAAAGCCCGGCGCGACAGCGTCATGGTCACTCCGCCTTGATGTGGCCGGCGTGGATCACTTCGGCCCATTTTTCCGTCTCGTCGACAACGAGCTTGCTGAAAGCGGCCGGCGACAGCCGAAGCGGCGCGTCGCCGAATTCAGCGATCCGCCGCGTGATCGCAGGATCGTCGAGCGCGCGACTGAGCGTGGCGCCGAGCGTGTCGATGATCGCGGCCGGAGTGCCACGGGGCGCGGCAAGTCCGACATAGATGCTGGCTTCGAAGCCCGCCAGGAATTCGGCCATGGCCGGAACATCGGGCAGCACCGCCGCGCGCGTCGGGCTGGTCACCGCCAAGGCGCGCAGTTTGCCCGCTCTGACCTGTTCGATCGTCGACGGGAAGGTGCCGAAATAGGCCTGGACCTGGCCGCCAAGCAGGTCGACCACGGCCGGGCCGCCGCCCCGATACGGCACATGCACCATGTCGACCCCGGTCTTGGTGCGGAACAGCTCCCAGAACATGTGTGGCGCACTGCCGACACCAGCCGAGGCCATGGTGACCTTGCCCGGATTATTCTTGGCATAAGCGATCAGTTCGGGAACCGATTGCACGGGCAGCGACGGGTTGACGACGAGCAAGCCCGAGCCGCGCGACATCGTGCCGATAGCGGAAAAATCGCGAACGATATTGAAATTGAGGTTTTGATAGAGCGTCTCATTCCAGGCGTCGGCCGACGTGGTCTGCAACAGCGTGTAACCGTCGGGCGCCGATCTCGCCACCGCTTCCGCGGCCAGGGTGGCGCCGGCACCCGGGCGATTCTCGACGATGAATTGCTGGCCAAGCTGCTGCGACAGCCATTGCGCCATCAGCCGCGCATAGGTGTCGCTGATGCCGCCCGGCGGGTAACCGGAAATAATCCGCACCGGCCGGTCGGGATAGGCTTGCGCGGCCGCGACAGCGGATAGCGCCGGAACAGTCATGGCGCCCACAGTCAGTTGCAAGAATTCGCGGCGGCGAAGTTTCACGTCATCCCTCCCATGAAAAACGGCCGATCATTCGGCTTTGATGTTGGCGAACTTGTTCACCTTGGCCCACTTCTCGGTCTCGTCGGCGATGAATTTGCCGAAGTCGGCGGGCGAGCCGGCAAACACGCCGCAGCCGAGATCGTCGAGGCGCTTGCGCATCCCGGCATCGGCCAGCGCGGCGTTGACCTCCTTGTTGAGTCGCGCGACGACGTCCGGCGGCGTTCCGGCGGGCGCAGCGACGCCGTACCAGCCGCTTGCCTCGTAGCCCGGCAAAAATTCGGCGATCGCCGGAACGTCCGGCAAGACGTCCTGACGCTTGGCGCTGGTGACGCCGAGCGCGCGCACCCGGCCGTCCCTGATATAGCCGAGCGACGCCGGCATGACGCCGAACATCACCTGCATCTGGCCGCTGAGCAGATCGGGCATGGCGCTCGACTCGCCGCGATAAGGGACGTGAATGAGGTCGATGCTGGCCATCATCTTGAACAATTCGCCGGCGACATGCAGCGGTGTGCCGACGCCGCCGGACGCCATGTTGATCTTGCCGGGATTGGCCTTGGCATAGGCGATGAATTCCGGAATCGTCTTCGCCGGCACGTTCGGATTCACCTCCATCACCAGGGGAATGAACGAAATGCTCGCCACCGGTGCGGCGTCGCGCATGAAATTGAAATGCAGGTCGCTGTAGATCGAGGGGTTGATCGCATTCGACGACATGGCAAGCAGCAGCGTGTAGCCGTCCGGCACCGCCTTGAGCGCGAATTCGGTGGCGATATTGCCGCTGGCGCCGGCGCGATTATCGACCACGACCGGTTGGCCGAGCCGCTCCGACAGCCATTGCGCCATTAGCCGGCCGACGATGTCGGGCGAGCCGCCGGGCGGAATTTGCACGACCAGATGAATCGGCCGCGACGGATAGTCGTCGGCCTTGGCGCTGCGCGCCAGCGCCGGCGTAGCGGCAGCGGTCGCCAGCATCAGGAATGTACGGCGTGAATGCGTCATGACAAAGCCTTCCGGATGATTGAATCTATTCCGCCTTGATCCCCGCGGCGCGGATCACCTTGCCCCATCGTTCGGTCTCGGTGACGATGACATGGCCGTATTCCGCCGCCGTCAGTGGCGCCGTCGTTGAGCCGAGCTCGGCGAATTGCGCCTTGACCTTGGGATCGTTCAAGCCGGCATTGATGGCGGCGTTGAGCTTATCGATGATCTCCGGCGGCGTCGCTTTCGGCGCGCCGATGCCGTTCCACAGATTGGCTTCGTAGCCGGGCACGAATTCGCCGATCGCCGGAATGTCCGGAAATAATTCCGAACGTTTTGCGGTGGTGACGCCGAGCGCGCGCAGCTTGCCGGTCCTGATGAACTCGGCGGCGCCTGAAAGCGTGTTGACATCGCAATTCACCTGGCCGGCGATCAAGTCGGTCAGCGCCTGCGGCTCGCCGCGATAGGCCACGTGCACCGTCTCGATGCCGGTCATGATCTTGAACATCTCGCCGGAGACGTGGGTGACGGTGCCGCTGCCGGCCGACGCAACCGTGATGCCGGGATGCGCTTTGGCATAGGCGATGAATTCGGGGATGGTTTTTGCCGGGAATGCCGGATTGACCAGCATGACAAAGGCGCCGCGGCTGACGCTCGCCACTGGCGCGATGTCGCGGATGAAATCGAAATTGAGGTGTTCGTAGAGCGCGCCGTTGGTGAACGACGCCGTCGACACCATCAGGATGGTGTAGCCGTCGGGTAGCGCGTTGACGACCGATTCGGTTGCGATATTGGTGCCGGCACCGGGGCGGTTGTCGATGACGACGGTCTGGCCGAGGTGCTCCGACATGGCCTGGCCGACCAGACGCGCTGTGATGTCCAACCCGCTGCCGGCGGCAAAGCCGACGACGAAATGGATTGGCCGCACCGGATAATCGAGCGCGGCAGCGAAGTTCGGCAGCGCCGGCAGCGCGGCCGCGGTGCCGGCGAGTTGCAGGAAGCGGCGGCGTGTCGATGGCATGGAGATGTACTCGGCGGATATGCCGTCACGCTACACCGCGGCTTGGGACCGAGGAAGGGTCGAACGGTCGCACCAGGTTCGACGTTGTAACATTATTTCATTGCACGATGCACACGGCGCGCGTTTCCCGCCGGCGCCAAAATGCTCTAGCATGTGTGCGGGAGATCAAGAGTCGAAACCATGTCTTTGCATCACGCGCATGAGCATGAGCATGACCACGGTCATCAGCATGGTCATCAGCATGGCCACCACCATGGCCACAGCCATGCGCCGGCCACGTTCGGAACCGCCTTCGCCATTGCCACGGTTCTCAATATCGCCCTGGTGATCATTCAAGCGGCCTACGGCGTGCTGGCGCATTCCATGGCGCTCCTCGCCGATGCCGGCCACAATGCCGGTGACGTGCTGGCGCTGGTGTTGGCTTGGGGCAGCCACGCCATCTCGCAAAGACATCCGACCGAACGCTACACCTACGGTTTCCGCTCATCGTCGATCATCGCGGCGCTGATCAACGCCACGATCCTTCTGGTCGTGACCGGCGCCATCGCCTGGGCGGCGCTCGAGCGCCTGTTCGCGCCGCAGCCGGTTGCCGGCGTCACGGTGATGGTGGTGGCGGCGCTCGCTATTCTCATCAACGGCGCCGCCGCCGCGGTCCTGTCGCGCGGCAACACCGGCGACCTCAACGTCTATGGCGCATTCCTGCATCTCGTCGCCGACGCCGCCGTTTCCGCGGGCGTCGTCATCGCCGGCTTGATCATCCTGCTGACCGGCTGGCTGTGGGTCGATCCGGTGGCGAGCCTGGTGATTTCCGGCGTGATCGTGTGGAGCACGTGGGGGCTGCTGCGCGACGCCGCGAAAATGTCGCTGCAAGGCGTGCCGCCGCAGATCGATCCCGGCGCCGTGCGCGTCTATCTGCAGACGCTGCCCGCGGTCGTCGAAGTGCACGACCTGCACATCTGGCCGATGAGCACCACCGAAACCGCGCTGACCTGCCACCTGGTGATGCCGGACGGCGATCCGCAACCGGATTTTCTCGAGGTGGTCTATGTCGGCTTGCAGCAGCGCTTCGGCATCGGCCACCCCACGATCCAGATCGAACGCGGCGACCGGCCGTGCAAGCTGTCGCCGGAGCATATTGTTTGATTGTTTGTCTGACGCTCGCGCCGCCACGAAAAAGCCCGCGCCGCAGGGCGGCACGGGCCTTCCGTTAGTTCAGCCGAGCGAACGTTACGCCGGCAGGATGGCGACGATCTCCAACGTGTTCGGATCGATGATCAGGAGCTGATCGCCGACCACGACATACTCGAAGCCGCGGTATTCCGGAACGATGGTCACGACCTCAGGCGGCAGCACTGCAACGTGAACGGTTCTGGGTACGGCCACGCCGACGCGGATGTTGAAGTCCGCATGGTCTACGCGCGCCACATTGCGATCGCGGACGACGACGTCCTTGATCTTGGTGCGCTGGTCTTGCGAGAGCTGGACATTGGCGCCGCCCGAGCGGACGGCAGCACCGTTTTGCTGGCCGACGCGCTCTTGGCTACCGCCTGCACCGGCCCGGTCGTTGTCTTTGGCCCGGTCGTTGGCCTTGTCGTTATCTTGGGCGCCACGCTGCGGCGACGCATTGCCGGGGGCCCGGTCGTTCTCCTGGGCGCCACGCTGCGGCGTCGCGTTGCCGGGGTGTTCCTCCTGCGAGAAGCCCTTGCCGTCCTGCCGCTCGGACGGCGTCTGCGGCGTCTGGGTTTGCGCGCTACCGCCTGGCTTCATCTGGCCACCCGGCTGCTCAGACTTCATTGGGGCGCCCGGCTGCTGATGGCTCGTGGCGCCGCCCGGTGCCATCTGATGCTGCGGGCCGCCCGGCGATTGCGTTGTGGCTTTGCCGGGCGGGGCTTCCGTGCCGGCGTTCTGCGCCATGGCCAACGACGTGCACCCGATCAGGGCTGTCATCGCGACCGTAGCCAATAACTTATTCCTCATGATGTTCCTCTTGGTGTCGTCCCTCTGCGAGTCCCTGAACATTGAAGTTCGCGTGCCGGTGCGGGGCTCGTTATGTGCTTTTGGGGTAACCCTGCCCGCCCATGCCAGTTCCGATGACGGCCGCATACTTTTCTGCGCGGCATTTCAAGAGCATTTTGTGTGCGAAAGAATCCGTTTCGGCGATGGAACCCGGATGACGCCACGGTGTTTTGGGTCTGGGTTTATTCCCACGGGGCCTTGCCATGTCACAATTGGGAATTGATTTGTCCAAGATCCTGACCGGCATCCTGCCGGCATTGCCGCTGCAGGAGCCGTTGCCGGATGTCGCCGGCGCCGAGCACCTGAACCAATTTCTCAACGCGCTGCCCGCGGCCATTTACATGACCGATACCAATGGCCGGATCACTTATTTCAACGAGGCGGCTGCCACGCTGTGGGGCTGCCGGCCGCAGCTCAACAGCGATCTGTGGTGCGGTTCGTGGCGCCTGTTGTGGCCCGACGGCAAGCCGATGCCGCACGACGCCTGCCCCATGGCGATCGCCTTGAAGGAGCGTCGCGCGGTGCGCGGCGGCCAAGCCATCGCCGAGCGGCCCGACGGCAGCCGCGTGCCGTTCATGGCGTTTCCCACCCCGCTATACGATGCCTCCGGCGCCTTCGTCGGCGCCGTCAACATGCTGATCGACATGAGCGAGCACCAGCGCGCCGAGCAGGTGTCGCATCGCCTCGCCGCGATCGTCGAATCGTCCGACGACGCCATCGTCAGCAAGGACCTCAACGGCGTGATCGCCACCTGGAACAAGGGCGCCGAGCGGCTGTTCGGCTATCTCGAGCAAGAGGCCATCGGCAAGCCCGTCACCATGTTGATTCCCGAACAGCATCGCGACGAAGAGACCCGGATCCTGGAACGCATCCGCCGCGGCGAGCGCATCGATCATTTCGAAACCGTGCGCCGGCGCAAGGATGGCAGCATGGTCTCGATCTCTCTCACCGTGTCGCCAATCACCGACGGCCTGGGCCGCATCGTCGGCGCCTCGAAGATCGCCCGCGATATCACCGAGCAGAAGCTTCGCGAAGAACAGATCAACCTCTTGGCCCGCGAAGCCGACCATCGCACCAAGAACCTCTTGGCGCTGGCGCAAGCAACGGTGCATCTCACCAACGGCGAGACGGCGGCCGAGCTCAAGAGCGCGATCGAAGGCCGGCTGCGCGCATTGGCCAATGCCCATACGCTCTTGGCGCAATCACGCTGGGCCGGCGCCGACCTGCGCAATCTGGCGCTGGAGGAATTGTCGCCCTACTGCGCGGCAGACGACGACGGTTCGCGCGCGCGGATCGAAGGCCCGAGCCTGATGTTGGAGCAGCAGCCGGCGCAGGCGATCGCGCTGGCGCTGCACGAGCTGACCACCAACGCCGTCAAATACGGCGCGCTGTCGATTCCGTCGGGACGGATCGCGCTCACCTGGCGGCTGCAATCGGGCCGCCGGCTATTTGTACGTTGGGTGGAAACCGGCGGACCGCAGGTTACACCACCGCAGCGCAAAGGCTTTGGTACGCGGGTGATGACGCGCATCTGCGAGCAGCTCAACGGCGAGCTCGTTTTCGATTGGCGCCCCGATGGCCTGATCTGCGATATCGCCATCGAGACTTGAGCACAGCGCCTCACGCCGTCTTCTGCACCTTCAGGCCGAGCTCGGCGATGGTTTCTTCGCGCATGATGAATTTCTGGATCTTGCCGGTCACCGTCATCGGGAACGCGTCGACGAACTTGACGTAGCGCGGCACCTTGTAGTGGGCGATCTGGTCGCGGCAGAACGCCTTGATCTCTTCTTCGCCGGCGGTGACGCCGGGCCGCAGCTTGACCCAGGCGCAAATCTCCTCGCCATAGCGGTCGTCCGGCACGCCGATCACCTGCACGTCCTGGATTTTCGGATGCCGGTACAGAAATTCCTCGATCTCGCGCGGATAGACGTTCTCGCCGCCGCGGATCACCATGTCCTTGATCCGGCCGACGATGTTGCAATAGCCCTCGGCGTCGATGGTGGCGAGGTCACCGGTGTGCATCCAGCGCGCGGCGTCGATCGCCTCGCGGCTGCGCTCCTCGTCGCCCCAATAGCCGAGCATCACCGAATACCCGCGGGTCAACAGCTCGCCCGGCGTGCCGGGCGGCACGATGCGGCCGTTGAGGTCGACGATCTTCACTTCGAGATGCGGCTGAATGCGGCCGACCGTAGAGACGCGACGCTCCAGCGGATCTTCGGTCGAGCTTTGGAAGCTGACCGGTGAGGTCTCGGTCATGCCGTAGGCGATGGTGATCTCGGACAGATTCATCTTGGCGACGGCGCGCTTCATGACCTCGATCGGACACGGCGAGCCGGCCATGATGCCGGTGCGCAACGGCGTGAGATCGAAGCGGTCGAATTCCGGATGGTCGAGTTGCGCGATGAACATGGTTGGCACGCCGTGCAGCGCGGTGCAGCGTTCCTCGGCCACCGTTTCCAGCGTCACCAGCGGATCGAAACCCTCGCCGGGAAATACCATGCAGGCGCCGTGGGTCACCGCGGCGAGATTGCCCAACACCATGCCGAAGCAGTGATAGAGCGGCACCGGAATACAAAGCCTATCCTCCGGCGTCAGCCGCATCGCTTCGCCGATGAAATAACCGTTATTGAGGATGTTGTGGTGCGACAGCGTCGCGCCCTTGGGGAATCCGGTCGTACCCGAGGTGAACTGGATGTTGATCGGCTCGTCGAATTGCAGAATTGGTGCCAATTCAGCGATGCGCTTTGATTCCACCTCGCCGCCGCGCGCCAAAATCTCGGAAAACTTGAACGTGCCGGGATGCCAGCTATCGCCGAGCAGCACGACCGAACGCAGCGCCGGCAGCCGCGCCGATTCGAGTTTTCCCGGCGTCGCCTGGCCGAGCTCCGGCGCCAGCTCGCGCAGCATGCCGATATAGTCCGATGTCTTGAAGCGCTCGGCGAGAATGAGCGCCTTGCAGCCGACTTTGTTGAGCGCGTATTCCAGCTCGACGGTGCGATAGGCCGGATTGATGTTGACCAGGATCAGCCCGGCCTTGGCGGTGGCGAACTGTGTGAGTACCCACTCGCTGTTGTTGGGCGACCAGATGCCGATGCGATCGCCGGGTTCGAGCCCGAGCGTCAGCAATCCGGCGGCGAGCTTGTCGACCTCGCGGCGCAATTCGCCATAGGTGAGCCGCACCTTCTGGTGCCGCACGACCAGCGCCGGCCGCGCCGCATGTTTGTCGCAGACAGCATCGAAGAACTGCCCGATGGTCTCGCCGATCAGCGGGACTTCGCTGGCGCCGTGGACGTAGCTCTGCTTGAGGGCAGCCATCGCGTTTCCTCCGGTTTTGTCGAGAGTAGCCCGGATTGAGCGGCAGCGAAAGCCGGGGACGGCGTATCAACCGCCCTGTCGCTCCCGGATTTCGC
>JBAUYI010000003.1:0-6178 GCA_049584715.1 Xanthobacteraceae bacterium
CGCCAAGCTCGCCGAGCACCCGATCGAGCAGGTTGGTGCGAAACTGCGTGAAATGATGCCTTGGATCAAGCAGCGGGCGCTGGTGGATCGGTCGCGGAATTGATCTGCAGGCCGTAGCCCGGATTGAGCGCCAGCGAAATCCAGGGCCTGTCTTGCCGAAAACCCGGATTTCGCTTTGCTCAATCCGGGCTACATCCGCCGCGACGCTATGTGACGGGCCCATCTCTTGTCATGACTGATTAAATACAGTTTTATGACAATGCGCCGTGTGCCGGCGAGGGTGGATCATTTCCGGGCACGCGCGCGCCAGTCATGCGTGCCGTCATTTCATCGCTGATTCATCGGCTCAACACCGCGGATATTGTGGTCCGGCATGGCTATGGGCGGCTGGCGCTGGTCGCCGCCCCACACATCATCGCGCTGGCCATCATGCTTGCGACCGAAACCCGGCCGGTCGAGATCGCGGCCTTTCTGTTGGCCTGGGGCATCCTGAATTTCTTCTGGCTGGCGCTCGCCCGCCGGCCGGCCGTCGCCAGCGCGCTGTCACTGGTGATGATGACGGTGTTGGTGCTGCTCTCCGACCTGAAATACCACGTGCTGATGATGACGGCGAACTTCGTCGACCTCATGATCATCGACACCGACACCGTCAGCTTCCTGTTCACGATCTATCCGGTGCTGCGCTGGATCGTGGCGCTGTGCGTCATCGCGCTGGTGCCGCTGGTGGTGTTCACCTGGCGCGCCGATCCGTTCCGTGTCCGCCGGCTGACCGCGATTGCGGCGGCGCTGGCTTGCATCGCCGCGCTCACGGCGGTCGAGAGGCATCTGCCGTTGCTGCCGTTCGAGGCGTTCTACGGCGGTAATCAGGTGTCGTCCTTCGCGCGCTCCGGCGTCGACGCGATCTCCGAGCTGCTCACCCACGGCCTCATGGAATCCGACGCCTTCGCCGCCGAACGTCTGCAACCGGCCGGCGATGAGGGGTGCGCGCCGGCAAAGAAACCGCCGCACATTATTCTCATTCACGACGAATCGAGCTTCGACATCCGCACGGCGCCGGGCATCAAGGTGCCGAGCGGCTACGGCGCGCATTTCAAATCGTTCGACGGCAAGGAGCGCAATTTCCTGGTCGAAGGCAATGGCGGTCCGAGCTGGTTCACCGAATACAACGTGCTGGAAGGTCTCTCGGCGCGCACCTTCGGGCGCTTTTCCTACTTCGTCACGCGCATTGCCGCCGGCCGCGTCGAGCGCGGGCTGCCGGCGGCGTTGCGGCACTGCGGCTATCGGACGTTTTCGCTCTATCCGGCGCTCGGCGCCTTCATGAGCGCGAAGAGCTTCCAGACCACGACCGGCGTGCAGCATTTCTTCGATCAGCACGATCTGGGAACGAAAGATATCGAGCCCGACAGTTTCTTCTTCGACGCCGCCGCGCGGATGATCGGCGAGGAACATACGCGCAGCCCGATGTTCGTTTTCGTCTATCTCGCTGCCAATCACTTCCCCTGGGATCACCGCTATCGGCCCGATCTGATGCCGCAGTGGAAGGATTTGGGCAACGTGCCGCCGGTCGACGAATATCTGCGCCGCCAGGCTATCAGCGCGCAGAACTATTCGGACTTTTTGGCGCGGCTGAAGCGCGAGTTCCCCGACGAACAGTTCCTGCTGGTGCGGTTCGGCGATCATCAGCCGGATTTCGCCGCGCACCTGATCGAGCCCGGCCTCGACGACCCGGCCATCGAGCGCCGTCTGATAGCGTGGGACCAGCGCTATTTCACCACCTATTACGCGATCGACGCCATCAACTTCAAACCGGCCGATGTCTCCTCGGCGCTCGATACTTTGGAAGGTCCCTATCTGCCGCTGGTCGTGCAGGAGGCCGCAGGCCTGCCGCTCGATCCGTCGTTCGCCGCGCAGAAAAAGATTCTCCTGCGCTGCAACGGGCTGTTCTATGGCTGCGATAACGGTGCCGAGGCGCGCCATTTCAACCGCATGCTGATCGACGCCGGCCTCATCAAAAATCTCTGAGCGCAATAGGTCTGGTTCGACGCCTTTCGGCGCACGCTGGAACCGAGGAATTTTCTCGCGGCGTCGGGGTTGTTGTGTCCGTACCCGCCTTGATCTCGCATCCCCGGCCGTTACACTCCGGACACTGTTACAACCGAAAAAAGGGAGGAATATTCATGCTTGTAAAGCGACATCATCTATTCGCGGCTGCCGCCGCGACGCTGGCGTTGGGCCTGTTCGGCACGGCGGCGACCGCGGCCGAAATTTTCTCGCTGACATCGACGACATTCAAGGACTCGACCATGATGCCGAAGAATGCCGCCAACAGCACGGCGAACGCGCCGACGAATCCGAACTGCGTCGGCGAGAACGTCTCGCCGCAACTGTCCTGGACCGGCGTGCCTGAGGGCACCAAGAGCTTTGTCATGCTCATGACCGATCCCGAGGGCCGCGGCGGCGCCGGCGTCAATCACTGGGTCGCCTATGGCATTCCGGCGTCCGTCACCGGCTTTGACCAGGGCGAGGTCTCAAAGCCGTCCGACAAATATGTCGGCGGCAAGAGCACCCAGGGCGTCGGCTTCTATTCCGGCCCCTGCACACCGCCCGGCACCACGCCGCATCACTATACGTTCGTTCTGGTCGCTACCGACTTCGATCCGAAGGAACTGCCGCCCGGTCTGACCAAGGACGAAGTGACCGCGAAGATCGCGCCGGCGGGGCCGCCCGTGCACGCCAAAGGCTCGGCGGGTCTGGTCGGGCTGTTCGTCAATCCATGGAAGATGTAAGTGCGCCCAGCCATCGGCGCATTTGTCTGATGCCATCCCGCTGCGTCATCGCCATAATCGATCGGCGATGACGCAGCCTTATCCAATTCCCGAAATCTTCGAGATCGACGGCGCCGAGATCGCGCTGGAATCCTGGTCATGGCCGTTTGCCGCCGACCGCAGCGCGGACATCGATCGATATTTTGCCGAACTGCAAAGCCGGCGGTCGGGCGTATGGAACGGCCGCGTCCTGCTGCTCAATCGCTACGCCATTGCCGAGCGCGCGTTGCGTGGCGCCTGCTTCGCGACCGATTATTCAAGTTTCATCACCTGGCGCGACCGGGGGTTTCCCGATCCCGGCGTCTATAATTTTTTTGCCGCTGCGGTGCTGCGCGCGGCCGACGGCGGCTATCTCCTCGGCGAGATGGCGTCCTATACGGCGGGGGCAGGGCGGACTTATTTTCCGTGTGGGACGCCGGAGCCCAGCGACCTCGGCATGGGCGGGATATTTGACCTGCACGGCAATCTATGTCGCGAACTCTTGGAGGAGACCGGCATTGCCATCGCCGAGCTCGATGCCGAACCGGGATGGACCGTGGTGCGGGATCGGTGTTTTCTTGGTCTGATGAAGCGGCTTACGGCACGCCAGAGCGCCGAAGAGGTTCGCGGCCGGATCATGCGTCATATTGCAGACGACAAGCACCCCGAGCTTGCCGATATCCGCATCGTGCGCGGGCCGGCCGACATCGATTCAAGCATGCCGCCCTCGGTGGTCGCTTATCTGGAACGAGAATGGACACGGTGACATGGCCAGGCAGCGCAACGAGACGCCCATGAAGCTCGCCAAGATCGTCAAGCACTGCCGCATCGACAAGCCGCGGCATTTCAAGCTCGCCGACCACGATCCGGCGGAACGCTTTGGCCTCTCCACCGATATCGAGGAGGTCAAGCATATCCTTGCCGACGGTGTCGCCCGGATGGAGGAGCTGCAGCAGCGCCTTTACGCCCAGGGCCAATGGGGCGTGCTGATGGTGTTCCAGGGCATGGATGCGGCCGGCAAGGACGGCGTGGTCAAGCACGTGATGTCCGGCATCAATCCGCAGGGTTGCGAGGTGCATTCGTTCAAGGCGCCCAGCGCCGAGGAACTGGCGCATGATTTCTTGTGGCGGACCGGCAAGGACGTTCCCGCCCGCGGCCGCATCGGCATTTTCAACCGCTCCCATTACGAGGAAGTGCTGGTGGTGCGCGTGCATCCAGAATTGCTGGAGCGGCAAAACCTGCCGCCCAGCGCTACCGGCAAGACTATCTGGAAGCACCGCTTCAAGGAGATCCGCGCCTTCGAGCATCACCTCGTGCGCAACGGCACGATCGTGCTCAAATTCCACTTGCGTATTTCCAAGGACGAACAGCGCAAGCGCTTCCTGGCGCGGCTTGACGAGCCGTTCAAGCGCTGGAAGTTTTCGCCAAGCGATGCCGCCGAGCGCAAGCGCTGGGACGATTACATGGCGGCTTATGAAGATATGATCCGCGAAACATCGACCGACTATGCGCCATGGTACGTCGTGCCGGCCGACCACAAGCACGTGGCCTGGCTGGTGGTCTCAGCGGCGATCATCGAGGCGCTCGAAGGCCTCAAGCTTGAATACCCGAAGGTGACCGGCAAGGGGCTCAAGGAGCTCAAAAAGGCCGAACGCGCGCTCAGGGCCGAATAGCGGCGCCGTTGCGGACGCTTGCGCCGGCGCCGGCTTTTCCGCTACAACGACGCCGGTACCGGTGAGGTTAACGCGGAATTCATCTTGATCCGCGACCTTTGGACGGTAACGAGGGTTTGGCAATGTCGACGCGCCGCGATTTCCGCGCGATGACCCGGGAGGCCGTGCAGGCCTCGGCCGGTGCCGCCCTCATTCTCGGCGGGCTCCTGCTGCTTAGCGCCCCCTGAGGGCCGGCTGGGCGTTTGCGCCTGGGCACTCAGGGGATGACCGAAGCCACGGAACCCACGAGCGCCTTGACCCCGAGCAGCGGGCGCAAACGAGAAGGACCCTAAATCATGACCCCGCCAGCAAAACCTGAGCCGGCCAAATCTGCACCGGTAAAGTCCGAGAAGGACCGCGTCGTCATCTTCGACACCACCTTGCGCGACGGCGAGCAATGCCCCGGCGCCACCATGACCCACGAGGAGAAGCTCGAAGTCGCCGAGCTCCTCGACACCATGGGTGTCGACATCATCGAGGCCGGCTTTCCGGTCGCCTCCGAGGGCGATTTCGCCGCGGTGAACGAGATCGCCAAGCGCACCAAGAACGCCGTGATCTGCGGGCTTGCCCGCGCCGGCTTCAAGGACATCGACCGCGCCGGCGAAGCGGTCAAGCCGGCCCGGCAGTCGCGCATCCACACCTTCATCTCCACCTCGCCGGTCCACATGAAATGGAAGCTGCAGCTCGAGCCGGAGAAGGTTTTCGAGATGGTGGTCGGTTCGGTAACGCGGGCGCGCGGCTACACCGACAACGTCGAATGGTCGTGCGAGGACGGCACCCGCACCGAGCATGATTTCCTCTGCCGCTGTGTCGAAGCCGCGATCAAGGCCGGCGCCACTACCATCAATATTCCCGACACCGTCGGTTATACGGTGCCGGAGGAATATTTCGCGCTGATCAAGATGGTGCGCGAGCGGGTGCCGAATTCCGACCAGGCCATCTTCTCGGTGCATTGCCACGACGACCTCGGTATGGCGGTGGCGAACTCGCTCGCCGGCGTGCGCGCCGGCGCCCGCCAGATCGAGTGCACCATCAACGGCATCGGCGAGCGCGCCGGCAATGCCTCGCTGGAAGAAGCGGTGATGGCGATGCGGGTGCGCAACGACGTGATGCCGTTCTGGACCAATGTCGACGCCACCATGCTGACGCGGGCGTCAAAACTCGTTGCGGCCGTGACGTCGTTTCCGGTGCAATACAACAAGGCGATCGTCGGCCGTAACGCCTTCGCCCACGAGAGCGGCATCCACCAGGACGGCATGCTCAAGCATACCCAGACCTACGAGATCATGATGCCCGCCGACGTCGGCGTGAAGCAGACGTCGCTGGTCATGGGCAAGCACTCCGGACGCCATGCCTTCGTGCACAAGTTGGAGGAGCTCGGCTACAAGCTCGCCGCCAACCAGCTCGAAGACGCCTTCGTGCGTTTCAAGGCGCTGGCCGACCGCAAGAAGCACGTTTACGACGAGGACATCGAGGCGCTGGTCGACGAGGAAATCGCGACCTTCCAGGATCACATCAAGCTCGTCTCGCTGTCGGTGATCGCCGGCACCCGCGGGCCGCAGCGCGCCACCATGAAGCTCGACGTCAACGGCAAGATGATGCTGGAAGAGTGCGAGGGCAACGGGCCGGTCGACGCGGTGTTCAATTGCATCAAGGCGATGG
>JBAUYI010000004.1:0-2714 GCA_049584715.1 Xanthobacteraceae bacterium
CCCACGCGGCCACCGTGCCCGATCTTGCTGCCGCCATGCTGCCCGGTCCTTATCGCATGGCGGCCTATCGCATGGTCGGCCGCATTAGGCTGACCAACAAGACGCCGTGCGGCACCTATCGCGCGCCCGGCCGCTTCGAAAGCACGTTCGTGCGCGAGCGGCTGATGGATGCGATTGCCGCAAAGCTCAAAATCGATCCGATCGAAATCCGTCGCCGCAATCTCATCGCCAAGAGCGAGATGCCTTATGTCCTCGGCTTCGACACGCTCGGCACGGAGATGACCTACGATTCCGGCGATTACGCGGGCCTCCTCGACAAAGCCTTGGCGGCGGCTGACTGGGACAAGCTGCAAGCGGACTTGCGGCAGCGCCGCGCCGGCGGCGAAACGGTAGGTGCCGGTTTGGCCGTGTTCGTCGAGAAAAGCGGGCTCGGGCCGTTCGACGGCGTGCGCGTGACGGTCGATACCAGCGGCGCCGTGGAAGTCGTCACCGGCGCGGCTTCGATCGGCCAAGGCGTCGAAACCGTCGTCGCGCAGATTTGCGCCGATGCGCTTGGCGTCGATTATCGCTCTATCCAAGTCGTGCACGGCCAGACCGATCGCATCGCCTACGGCATGGGCGCCTTCGCCTCGCGCGTCACGGTGATGACCGGCGAAGCCACCCGCATCGCCGCCACCAAATTACGCAACAAGGCGCTCGCGGCGGCGGCCTCTTTGTTGCAGTCCGCGCCGGAGACGCTCGACATCATCGACGGCAAGGTGGTGCGCAAATCCGCCGCGCAAGGACCGTCGGTGACGCTCGGCGAAATCGCCCGCGCGCTCTTGCCGGCGGCAAAACTTCTCGGCGATGCGCTGCCCGGCCTTTCCGCCGAAGGCTGGTTCGAGTCGCATCACATGACCTATCCTTACGGCGTGCATCTCGCCGTGGTGCGCGTCGATCGCGACAGTGGCACGACCGTCGTCGAGCGCTATGTCGTCGCCTACGACATCGGCAAGGCGGTCAATCCGATGCTGGTCGAGGGCCAGATTGCCGGCGGCGTGGCGCAAGGACTAGGCGGCGCGCTGTTCGAGGAATTCCTCTATGACG
Organism: Xanthobacteraceae bacterium; assembly: GCA_049584715.1. Classification (GTDB taxonomy): domain Bacteria; phylum Pseudomonadota; class Alphaproteobacteria; order Rhizobiales; family Xanthobacteraceae; genus BOG-931. The sequence continues at coordinate 1,087 of JBAUYI010000004.1, forward strand.
CCCGTGGCGAACCGCTGTCAGTCAGCTTCGCCGATTATCTGATGCCGACGGCGCGCGAAATTCCGCCGGTCGAGGTCTTGATCACCGAGGACGCGCCGAGCCCGCTCAATCCGCTCGGCCTCAAGGGCGCCGGCGAAGGCGGCGTCAATCCCGTCGGCGCCGCTATCGCCGCGGCCATCGATGACGCGATCGGCCGGCCCGGCGCGGTGAAAGAGCTTCCGGTCACGCCGCAGCGGCTGCGCGCGCTGCTGAGGCTGCAACAGCCCGGCTGACGCTTATTTGTTCTTCGCCGTCGCGGCGAAAATTGCCTTGACCGCCGCGTTCAAGTCCGGCTTCGACGTCGACAGATCCTCGGCAATGCTGGAAATCTTGGCGAGCATCGCCGCCTGATCCGCCTCGGGCAGGTGGATCGCGCTGCCGCCGGAATCTTTCCAGACCTGGCGCTGCGCGTCGAAGAACTGGTCGATGAATGACACCATGTCGACCGAGGTCTTCGTGGCGTCATCGCGGACAATCTTCTGCAGATCGGCCGGCAAACCGTCGACCCATTTCTTGCTCAGGACGGTGATCGAGCTGACATAGGGCTGGTCGGTTTCGACCACGTACTTCGCCGCGTCGATATAGTGCAAAGTCGTGTACTGGGTCATGGTCGTGAGTGAGCCGTCGATGGCGCCCTGCTGCAACGCCGGCAGCACGTCGCCCAGCGTCATCGCCACCGGCGAGGCGCCCATCCGCTTGATCATCTCCAATTGAAACGGCGAGGCGAGCACGCGAATCTTCAAGCCCGCATAGTCGGACAGATGCTGGATCTGCTTGCGGGTGATGATCGAAGACGGCCCGATCGGGAAAATTCCGGCGCCGACCAAACCCTTGTTGGCGCCCAAGCCCAGCATCAGGCCGGTCACCGCGGGATCCTTGATGGTGCGCTCATATTGCTCGCGGCTGGTGAACAGGCCGGGCGCGCTCATTGCCTCGTAGCGCTCATCGACGCCGACCAAAAATTCGGGCGGGCCGCACCAGCCCTGGATCGAGGCGAACTGCACGCCCTCGATCTGCCGCGGAATGGCGCCGAGCTGGCTCGCCGGATAGACCTCGGCTTTGATCCGGCCGCTGGAATCCTGTTCCACCGCGGCGGCAAAGCGCTTGAGCCACTCATGCTGAGTGTCATTGAGCGTGGCGGTGGAGAGTTTCATGGTGATGGGAGCTTGCGCGGAAGTCGGCGACGCCTGTAGCGCCGCAAACCCGGCCATGGCGACGGCTATGCCAATCATCCGAACGGCCGCTTTTCGCTGTCCACCCATAGCTTCCCTCATCCCCTTTTTTGTGCCGCGCGGATAGTGCCGGACCTTGGCAGCCCGATCAATGGACAGCGTGCCACAGTGGCCTGGCTACAACGTCAAGTGTCCGCAGCGATGAAATGCGTCACCTTGGGCGCGCCTTCCAGCGAGAACCTCTGCACCGCCTCCTGCACCAGGCGATCGGCGTTGGTGACGCGCTCGTGCTGGCGCAAATGCTCCATCCACGATTCGACCAGGAAGACTTCGAGGATGCGGCCTTCCTGGGCGGCGTCCTCGAACATGCCCCAGCGATAGGCGCCGTCGCGGCGCCGCTCGGGCTCGAGCTTGGCG
>JBAUYI010000005.1:0-6777 GCA_049584715.1 Xanthobacteraceae bacterium
GTAACGACCGGCGCTGCGGAATTCAACGTGAAGTGCGCATAGCTGCCGGCCTCGATCGACGTGAGCACCGTGCCGACCAGACTCGCCGTCCAGCCGTAGCCGGCGCGCAACAACAGGTCGGTGCCGCCGGGCAGCAGTTCGAGGATCTTGACGAAATCGACCGCCAACGTGAGCGCGACCGTCGAGACCGCGTCATTGAGCAGCCGCTCCAGATCCGGCTCGACCAGGGCGCGCTCGCCGAGCTGCGCCAGCGCTTCCTGCTGCTTGGCGCGGCTGCGCAACTCGTTCTCGAGATTGCGACGCTCGGAGCCGTCGCTGTCTTTCGCAGCTACCCCCGGTCGAGTTGTCTCGATCTCTTTGCGGTTCGACGCGTCCATACGCTCACACTTCCGAGTTCCCTCTCTCATATCGTCATTCATATAAACAAATAAAATAGGCCGAAGCCCGTTCCCACGCGCTTCGGCCATTGCAATGGAACTTAAAAAATTCGGCCGGCCCGAAGGCCGGCCGTTACGTCAATATGGATGGCGTCAGTTGGCGCCGGAGAAGTTGACACCCAGGATGCTCACGCGCATCGGGGCGACAGCAGCCACCGGGGGCAACGGACGCTCGTCCGCCGGCCTGACCTGGATCTGCGCCGTCATCGGTGCGCCGAGCGAAGCGCGGCGGCCACCTTCGACCGCGGCATTGCGATCGCTGTTCGGCAACACGATGACCTTGGCGCCGACATTGACGCGGCTGTACAGATCGATCACGTCGTCGTTCGCGAGCCGGATGCAGCCGCTCGACACGTGCTTACCGATGGTGGTCGGATCGTTGGTGCCGTGGATGCGGTAGTCGGTGCCGCCAAGATACATGGCGCGGGCGCCGAGCGGATTGCCGGGGCCGCCGCCGACCCAGCGCGGCAGATACGGCTGGCGCGCGATCATTTCCGGCGGCGGTGTCCAATCCGGCCACTCCGCCTTCTTGGTGATGGTCTGCGTGCCCGACCAGGTGAAGCCCTGGCGGCCGACGCCGATGCCGTAGCGCATTGCCTTGCCGCCGCCGAGGATCAGATAAAGGTACGTGTGCGCGGTGTCGACGATGACGGTGCCGGCCGCCTCGTTGCCCTGATACGAAACAATCTGGCGGCGCAGTTCCGCCGGCATTTCGTCGTTGCTCTGCGCGCTCGGCTGCTGTGCCTGCGGCGCGTATTGCGGGAAAGCCAAACCGCGATCGGCCGGCTGATACGACAATGTCTGCGCAAAAGCCGGAGCGGCTGTGATCGTCATAAGACTCGCAAAAAGAGCGACCCTACGGAGATGTCGGAATCGAGCGCTCGCTGCCATGATACTCTCCACCCTGCTGAAGTGCCGATTTCAGTTCTGTTAAGCCGTGACATCGTTGGAAGGTTCCGCAGCGCTCCGCGTAGCTGATCGAAGATCGACTGGAGTGCTGCAGCGTCCCCTTTCGCTGGTGTCCTTCATTAGTCGCCTCCCGACCCGGAATGGTTCTCTGCGGGCAGGCGCGAAAAGGGGCTGCCCCGGCGCTGCGGGGAGGAGTCGGCTTGAGCATGATTTGAAAAGGCCTGCTGCCCCCGAAGTTCTGCCCCGAAGCTGTTTCGGGACAGATAGCGGTTTCCCGTAAAGATCCCGCCCCACCAAAAAGCTCGCAATCGCCTTAAATTTGAAGCGATTGGCGCTCGAGGCGCTCAGGCCATGCAGCGGCGGTAGACGTTCGCTCCGGCGGGAGGCGAATTGGGCGAACGGATGAGGCTGAAGGCCGGGTCACACGCGAACGGCGTCTGCGCGCGCGTCTCGGTGTTCGGCTGCCGGGCAAATCGCGCCTGCCCGTCAGGGACGTCGAGGATGGCCGAATTGGCTATCGGGAGCCGGTCGCCCTTGAGAGTACGATTGACCGAAACGGCGGGTGTCTGGCTGCTCAGGGTGGCGCCGGCGCTCAGAAAGGGGTCGATACCCACGAACAGCGCGGCAAGCGCAACAAGACCAAGCGCACTCACTATACGAAGATATAACTGCCTAGCCATCGGACCGCCTCCAGCGCGCCGGAACCGCGTCCCGGACATGCGAATGGCCCCAGAGCCCATTCAACGCTGCTGCAACATTTGTCTGGGTGAGCCGTTCCGAGGTTTCCTGGTTCTCACCGAGTCGTGATCAGATCGGCAAATATTTTGCTGGCGTGTTGCCGGGCCGCTGGCCAAGCGGAACAAATAAGGCGGTCGCGCTTTGACAAGGCGGCCGGCCATCCTTTCCCCCCTCCCCCCGTGCTTGGCCGGTCATGTTGGGCGCAGCCGATATGCCGATCGGCTGCGCCCTAACTTTTTGGCTGCACACGCACACCACCAAGCGTCATGCCCGCCCTTGTGGCGGGCATCCACGTCTTGTGGCCTGACGCCAAAGACGTAGATGGCCGGGACAAGCCCGGCCATGACGCCTCGGAGAGAATGCTCGGTGGAAGGGCTACACCGTCGGCTGGCGCTCGACCGGTTGCCGCTCGCGCTGGCGGGCCTTGCGGCCGAAGAACAGGGCTTGGCTCACCACCGCCGAGACCACGGCAAGCTGGAACGGTTTTGCGATCAGGAACGCCGGCTCCGGCCGCTGCCCGGTGAGGAAACGCTCCGGGTAGGCGGTGATGAAGATCACCGGCACTTCGAACGTGCCGAGGAGCTCGTTGACGGCATCGAGGCCCGAGCTGCCGTCGGCCAGCTGAATGTCGGCCAGGATCAGGCCCGGCCGCTTCTTCTTGGCGAGCGCCACGGCCTCGTTATGGGTGCGGGCGATGCCGATGACGTTGTGGCCGAGGCTTTCCACCAGGGCCTCGATATCCATGGCGATAAAGGTCTCGTCCTCGATGATCAGGACATCGGTGGCGATTTCGGCTGCGAGCTCGCGGCCGGATTCCTCGACCAGGCTGCGCAGTGTCGCAAGGTCGCAGCCGAGGATTTGGGCGGCGTCCTCTTCGGAAAAACCCTCCAGCGCCACCAGCAGGAAGGCCTGCCGGGGTCGCGGCGTGAGCTGGGTGATGTGTTGCTCTGGCGCCAGAACGCCCTCGCCCGCCTCGGGCTTGCCGTTCACCGCCAAGGAGCCCCAGATCTTGGTGAAGAGCCGATAGAGCCCGACCCGCGAATTGGTGCTTTCGGCCAGCATTTCCGGGCTGGCGATCAGGGATTCCAGGGTCGCCGCCACATAGGCGTCGCCGGAGGACTGGCTGCCGGTCAGGGCACGGGCATAACGGCGCAAAAACGGTAGGTGTTGGAGTACTGCTTGTGAATTAGGCACTAGGCCCTCCCCTTCACGGTTCCCAAGGCTAACCGACAAAAACGTGGTGGTGCGAAAAAAGTTCCGAAAAAAGTTCCCGAACCCGGGAACCAATGGGCAAAACCGGGCGTTGGCGGATTATCGGTGGGGCTTGTGCGTACCAAGGGCGGGTTTGACATGGGCGAACAGGGGAAATTGGGCGAACGGGGGAAAAATGGCGATATGAAACACCGTAGGACAAATCTTGAAGCGGTAGAGTCGGACAAGCCAGCTTCGGACAAGCCAGAGACCCGAGATTCCATGGGCATGCCGGTTAACCACCCTAAACCCGAGGCACGGCTGGGCCGTGAGGTCCAGGCCAAGATCGGCCAGCAGCTGCGCTCGATGTACGACGATGTCGTCAATCAGGGCGTGCCGTCGCATATCGCCGATCTGGTCCGCCGCTTGAGCGATCAAGACTGAAAGCCAGAGGCTCGTCGCAATGAAGCTTGACCCAGCAATCCGCGACCAAGTGCTGTCCACCGTGCCGAGCCTGCGCGCGTTCGCCATCTCGTTGTGCGGCAATATCGACCGCGCCGACGACTTGGTGCAGGAGACGCTGCTGCGCGCGCTCTCGCACATCGATTCCTTCGAGCCCGGCACCAACATGCCGGCATGGCTGTTCACCATTCTGCGCAACCTGTTCCGCTCGGAATATCGCAAGCGCCGCCGCGAGGTCGAAGACGCCGACGGCCGCTATGCCGAGACGCTGAAATCCCATCCGGAGCAGACCGGCAGGGTCGAATTCGAGGAATTCCGCACCGCGCTCGCCAAGCTGCCATCGGACCAGCGCGAGGCCTTGATCCTGGTCGGCGCCTCGGGCTTCTCCTACGAGGACGCCGCGGGGATTTGCGGCTGCGCCGTCGGCACCATCAAGAGCCGCGTCAACCGCGCTCGCACCCGGCTTGCCGATTTGCTCGCCATAGACAGCGTCGATGATTTCGGGCCGGACCGGCCGACCCGCGCGGTCCTCGCCGGCGGCGGGCGGAATTAATCCGTCATTCCGGGGCGCGCTGAAAGCGCGAACCCGGAATCCATAACTCCCACCGTCAAAGATTTACGCTCAGTGGCATTTCTGTTGGCACTGTGATTATGGATTCCGGGTTCCTCGCGGAGCCTGTCATCGGGCCGGCCACTTCGGGCCGGACCCGTTGGCTCGGCCCCGGAATGACGAGCGCTACGGCATTCCACCACTGTTGGCGATGCCGCCGTCGATCGTGACGATGGTGCCGCTCGTGTACGACGACAGATCGGACGCGAGAAACACCACCGTCGCGGCGATCTCGTCGGTTGATGCCGGCCGGCCGTAAGGCATTTTGGCAAAGCTCTCGCGCCAGCGGTTCTCGTCGCCGTACTGCGTCGCGGCGCGTTTGCGGCCTAAAACTTCGACGCGATCGGTCAACACCGGGCCCGGATTGACGCCGACGACACGCACGCCGGACGCGGTGCTCCGCCCGCCGATGGCGCGGGTGAACGCCATCAGGCCGGCATTGCCCATGGCGCCGGCGATATAGGTGGCGTCGAGCCGCTCGCCGCCGAGCCCGATGATGTTGATGATCACGCCGCGCTTGCGCTCGCGCATCATGCGCAGATAAAGCCGCGTCAGCCCGACATAGCCGAAAACTTTGAGATCCCAGCCGGCGCGCCAGGCCGCCTCATCGACGTCGTCGAGCGAGCCGCCGGGAATGGCGCCGGCATTGTTCACCAGAATGTCGACGTCCGGAAACGTCTGGAACACGCGCTCGCGCGCGGCAGCATCGGCGAGGTCCGCAGCCAGCGTGCGCACCTTAACGCCGGTCTCCTTGGCGATCGCGGCGCCTTCCTTTTCCAGGCGATCGCCCGAGCGCGCCACCAGGCAGACATTGACGCCTTCGCGCGCAAACCATTGCGCCACCGCAAGCCCAATGCCCTTCGAACTGCCGGTGATCAGCGCGGTGCGGCCGGTAAGCTTCAAATCCATCGTTTCCCCTTCGCTTTCGCGGCACTGCCATGGCGAGTTTTGCGGGTCTTGTCCATCGCAGAATACCAGCCTTGGCGCTCTTAGTGTTCGCGTTCCCAAGTGAGGGTTCCCACCACTCTCTTGCCGGGATAAACGGCGCTGGCTTGTTCAGCCGTTCGAATGGAGAGCTTGTCTCCTTCCAACTTGAAGAACCGGACTTGGGCCGTGCCAGTCAGAAGCTCGTTCCACGATAGATCGACGTTGGTCGTAAGCTTGTCTCCATCGACCGTAAATTTTCCAGTGTAGACCATCAGTGATTTGAGGAGCGCGGCCGAGTCCGCATCACTTGTTGCGGGCTTGCGATCTGGCCTCGCGATCATGAACGCCGAGAACCCGTCCGGTGTGAAGACCGCCCTGCCTTTTGGATTGGGACCGAATGGTTCTGTGACCTCTCCACCGATAATCTGAATAGTCCATGAGTTTAGCTTCCAACTACCTGCCAACTGCTTCGCTGTGTCCTCTGCGAGAGCCAATTCAGGTTGAAGAAAGCAGTAGGCGGCAAGAGCGAATGCAAGGAGACGAACCATGTTTTCCGTCCATGATAAGGTGACACTTTGATAGTGGCCAGAATAACTAGAGCGAGACGAGGCGCAATGTCCGCTTTGGGTCATTTTCGACTGATCCAATGTGCCTCTGCGATATCCGGTTATCCTCGGGAAGCGGACCTGAGACTGCTGGCATTTGTGAGGACACGCCCCAGCTCATACGGGCGTCGTGCTGCCTTCTCTGCGTTCTGCCGCGACGATGTTACGATAAACCTGCAGCCAGAACCGGGCGGCAAGACGGTCGCGGTCGTGCTCCGCGAGGAAGGCGCGAAACAGCGCCTCGGTGCCTGCGCCAAGGCCGAGAATTTCCACGAGCCCCATCCCGGCGGATTGCGGATCAGCGGATAGCAGCGGGTGCTCGGTCGTGCGAGCGCCCGCTGCGCTGTGAATTGTGCCGTACGGGAATCGAGGGGGCGGAATTTTCATTGAGGTCGTCGCTCGCATACGGCTTCCGCATGCGGCCACGAGCCGGCTTCGTCGTAAACCTACGATTTGTTCCTATCGGTGGGAACACATCATACATAGACTAACCCGCAAAGCCTGGAGCAGATTCGTCCTATGGACGCATTGGCCGGGGCTTTGCGGACGCGCGCGCAAGAGTTGGGGCTATCCCATGCCGCGATTGCGCGCCGGATCGGGGTGAGCGAGCGCCGCTATGCAAACTACGTCACCGGCAGAAACGAGCCGGACCTCGCCACGCTCGTCCGGATCGCAAAAACTCTGCAGACATCGCCCAACGAACTGTTGGGCTTCGCGGCGGAAACAAAACGGTCCAAGCGGTCCTTGCTGCGGGACCGCCTGAACGCCGCTGCCGAAGCGATGGATGATCGAGAGTTGGAGATAACGGTCGTTCACGCCGAGGCGCTTGCTGCGTCGTAATTCGGCATCAGGTCGTAGGATGGGCTGAACGCAGCGAAGCCCACGCGGAATACGGTGC
>JBAUYI010000006.1:0-6794 GCA_049584715.1 Xanthobacteraceae bacterium
ATCCAGGGCCTGGGCCCCGACGGCTGCGAGTTTCTCCTGGTGTTCGACGACGGCGATTTCGACGAGGACAACACCTTCCTGCTCAGCGATTTTATCAAGCACACGCCGCCGGAGGTGCTGGCCAAGAATTTCGGCATGGAGGCTTCCGCCTTCGCCAACGTGCCCGACCCGAGCCAGCTTTACATCTTCGCGGCGCCGCTGCCCGGACCGCTCGAAGGCGACAAGATCGCGGGCGCGACGCCGGTGCCGCAAAGTTTCAGCCATCGCATGCTGGCGCAGACGCCGATCAAGACCAGAAGCGGCTCGGTGCGCATCACCGACACCAAAGTGTTTCCGGTGTCCAAGACAATCGCCGCCGCCCTGGTCGAGGTCGAGCCAGGCGGCATGCGCGAACTGCATTGGCATCCCAACACCGACGAGTGGCAATATTATATCGCAGGCCAGGCGCGCATGGGCGTGTTCGCGGCGTCGGGCCAGGCGCGCACCTTCGATTTCTTCGAGAACGACGTCGGCTTCGTGCCCTTCGCCATGGGGCATTACATCGAGAACACTGGCACCACGACGTTGAAGTTTCTGGAAATCTTCAAGAGTGACTATTACGCCGACGTGTCGCTCGACCAGTGGCTGGCGCTCACGCCGCCGGAACTGGTCACCGCGCATCTGCACAACGATCCGCAATTCATCGCCAAGCTGCGCAAGGACAAGGTGCCGGTCGTGCCGGCTTGAGTTTTGGTTGCTGTTGCGACGATGACGGGCTTGCCGACGAAGATCCCCGGAGCGTTCGCTCCGGGGTTTCGCGGCACCGAACCTGGATTGCGGCCGGAAGCCTGCGATAACCGTCGATTGCGCAGAATTTCATTTTGGCCCAGAATGCGGCATGTCGAGGAAAATAGCGTCGCTCTGCACCGCCCTCGCTGCCGTGCTGGCTGTCATGCTGGCTGTCATGCTGGCTGTCATGGCCGTGGTGTTCACAGGCTCATCGGCCATGGCACAAAATGGACCTGCGCCCGCGAGCAATGGTGATCCCTGCACCAAGCAGGTTTGTGAGGACGGATTTACCAAACAATTGACCGACGACGAAAAGAAAGTGTTCACGGCGTGTGTCGCCCAGAAAAAGTGTACGGCGGCCGGGAATTCCCAGAACCCATTGATTAGTCCATTCCCACGCTGAGCGGCGCGATGTTCGCCTCCGAGGAGCAATTTTTCTTACTTCTCATCAAGCCCTTTCTGATCGGCGTTCTTGCGGGTCTGGTCTTTGCCGTCATCGACAGCCGCAAGAATAAGGGCAAGAAATTCAAATATGCCGACGTTTTAGTGGCCGTCCCCATTGTCCTTATAGCCTACATAGCGGGATATCTGACGGGAATAAGCGGCTCATCTGCGATCGGAAATTTAGTGCCCGCGGTTTTGGCCTTTGTCGGCGGTCTCAATGTCTATATGTTCGGCGCGAAAGTCGATCATAGATCGCTGACGATATTCAGCATCTTCTTGTTCGCGATCATTTTGTTTTATGGCGTTCTGGACGGCAGGTACGACCGTGCCACCGGCATCGAGGCGCAAATGGAGGCGTCGGCCGTGCAAGAACTGCGCATAAAGACCTTTCGGGAGAATCTGAGTCTCCCGCCCGATCCGCCGTCATGGGTTACGACGGGTCCATGAAGCTCGGATTGCGTGCCGATAATTCGCAAAGCCGAGGCTTAGAACATTGAACCGATCGAACCGATCTGGTGCGCTTGCCGGCCGATCGTCCGCAAATAACAAAAACCCCGGGGTTTTGGCCCCGGGGTTTGTCGTTTAAGTATTCGTCGCGGCGATCAGAACCGATAGTTGACGCCGGCGCGAACGATGTTGGTGGTGAACGACACGTTGTCGGTCACAAGCGCGCCGCAGGAGATGCCGCAATTGAACTTGCCGAGATCGACATAGAGATATTCGGCCTTGGCGGTCCAGTTGCCGGCGATGGCGAATTCGAGGCCCGCGCCCACGGTCCAGCCGGCATTGGTGTTGTTGCCGCCGGCGAAGCCCGGGGTCGAAGCGCGGATATCGCCGAACGCGGCGCCGCCGGTGACGAAGGGCATGAAGCGGTCGGCGGCGTAGCCGAGTCGGCCACGCACGGTCGACAGCCAATGGTCGCTGGTCTTGCAGCCGAACGCGCAGAAGGTGTTGGTGGTGCCGTTGATGTCGGCCCAGTCGATGTCGCCTTCGATGCCGACGACGCCTTGGCCGAACTGATAGTTGTAGCCGACCGTGCCGCCGACCAGACCGCCGGAAATGTCGAAGCTGCCGGTCGAATCCCACTGCGAACGGCCGAAGCCGCCGCCGCCGTTGATGCCGATATAGAAGCCGGTCCAGTTGTAGACCGGAATGGCAACCGGAGCCTTGTAATAGGGCGCCGGTGCCGGACGTGGCGGAAGATCGGCCGCCGCCGCTGTGCCCGTCAGTGCCGCCAAGCCGACAAGGGCAAGAAATACGCGCTTCATTATGGACCTCCATTGATTAGGTGGCCGCATAGTATTCGTGAGCATTTTTGCGTCTAGTGCAGGGAAGACACAGTGGGTTTGTCTATCTGGACGACAATATGGCAAGATTTGAAACAGTAGAGCCACGATTAAAGGGAACAATGTCTTAACGCCGGCGCCCCAGTGGTAAAAGAAGTTTTAACGGTGGCGAAAATCGTGCAATGGGAACTTTCGAGCTGCACGGAACTTACTTGGCTCGTGGAACCCGCTACCTCCCGGAAATGGAACCCGGTCGCGGTCTAGAAGTGATAATTGACGCCCAGGCGCAACAGGTTAGCGGTCAGCCCATTGGTGGTGCCGGTGACCGAGAACGTGCGGTCCGCCAGATCGAGGTAGAGCCATTCGGCCTTGGCCGACCAGTGCGCTCCGAAGCCGACTTCGGCACCTGCGCCTGCGGCCCAGCCGGGGCTCGTCCTGGTCTCCGACAGGTTGCCGGGGCTGTCCACGGTTAAGCTGCCATAAGCAAGCCCGGCGGTGCCGAACAACAGCACATTGCCGATGGCGACGCCGGCGCGGCCGCGCAGAGTCCCGAACCACGGATTGGTGAACTGCCAGGGCGCAAACGTATCGCTCGCCGCCGAGGCCTGGATGTCGGTTTCGATGCCGGTGACGAACTGGCCGAACTGCCAATTGTAGCCGGCCTGGATGCCGCCAAAGATCCCGGACGGCTTGGTCGGATTGTTGCTCACAGAGCCCCATTCGTAGCCGAGATTGGCGCCGAGATAGGGGCCCATCCAGCTGAAGCCCGAAAGCGGCGCGGGGGCGCTGTAGTAGGGAGCGGCCGGAAGGTCGGCGGCGCGCGCCGGGCCGGCCATGGCGGCGGTTGCGATAAGGAGAGCTGCGCCAAGAACTGTCTTCATTGTTGACCTCCGCGACCGCATCGGACGGACCACAACGCCGACGCGCGGTGGGCCCTGGATGCCTATATTGAGGCTCGAAGTAAGGCGCCTAGACCGTCTACCCAGCCTATAGAATTTATCGCGATGTTTCAGTTAAGCGGTGATGAACTGCTAAGTAGTTCCAAGATGACATCATTAAGAAAGTCTATATTCACGGCCTGAGCTGCTTGAGACCGAAGACCATAAGTGCCTGCATGAGCGATCCGAAGAAAGACGTCGCGCCGGAGCCCGATTTCGTCGAGGAGGACGACGAAGAGGCGCTGCCGCAAACCGACGAAGCCGCGGCAATCGAGCCCGACGAGGTGGCGGGTTCGCTCGCCGCCGGCCGCGACGCCGTCGTCCACGCCATCAAAGAGGCGCCGTCGCGGCCCGGCGTCTATCGCATGATCGATGGCCGCGGCGACGTGCTCTATGTCGGCAAGGCCAAGAACATCAAGAAACGCATCGGCGCTTACGCCCGGCCGACCGGCCTCGACACCCGCATCGAGCGCATGATCGCGCAGACCCGAACCCTGGAATTCGTCGTCACCCGCACCGAGACCGAGGCGTTGCTGCTCGAAGCCAACCTGATCAAGCGGCTCCGCCCGCGCTTCAACGTCACGCTGCGCGACGACAAATCGTTTCCCTATATTTTGATCACCTCGGACCACTGGGCGCCGCAAATTTTAAAGCATCGCGGCGCGCGCTCGCGGCCCGGCCAATATTACGGCCCGTTCGCCTCAGTGTGGGCGGTTAACCGCACCGTCAATGCCTTGCAGCGCGCGTTCTTGTTGCGCTCGTGCAGCGATCCGTTCTTCGAAAGCCGCACCCGGCCGTGTTTGCTCTATCAGATCAAGCGCTGCTCGGCGCCGTGCACCAAGGAGATCGAGTTCCGCGATTATGCGGTGCTGGTGCGCGAGGCCAATGCGTTCCTGTCCGGCCGCAGCAAATCGGTCAAGGAAGAGCTCGCCGCGGCAATGGAGCAAGCGTCCGCCGCCCTCGACTTCGAGCACGCCGCGATCTACCGCGACCGGCTCTCGGCGCTGTCGGCGATCCAATCGCAGCAGGGCATCAATCCGCGCACCGTCGAGGAGGCCGATGTCTTTGCCGTGCATCAGCAGGGCGGCTTCACCTGCGTCGAAGTGTTCTTCTTCCGCACCGGGCAGAACTGGGGCAACCGCGCCTATTTTCCCAAGGCCGACAAATCGCTCGGACCGGGCGAAGTGCTTTCGGCCTTCCTGGCGCAGTTTTACGACGACAAGCCGCCGCCGCGCCTGATCCTGATCTCGCACGCCATCGAGGACCGGGCGCTGCTTACCGAAGCGCTCGCCACCAAGAGCGGCCACAAGGTCGAAATCTCTCTGCCGCAGCGCGGCGAGAAGAAGGATTTGATGGCGCACGCGCTTGCCAATGCGCGCGAGGCGCTCGGCCGAAAACTCGCGGAAACCTCGTCGCAGCAAAAACTACTGCATCAACTCGCCGAGACTTTCGGCCTGCCGCGCCCGCCGCGCCGCATCGAGGTTTACGACAACAGCCACATCCAAGGCACCAACGCGGTCGGCGCCATGATCGTCGCCGGGCCGGAGGGATTTCGCAAAAAGGACTATCGCAAGTTCAACATCCGCTCGACCGAACTCACCCCCGGCGACGATTTCGCCATGATGCGCGAAGTTTTGGAGCGCCGCTTCAAGCGGCTGATGGCCGAAGCGCCGCGAACTTTGCCCTCTCCCCTTGCGGGAGAGGGCGGCGTGCCGCAAAGCGGCGCGCCGGGTGAGGGTCCGGGAATCCCGGCCGGCGCTGGGATTCTCGAACCCTCACCTGCCCTCGCTTTGCTCGGGCTCCCTCCCCCGCAAGGGGGGAGGGAAGATGACGACGAGTCGCCGTGGCCGGACCTCGTGTTGATCGATGGCGGCTTGGGGCAGCTCAATGCGGCGCGCGAAGTGCTCGCCGGCCTTGGCGCCGAGGTGCCACTGGCCGCCATCGCCAAGGGGCCGGACCGCGACGCCGGCCGCGAAACCTTCTTCCTCCCGGGCCGCGACTCATTCAAGCTGCCGCCGCGCGACCCAGTGCTCTATTTCGTCGAGCGGCTGCGCGATGAGGCCCATCGTTTCGCCGTCGGCTCGCATCGGACGCGTCGCGCGCGCGACATGCGCGAGGCCGGCCTGCAGGAGATCGCCGGCATCGGACCGACGCGCAAACGCGCGCTGCTGCTCCACTTCGGCACGCTGAAAGCCATCGAGCGTGCCGCGGTCACCGACCTGATGCAGGTCGAAGGCATCAGTGCCGAAACGGCGCGGCGGATTTACGAATTTTTTCATGAGGGTGCGACCTAAAGTAGGACGGCGGCCATGCGGAAGAGTAAGGTTCCATTAGGGGCGTCGCGCAGCGACGCACTGACATGCGCGCCTTGGGTCTCGCAGCCGTCATCGGGCGGCGCTATGGTGCGGCCATGAACTCGACCACGACCAACGCGGCACGGCCCCGCGCCGGCGCCCACGCCAGCGCGCTGCCCAACATCCTGACCTATGCCCGGATTGCCGCCGTGCCGGTCGTGGTCGGCTGCATGTATTGGCAGAGCATTCTCGACGGCGGGCTGTGGTTGCGCTGGGTGGCGCTGACGATTTTCATCGCCGCCGGCGTCACCGACTTTTTTGATGGCTATTTCGCCCGCATCTGGGGCCAGCAATCCTCGCTCGGCCGCATGCTCGATCCGATCGCCGACAAGCTTCTGGTGGCGTCGTGCCTGTTGATGCTGGCGGCGGAAACCACCATCCACGGCTGGGCGCTGCTCGCCGCCGTGGTCATTCTCTGCCGCGAGGTGCTGGTCTCGGGCCTTCGCGAATATCTCGCCGAGCTGCGCGTCAGCGTGCCGGTGACGCGGCTCGCCAAATGGAAGACTACGCTACAGCTCATAGCCGTCGGCTTTCTGATCTGTGGCGAGGCCGGTGACGCCATCGTGCCGGTGGTCACCCGGATCGGCATCACGCTCTTGTGGCTCTCGGCCATACTGACGCTCTATACCGGTTGGGATTATCTGCAGGCCGGGGTGCACCACCTCACCCGGGAGGATGCGTGAAGCTTCTGTATTTCGCCTGGGTGCGCGAGCGCATAGGCTTGGCGGAAGAGGAGATCGATCCGCCGTTGGGCGTGGCCACCGTGGGCGAACTGGTCGCCTGGCTCACCCAACGTGGCGAGGGCTACGCCTACGCCTTCGAGAATCCGAAAGTGATCCGCACCGCGATCGATCGCAACCACGTGCGCGCCGACACGCGGATCGATGGCGCCCACGAGATCGCCTTCTTCCCGCCGATGACCGGCGGGTGATTTTGTTTGCTCACTCGACCTCGCCGCTCGCGACTCCCTCTCCCCGCGTGCGGGGAGAGGGTGGGGTGAGGGG
>JBAUYI010000007.1:0-2821 GCA_049584715.1 Xanthobacteraceae bacterium
GCCCAGAGCACGATGTCGAACGATGCGATGGACCGGGTCGGGCGCGTGCCACGATTGCGCTATTGGTGGCAGCTTTACGTCTTCGGTCCGCCCGAGGCGCGCGAAAGCCTGATCGAGCGGGCGGCCAACGCTGGATGCGAAGCGCTGGTCGTCACCGTCGACGCCCAGATTTATGGCAATCGGGAATGGCACAAGCGCACCATGTCGGACCCAAAATCGCTGACCTGGAGCTCGAAATTCGACGTGTTGATGCATCCGCGCTGGCTGGCCGCCGGATTGATGACGCACGGCATGCCGCGCTTTGAAAACGTGATCGATTTCGTGCCGAAGGAGCGGCGCCGGTTTTT
Source organism: Xanthobacteraceae bacterium (assembly GCA_049584715.1). Classification (GTDB taxonomy): domain Bacteria; phylum Pseudomonadota; class Alphaproteobacteria; order Rhizobiales; family Xanthobacteraceae; genus BOG-931. The sequence goes on from JBAUYI010000007.1 coordinate 348, forward strand.
CGACAGCGCCCAATGGATCCGCTCGCAGATGGATCGGGCCTTGTCGTGGGAGACGCTGTCGCGGATCCGTGAGCGGTGGCCGCGCAAGCTGATCATCAAGGGGCTGTTGAGCGTCGAGGACGTGGTGCGCGCGGCTGAGATCGGGGCCGACGCCGTCGTGATCTCAAACCATGGCGGGCGGCAGCTCGATTGGGCGGTGGCGCCGCTCGACCTGCTTCCGGCGGCGCGGCAGGCCGTCGGCGACCGGATCGCGATCCTGGTCGACGGCGGCATCCGCCGCGGCACTGACGTGATCAAGGCGCTGGCGCTCGGCGCCGATGCGGTGCTGGCCGGCCGCGCAATGCTGTATGGCGTCGCCGCCTCGGGCAAAGCCGGAGTGGAGCGGGCGCTCGACATCCTGCGCGAGGAAATCGACCGCGATCTCGGTCTCCTGGGGGTGCCCTCGATCGGCGAACTCGGCCCGCGCCTCTTGGTCCGTTCCAGCGATAGGCACCAGCCGGGCGGCGGCGCTTTCTAATGCGACGACCCTGACACCCATCGGCGGTGGTTTTCGCCCCCCTCGTTGCGCTTAGGTCGGTGAGGGTAGGTCGGTGAGGGGTTTGCACCGCGGGCGACCGATCGTTTGTTAAGCATGCCGTTGCCCATTTTCGCGCCCTGAGTGCAGGCTGCCGGCCAAGGTTCGCATTCAGCAGAGGCGGGAGAACGCGAGTGGCCGCGGTCGGCCCGTTTGTTGCACGCGCCGTGAGCCATCATGACGGTCATCGCGGCAGAGCCTTACCCGTTCGATCTCGATCCGGCGCATGCCGGTCTCGTGATCATCGACATGCAGCGCGACTTTCTGGAGCCGGGCGGCTTTGGCGCCGCACTCGGCAACGACGTCTCGTTGCTGCGCCGGACCATCGCGCCGACCCGGCGCCTGCTGGACCGGGCGCGCGCCGTCGGGCTCAACATCATTCATACGCGCGAGGGCCACCGCCCGGACCTGACCGACCTGCCGCCCTCCAAAAAGGCGCGCGGCCGGCTCCCGGCTGGGATCGGCGACCCGGGGCCGATGGGCCGCATCCTGGTGCGCGGCGAGCCCGGGCACGACATCATCCCCGAACTCTACCCGGTGCCGGGCGAGCCGATCGTCGACAAGCCGGGCAAGGGCGCCTTTCACGCGACCGACCTCGACGCGATGCTGAAAAATCGCGGCATCGCGCAATTGATCGTGTGCGGCGTCACCACCGAGGTCTGTGTCAATACCACGGTGCGCGAAGCCAACGACCGCGGCTACGAATGCGTCGTCGTCGCCGACTGCGTCGGTTCGTACTTTCCCGAATTCCAGGAGATGGGGCTGCGCATGATCAAGGCGCAGGGCGGCATCTTCGGCTGGGTGGCCTCGTCCGCCGCGGTCATCGCCGCCCTCCCGGCGACCGATCCTCGAGAGGGAGCGCGATGAACCGGACAGCCTACGCGCCGCGCTGGTGGGTCCCAGGCGACTGGAACGGCTTTTTCGGCCTGTTCACCAACGTCGTGCTGAACGTCATCGTCTTGACTGGGCTGTGCCTGCACGTGGTCAACCTGCCGGCCGACATTGTCTATGGCCGAATCCTGCCGGCCCTCGGCATCGCCTTGCCGTTAGGTAATCTCTATTACGCCTATCTGGCGTGGCGGCTCGCCAAAATCCAAGGGCGCGACGATGTGACGGCGATGCCCTACGGGCCGAGCGTGCCGCACATGTTCATCGTCGTCTTCCTGATCATGCTGCCGATCTACCTGAAGACGCACGATGCGCTGCTCGCCTGGCGGTCGGGTCTGGTGTGGTGCCTGGTGATCGGTGCAATCGTGCTGCTGGGCGCGTTTGTCGGTCCGACGGTTCGCAAATACACGCCACGCGCGGCGATGCTCGGCACCCTTGCCGGCATTTCGATCGCGTTCATCTCGATGCGGCCGGCCTTTCTCGGCTGGGAAGACCCGTGGCTGTTCATGCTGTCCTTGGCGATCGTGCTGGTCAGCTGGATGGCCGGTGTGCGCCTGCCTTATGGGCTGCCGGGCGGGCTGGTCGCAGTCGTGCTCGGCACCGCGCTCGCCTGGCTGGCCAAGCTCGTCCACCTTGACGAGTTGATGCAGCCCGCCGACGTGGTCGCGGCCTTTGGTCAGTTCGGTTTGCGGCTGCCCTATCCGTCAACCGATTTCGCCAAGGCACTGGGCGCTATCGGGCCGTTGCTCGTTACTGCCGTGCCGCTCGGCATCTATAATTTCACCGAGGGCATGAACAATGTAGAGAGTGCGGCGGCCGCCGGCGACGATTACAGCCTGCGCCAGATCCTGCTGGCCGACGGCACCGGCGCCATCGTCGGCGCGTTGCTCGGCAGCCCGTTCCCGCCGGCGGTCTATATCGGCCACCCCGGATGGAAGGCGGTCGGCGGCCGGATCGGCTACTCGCTGGCGACCGGGGTGGTCATCGCCGCGGTGTGCTTTCTCGGCCTGAC
>JBAUYI010000008.1:0-2979 GCA_049584715.1 Xanthobacteraceae bacterium
CAACAACACTCCAGCTTGCCTTTTTCCGAAGACTTCACCGCGCCGATCACGCTGCCGCGCGTGCCCGGCTTCACTGAAGCGCCGTATCAAATGTTGGCCGGGAAGCTCACGCGGCTCCTGGCGCGCAACGTGCCGACCAAAAAACTGACGATGCGTAATACGCGGCCGCTGGTCTCGTTCACGTTCGACGACGCGGCGGCCACGGCGTGCACCACCGGCGCCGCGCTGCTCGAGCAATTTCACGCCCGCGGCACCTTCTATATCTCCGGCGAGAAATGCGGCAAGCCCAGCCCGACCGGACGGCTTGCGACCACCGAGCAGTTGAAGGCCCTGCACGGCAAAGGCCACGAGATCGCGTGCCACACCTTTTCGCACACGCCAGTTGTCGGCATCAGCCGGCAAGCGCTGGCGAGCGACCTCGATCGCAACCGGTTCTTCCTGCAAGGCGTTCTCGGCCATGTCCCGGTCCGCAACTTCGCCTATCCGTATGGCGACATATCGTTCGCCACCAAGCGCTATCTCGGCGGGCGCTACGATTCCTGCCGCGCGACGACGCCTGGCGTGAACGCCGATGTCGCCGATCTCAGCGTGTTGAAATCCAACGCGCTGGAACAGGCATCGGTCGGCCGCCAAGACGTTACGCATCTCATTACCGAGGCGGTGCGGCGCAACGGCTGGCTGCTGTTTGCCAGCCACGACGTCAACGACACACCGAGCCAATACGGCGTGCGGCCCGAGTTCCTTACTTTTGCATTGCGTAGCGCGCTCGCCGCCGGCTGCCGGCTTGTCACCGTAGCGCAGGCGCTTCGCATCCTGCGCGGCGAAGAGCCGGACGGAGAGGCGGCGTGACATGAACGCGGTCGCCCTGATAACACCGACCTATTCGCACGATCTGGAGCGCTGCACGCTGTTGTGCGAGAGCGTCGATCGCCAGGTCAGCGCTTTTGCCAACCACTATCTCATCGTTCCGGACGATGAGCTGGCGCTGTTCGCCAAGTTCGACAAGGGCCGGCGCCACGTGCTGCCGCTGTCGCAACTGCTGCCGTCCTGGCTCAAATCGTTGCCGCGCTTTATTCGCCGCCACAATCGGCAATATTGGTGGGCGCTGCGCGGCAAGCCGGTCAACGGCTGGCACATTCAGCAATTCGCCAAGATCGCGACCGCCCATATCGTCCCCGAGACCGCGAGCTGCATGCTCGATTCCGACGTGGTGTTCTTCCGGCCGTTCGATCTGGCGGGGATGGCACTGCCGAATCCGACGCCGCTCTACATCAGGCCGCGCGAAGTCACCGCCGCAATGGCCGATCATTGCGACTGGGTGCGATCGAGCCATCGTCTGCTCGGTCTGCAACGGCCCTCATTGCCGGCTGACGATTTCATCGGCCACATCATCTTCTGGAATCAGCAAGCCGTGCGCGCGATGACCGCGCGCATCGAAGAAGTGACTGGGCTGGAATGGATCGACGCCCTTTACCGCGCCCACGCCATATCCGAGTACATGCTGTACGGCTTTGCGGTTTGCAGCGATGCCGAATTGCTGCGCCGCCATCGCTGCACGACGCAATCGCCGTGTTTCAGCTATTGGGACCGCGAGCCGCTCGACGAAATAGCCCTCGACGCCATGCTCCAGGCGGCGCCCGAACATTGCGTGGCGTTCTCGTCGGCGTCCTTCAACGGCACCTCCGTGCATGATGTTCGCGCGGCGGTCGAACGATTAACCAATCCGCAGCGCGCCCGGCCCGGCCGGCCGGCGATGCCGGCGCGGACGCTTGAACACCAGGTTAATGATTTAATTTGACGTCAAAAAGCCGGGGTTAAGAAACCCAGGCTATAGAATCCAAGTCATGCTTGTCGGACAGACCGCGGTCAATTTCGCAGCCAATGTCATTTCGGCTGTCTTTGGTCTCATCAACGTCATGGTGTTCACGCGGCTGTTCGCACCGGCCGAGTTCGGCACCTATGTGCTCGGCGTAGGCTTCGCCGGTATCGCCACCGCATTCATGAGCAACTGGCTGCGGCTTCCCATCATGCGCGAACAGGCGCGCGGCGACGGCACCGACATTCGCGGCATCCTGCTGCCGGGACTCATGCTGTCGTGCCTGTCGGCGCCGCTGGCCTACGTGGTGGCGGTTTTGGCCGGCATCGGCAGCGCCCCGGCGCTGGCCGCCGCCGCGCTGGCGCTCGCGGTCGGGTTTTTCGAAGTGGGCCAGGACTTGTTGCGGGCCCGCCTGAAGGCTTTCACGGTGATGAAGGCGACGGTGGTCCGTGCGGTTCTGGTTTCGGTGTTCGGTGTCACCGTCTCGATCGCCGGGCACACCGGCGTCCTGTTGTTGATGTCGTCGACATTCGCCTATCTCCTGGCCGCTCTGGTTTTCGCCGCTCCCGTGTGGGCAGGGACCGTTATTTGCTACGACCGCGCGCGGCTCTTCGCGCTGGCGAAGGCTGGGATTCCATTCACGGCGTCGGTCACCCTCTACTCGCTATCGAGCGTGATCGACCGCTTCATCATTGCGCACCTGATCGGCCCGGCCGCCGCCGGGCAATTCAGCGCCGGCGCCGACCTGGTTCGGCAGGCCTTGATCATTCCCGCGATCAGCGCGGCGGCCGCTTTTTGCCCGCTCGCAGTGCGGATCTACACCAATCAAGGCCGCGACGCCGTTCGATCCCATCTCGAAGAGTGCTTCGAGTTCCTGCTCGCGATCGTGCTGCCGGCCTCGGTGGGCCTCGCGGTCGTATCGACACCAATCGCCGACGTGGTGCTTGGCCCGGATTTCAGAAGCATGGCAGCCGCAGCCATGCCGATCGTGTCGATCGCGGTCATCTTCCAGATCATGACGTATCAATACCTGCACATCGGCTTTCTGCTGTCGGAGCGCAATTCATTCTATTTCTGGAACACGTCGCTGGTGCTGGTCGTCAATCTCCTCGTCAGCTATGTCTTGATTATGCGGCTCGGCGCTGTCGGCGCGGCCTGGGGCC
>JBAUYI010000009.1:0-49038 GCA_049584715.1 Xanthobacteraceae bacterium
TTCAGGAAGTCTTCGGACATGGTTTCTCCTCAACTCTGTCATGCCCCGCCAACGGGTCCGGCCCGAAGTGGCCGGCCCGATGACAGGCTCCGGCGGGGCACCCAGTAATCGCCGGCGCTGCGGCTAATTCCTCGGCGGCGGTGATTACTGGGTCGTCCCCTTCGCGGACGATGACATTTAGGTTATTTCACCGGCGCCACAGCCACCGCAATCGTGCAAACCTCATTGCTGCGGTTGATGATCTCGCGGCTCTCGTTCGGGCCGATGTAGACGCTGTCGCCGGCCTTGGCGACCGTCTCCTTGCCGCCGGCAATCACCGTGAGCTCGCCCGAAAGCACGTAATAGATTTTCTCCGGCGGCGAAGCATCCGGCCCGGCGCCGCCGCCCGGCAGGAAATGCGAGATGCCGAACACCAGCGACTGCGAGCCGCCCATCTCGGCGCCGTAGACGCGGAACGATTTGTAGTCGCGATGGTTCGGCGCTTCGTAGGACTTGGCTTCTGAGAACTTGCGAACGATCATCAGACCTTCTCCCCCTTCTCGATCCGGTAGCTGCCCTTCGGGTCGATCATCGCCACCAGGCGGATGATGCAGCCGTCGCCGCGATCCCAGTTCCACGGAAAGAACGCAAAGGTGCAGCGCCGGCCGGTGACCTTGTCGATGTCGCCGCCGACATTCTCGATGCCCAAAATGCCGTTCTTGAACAGGATGCGGTGCACCGGCTCCCACTCGGGAAAATCCTCTTTCCAGTCGCGGCCGCCGGACCATTTCTTGTATTCCTCGGCGAGATGCGGATGCAGCGGCCCGTTGCGCTGCGGCCCGATCGCGGTGGCGAGCGGATGATCGTTGGCCTGGGTATCGTGGCCGACCACCTTGACCTTCTTCTCGACGAACCACTCGCCGGCCGATGGCACGAAGCCGGGCGCGCGGCAGAAATAATCCTCGCTGTCCTCGTAGAGCTTGTGCCAGCCGGTATTGACGATCACCACGTCGCGCGGGCGCACGATCTTGCCGGCGGCCTTCTCCAGGTCGTCGTAGGTGATCTGCTCCCATTTCTTCTTCGGGATCGACACCACGATGCCGGAGCCGAAGAAATGCGGCAGCGGCACTTCGTCGATGAACGGTGTGCCCTGCACCACATGCGCCGGCGCGTCGATATGGGTGGTGTTGTGCATCGACGTCGTGATGCGCTGCGACAGCACGCCCGACTTCGCCATGTAATGGATGCGCTCGATCTTGACGTCTTCGAAATACGGCCAGTTCGGCGACTGGTACCCGAAGCGATGGGACAGGTTGTAGAACTCGAGCCCCATCGTGTTATTGAGGTTTTCCTCCAACGCCACGCCGCGTATCTTCTTCACCACGCAACACCTCCCTAAAGCACGCCCACGCGTTGCCACGCTTATAGCATTGGGCGGTATACCACTACACTGGATATCGGTTATAGACCCGTCGTCGGCCACTTAGGTCAAGCCCGGCTTGCGGGGAAACGTTCGAGGAACGCATGGTGCAAAAGATTGCGCTGGAGGAGCATTTTCTGGCTCCCGGACACGAGACCTATTGGCGCTCGACCGTCAGCAATGTCGATCCGAAGCACGCTGCCAATCTCCTGGCGCGCCTGACCGACTTCGGCGAGCAGCGCCTGCAGTCGATGGATCAGGCCGGCATTGCGCGCTCCGTGCTGTCCATCGCCGGCCCCAGCGTCCAGATCGAGCGCGACGTGGCAACCGCAACGCGCGTCGCCCGCGAGGCCAACGATTTTCTCGCGCGTGAGGTTCAGAAACGCCCGGACCGCTATTCCGGCTTTGCGCATTTGGGAATGCAGGATCCGCGCGAGGCCGCCAACGAGCTCGAGCGCTGCATGCGCGATCTGAAATTCGCCGGCGCCATGATCAACGGCCACACCCACGGACAGTATCTCGACCATCCGTCGCTCTATCCGTTCTGGGAGCGCGCGGAGGCGCTCGGCGCGCCGATCTATATTCATCCCACCGATCCGATCACCCCGTCGCCGGCGCTCGAAGGCGTCGCCGGCCTGCGTCGCGCCACCTGGGAATGGGGATTTGAGACCGGCTCGCACGCGTTGCGTCTGGTGTTCAGCGGCCTGTTCGACCGCTTTCCGCGCGCGAAAGTGATGCTCGGCCATCTCGGCGAGACGTTGCCGTTCCTGCTCTGGCGCTTCGACAGCCGGGCGAAGCTATACGGCGTCAAGCTCGCCAAGCCGCCGTCCGAATACATCAAGCAGAATATCGTGGTGACGACGTCGGGCATGTGCTCGGCCGAGCCGCTGAACTGCACGCTGGCCGCGCTCGGCAAAGACCGCGTGATGTTCGCGGCCGATTATCCTTTCGAGTCGGCGCAGGAGGCGGGAGAGTTTCTCGATCACACGGCGCTGGCGGAGCCATTGCGGGCGGATATCGCCTTCGGCAATGCGGCGAAATACCTGGGCCTGCCACCGGCATGACCAAAGTTCTCATTGTTGACGTCCATGCCGAAATGTATCGCGATGCCTTGCGCGAAAAATTTCCGGCATTGCAATTTCAGCTCTTCCACAACAAAAGCGAAGTCACAGGCGATCTGAGCGATATCGATGTCATGATGATGTTCGGCATCGAGGTACAGGATTTCATGCTCGCAGGCGCGCCGCGGCTTAAATGGATTCAATCGCTGGCGACCGGCGTCGATCATTTCCTGCGCTGCCCGTCGCTCAAGCCGAACGTGCTGATCACCTCTGGCCGCGGCATCCATGGGCCGCCGATGCGCGAGCAGGTTGTCTATATGATGATGGCCATCAGCCGCGACGCGGTACGGGCGGTTGGCGACCAGAAGGCGCATTTCTGGGGGCGGCGGCTGTGGAGCACGCTGCATGGCAAGACCGCGGCGATCGCCGGCACCGGTATCGTCGGCAGTGCCATCGCCGAACTGCTCAAGGCGCTCGGCATGCGCGTCATCGGCATCACCCGCACGCCGCGCCAGGAGGCGGGCTTCGACGAGATGATTGCGACCGATCGGCTCCTCGACGCCGCGCGGCGCGCCGACTATCTCATCAACATGCTGCCGGCGAGCGAAAACAATATCGGCATCTTCGATGCCGGCATTTTCGCCGCCATGAAACCTTCCGCCTATTACATCAGCGCCGGCCGCGGCCAGACCGTCGACGAGGCGGCGCTGCTCGCGGTGCTGCGCGAGCGCCGCATCGCCGGCGCCGCCCTCGAAGTGTTCCAGACCGAACCGCTGCCGGCCTCGAGCCCGTTCTGGGACCTGCCCAACGTGTTCATCACGCCGCACATCGGCGGCTATGTCGTCGAATATGAGGATTTCATCATGCCGCTGATCGTCGACAATATGCAGCTGTTTTTGGCCGGCCGTCAGGGCGAGATGCGCAATATCGTCGCTCGCTAGCGTTCAGAAGTACGCATTGGCGCCGCACGCGCATGCGGCTCCCTCGCCCCGTAGGGGAGAGGGTGGGGGTGAGGGGGTTCGGGACTCACCGATGGGTCCGAGCCCCCTCACCCCATCCCTCTCCCCTCTGGGGAGAGGGAGGAGATTGCGTCCACCACGGCGCCCTTTCCTGTCTAAGTGTAGCAGCTATGAGGTAGAGCCGGTTTCAATCACGACGGAATTATTGCAAAATCAGCCCTTCGAGCCGGCTGCGCCCTCAGGGATATGTCCCGCGCGGAACGGGTCGCCGTGCGCTGGCGCGAAATGAGGAGGAAGACATGGCATTTGCCACGATGAAGCTGCCCATCATCCTGTTCGGTGTGGCGCGACTCCTCAAACATGCAGCCAGGCGCCATCCGAAATTCAAGGCGCGGGTGAAGGAGCACAATCTCGTGGCGCAGATCATGACGCGCGACGAGGAGATCGGCCGCTGGTACGCCTTCAACGACGGCGTGATCACGACCGGCGCCGGCCTGCACGCAAAGCCCGACATCAAGCTGATGTTCAAGAACGCCAAGATCGGCGCTTCGCTGCTGATGCCGCCGATCAACTGGCTCGACCAGATCAACGCGCAAAAGGATTTCAATCTCACCGTCGATGGCCCCGAATATCTGACCAACTGGTTCGCGCAGACCTTGATGATGAGCCAGTCGGCCGGCCTCAAATACGGCAAGAAGCTGCGCGGCGGCATCACCCGTTATTGCAACATGACCAACGGCGGGCCGGTTTTCGTCGACGTCAAGGACGGCAAGATCTTGCGCATGACGCCGATCGATCTCACCGAAGAAGACGGCGCGTCGTGGACCATCGAGGCCAAGGGCGTGAAGCTGACGCCGCCGCGCAAGACCACCCTGGCGCCGCACGGCCAGAATGCCAAATCCATCGTCTATTCGCCGGACCGCCTGCTCTATCCGATGAAGAGGATCGACTACGATCCGAACGGCGAGCGCAATCCGCAAAACCGCGGCAAGTCGGGCTATGTGCGCATCTCCTGGGATGAGGCGATCAAGCTCGTCACCGACGAGATCAAGCGGCAGAAGCGCGAATACGGCCCGGGCGCCATCACCTTCTCCCACGGCTCGCATCACACCTGGGGCAATATCGGCTACTACCTCTCGGCGCTGTTCCGCTTCGCCAATGCGGTCGGCATGACGCGCATCCATCACAATCCCGACTCCTGGGAAGGCTGGTACTGGGGCGCGGTGCATCATTGGGGCCACACGCTGCGCGTCGGCCAGTCGGAAACCTACGGCACGGTCGAGGATTGTTTGCAGAACTGCGACATGATCGTGTCGTGGGCCGCGGATCCGGAATCGACTTCGGGTTCTTACGGCGCCCAGGAGGGCACCACGCGCCGGCAGTGGCTCAAAGATCCGAAGCTCGCCATCAAGGTCGTCCACGTCGATCCGTATTTCAACGCCACCGCGCAGTTCCTGCCCGGCAAATGGTTCGCGCCGAAGCCGACCACTTCGGTCGCCATGGCGATGGCGATCGCTTACGTCTGGATCAAGGAAGACCTCTACGACAAATCATATGTCGAAACTCACACCGTCGGCTTCGACAAGTGGAAAGCGTATCTCGTCGGCGACGACGACGGCATTGCGAAAACGCCCGAGTGGCAGGAGAAGGAAACCGGCGTTCCGGCCAAGGACGTGCGCGCGCTGGCCCGCGAATGGGGCAAGAAGCGCGTCTATCTGGCGCCCGGCGGCTGGGGCAACGGCCACGGCGGCGCCTGCCGCAACCAGACCGGCATTCCCTGGGCGCGGGTGATGGTCTGCCTCACCGCGATGCAGGGCCTCGGCAAGCCCGGCATCAACATGGGTAACCTGCAATGGGGCACGCCGATCGATTTCAATTTCTATTTCCCCGGCTATGCCGACGGCGGCATGTCGGGCGATCTGGAAAACACCGCGATGCCGGTCGAGCTCTACCAGCGTATGCCGCAGCTGCCGACCATGAATTCGAACGGCCAGCGTATTCCGCGCATCTTCGTGCCGGAGGCAATCACGGAAGGCAAAGCCGAAGGCTATCCGTGGGTCGGCAAATCCATCGAGCACCAGTTCGCGCGGTTTTTGTATCCGGCGCCCGGCCATTCGCCGGTGCACATGCTCTACAAATACGGCGGCTCGATCCTCTCCACCATGAACAACACCAATCGCTGGGTGAAGATGTATCAGTCGCCGAATCTCGAATTCGTCGTCAACCAGTCGATCTGGTTCGAAGGCGAAGCCAAGTTCGCCGACGTTATTCTCCCGGCGTGCACGAACTTCGAACGCACCGACATCTCGGAATGGGCGGGGCTGGGCGGCTACGGCCACCACGGCCAGCAGCAGCTCAATCACCGGGTCATCGTGTTCCAGGCGCCGGCGATCGCGCCGCAGGGCGAATCGAAATCCGATTTCTGGATTTTTAACGAGCTGTGCAAGCCGCTCGGGCTGGCCAATTACTTCTCCGAAGGCTGTAACGAGATTGACTGGGTCAAGCGAGTCTATCTCGCATCCGACATGCCGAAAATGATGTCGTGGCGAAAATTTCTCAAGCGCGGCTACTTCGTGGTGCCGGCCGAGAAAGAGAAGTTGCGCGCGCCGGTGTCGTTCCGCTGGTTCTTCGAAAACCGCAAGAAGGACGTGCCGGAGGCACAGCCGCTGCCGTCCGACTACACCGAGGAATATCTGCGCGGGTTGCAGACCCAATCCGGCAAGCTCGAATTCGAGTGCAATTCGCTTCTGCGCTTTCACGACCCGGAGCGGCCGCCGATCGTCAAATACGAGCCGTCCTGGGAAGGTGCGCATTCCGGCGAATTGTTCGAGCGCTATCCGCTGCAACTGTTGACGCCGCATTCCAAATATTCGTTCCACACCCAGGGCGACGGCAAGGATTCGTTCCTGCTCAATATCGAGGACCACCGCGTCAAGGTTGGCGGCTATTACTACTGGATCATGCGCATGAATGCGGACGATGCCAAAGAACGCGGCATCAACAAACATGACCTGGTCAAAGTGTTCAACGACCGCGGCGCGGTGATTTGTGCGGCGCTGCCGACCCAGCGGCTGCCGCGCGGCGTGGCCCACGGTTACGAATCCTCCGCCATCTACGACCCGATGGGCGAGCCCGGAAAGTCGGTCGATCGCGGCGGCTGTCTCAACCTGCTGACGCCGGAGCGCACCCAGACCAAGTCAACGCATTCGCTCGCCGGCGCCAATTCGCTGGTGCAGATCGAGCTGTGGGACGGCCGCACCGAGCACATGTCGGCGGTGTTTGCGGCGATGGAGAAGGACAAGGAAATCAAGCGGACGCTGATGGAAGCCAATCTCGTGCCGGCGAAATAACTACACTGTCGTCGTCCGCGAAGGCGGACGATCCAGTAATCGCCGCCGCTGAAATTTTTGCCGCAACGTCTGCGGCTACTGGGTGCCCCGCCTTCGCGGGGCATGACAGGAGTGGATGAGAATATCGCGATGAAAAAATGGAACATGATCATCGACGTGGCCGAGTGCACCAATTGCAATCTGTGCACGCTGTCCGCCATGGACGAATATGTCGGCAATGACTGGCCGGGCTATTCGGCGCCGATGCCAAAGCACGGCCACAAGTGGATCAACATCTTGCAGAAGGAACGCGGGCAGATCCCGATGATCGACATCGCCTACGTTCCGACCATGTGCAATCACTGCGACGACGCCCCCTGCATCAAGGCGGCGCCGCAGGGCGCCATCAAGAAGCGCAACGACGGCATCGTCATCATCGACCCGGTCAAAGCCAAAGGCCAGAAGCAGATCGTCGAGGCCTGTCCTTACGGCCACATCTGGTGGAACGAGGAGCAGCAGCTGCCGCAGGCCTGGACGTTCGACGCCCATCTGATCGACCAGGGCTGGGAGCAGACCCGCGGCCAGCAATCCTGCCCGACCGGCGCCATGCGCGCCATCAAGGTCGAGGACGAGGAGATGGCGCGCATGGCGCGCGAGGAGCATCTCGAAGTGATGAAGCCGGAGCTGAATGCAAAGCCGCGGGTCTATTATCGCAACCTGTGGCGCTATTCCAAATGCTTCATCGGCGGCTCGATCGCCGAGACCAAGAACGGCGTCGTCGATTGCGTCGAAGGCGCCAGCGTGCAACTGGTCAAGGACGGCGTTTCGGTCGCGGTGACGACGACCGACAATTACGGCGACTTCAAATTCGATCGTCTCGACGAGAATTCCGGCCGCTATGCCGTGCAGATTTTCGCCGGCGGCCGCTCCAAGACCGTGGAAGCCAACCTCGGCACTAGCATCAATCTCGGCGAGATCATGATGTAGTGGTTGTCATCATCCGCGAAGGTGGATGACCTAGTAATCGCCGGCCGAGCAGAACGGCTCAGGCGTCGCCTACTGGATTCCCCGCATTCGCGGGGAATGACAGGTTACGCGCCGCACTCCGATCACGCGCCTCGCTGGCGCATTTGGCCGTGTGAGCGTCGCGATTGATCACCTGCAGGTTCGGTAGACCCCAATAGGCCAGAAGCGCCGGCCATGGCGTGTCGCGATGTTCGCCCCACACCCGGAACAACGGCACGCGGTGATCGATCTCTGCGGTCTTCCACAAGCGTCCGCCGCTTTCGCCGCAACGGCGCGCCTGCAGGCGGCGCAGCAGTTTGGCTTCGCCGCTCGGCGCGTTCCAGAACTGCCAGGCGATCACGCAGGCGCAGTGCCAGTTGGCATTCTTGTTGGGGCCGGCATCCCACAGATCGACATGCCAGCCAAAGCGGAAAACCGCCTGCCCGCAGACGCAGCAAAAACCGGGGCCGCGCGCGTATTTGGCTTCGCGATAGGGCGCGGGCGGAATGCGGAACGTCGCCGGCAATCCGCTCTTGCGATTTTGGCCCAAGCGCCAGGTCCAGGTGTCGGGCGCGCCGCTCTTGCCTGCGAGCGCCCGCGCCAGCCGATCGGCGCGCAGCGGATGCGCGCGCCAATAGGAATCGATCGCCAGCCGCGGCGTCGGCGGCACGAACGAGCGGCCAAGCGCCCGCGACAACACGATCGGCGGAAAAATCCGCGGCAATGCCCGGGTGAGACGCGCGACCGATTGGCGATTTCTTTCCGCTTTTAGGTCTTGCCATTCGGACATCGGGTTCCCCGGATCGCCGACATGGTGCCCGCAAAGCCCTAAACCTTCGTCACCGCCGCACGGTGTGGTCCGGCGCAAGGTGAATTGCGAGATCGCCATAACGCTGAAATAATGGCCTCCGGTTGTGGGGGACGAATCATGCGCGGATTGCTATGCGCGTTGCTGATCGGGCTTGCGCCGATGCTGGCCTACGCGGCCGAGCGGCCCGACTGGGCCTTCCCGGTGACCGACAAGGTGCAGCCGCCGCTGCCGGCCGACGAACAACCCCACACCGTGCCGGGCAGCGACAAGTCCTATACGCGCAAAGAGATCGACGATCTGTTCAATCCGCCCGATTGGTATCCCGACCTGCATCCGCCGATGCCGCAAATCGTCGCCCATGGCGAAAGCACCACCGTGCGCGCCTGCGCCTCCTGCCACCTGCCGACCGGCACCGGCCACGACGAGTCGGCCTATATCGCCGCGCTGCCCGTGGGCTATTTCGTCCACCAAATGGTCGACTACAAAAGCGGCGCCCGCAAAGGTTCCGGCTCGATGACGACGATCGCCAAGGCGATCAGCGAAGAGGACGTGCACGCCGCCGCCGATTATTTCGCGTCGCTCAAGCCGCGGCCGTGGATCCGTGTGGTCGAGACCGACACCGTTCCCAAGACCTATGTGGGCCCCGGCAACAAACGGCTGCGGCTGCCCGGCGGCGCGACCGAGCCGATCGGCAACCGCATCATCGAAATCGCCGAAGACGAAGAAGTCGTGCTCAATCGCGACCCGCGCTCCGGCTTCGTCGCCATGGTGCCCAAGGGCAGCATTGCCAAGGGCCAGGCCATCGTCACGACCGGCGCCGACAAAACCGTGCCATGCGCCATCTGCCACGGGCCGACGCTGAAAGGGCTCGGCGACGTGCCGCCGATCGCCGGCCGGCAGGCCAATTACGTGGTGCGCCAGTTGTTCAGCATCCAGGATGGCTCGCGCGGCGGCGTGTCATCGGCGCTGATGCAGCAGGTGGTGGAGCGGCTCACCCTCGACGACATGCTCGCCATCGCGGCCTACACGGCGTCGCGGCAGCCGTAGCCTGTAGCCCGGATTGAGCGAAGCGAAATCCGGGAACGCTCGGCCAGTTCAAACGCTGACCCCGGATTTCGCTGGCGCTCAATCCGGGCTACGCTTCACTCCGGCGGCGTGCCGTTGGCGGCCAAGACTTCGCCGGCGAGATAGAGTGAGCCGGTGATGAGAACGCGCGGTGCCGGGTGCAGGTCAAGCTTGCCGGCGACCGTCAGCGCGCTCTCCACAGTGTCGCGAGCGATCGCCGGAATGCCGATGGTTTGCGCGATGCCGGCCAGCGCCTCGGCCGGCACCGCCTTGTCCTGATGGATCGGCACGGTGATGACGCGGCGCGCCAAGCCTGAGAAATTACGCAAGAATCCTTCCGAGTCCTTGGTCGACAGCATGCCGACCACCAGCACCAGCGGCCGCGACACCCGCTCCTCGAGATCGGCCAGCGCACCCGCGACGGCGCGGCCGCCGTCGGCATTGTGGCCGCCGTCGAGCCATAGCTCGCTCTCCGGCGGCAGCAAAGCGGCAAGCCGGCCGTGGGCCAGACGCTGCATCCGCGCCGGCCATTCGACGCGCGTCATGCCGATCTCGAATGCCGCGACCGGCAGCTTCAAGCCGGCCGCGCGCAAGGCCGCGATCGCCGCGCCGGCGTTCTCGAACTGATGGCGGCCGTAAAGCTTTGGCGCCGGCAGATCGAGCAGCCCGTCATTGTCCTGATAAACCAGGCGCCCGCGCTCCTCGGTCGCGGTCCAGTTTTCGCCGGCGATGCTGAGCGGCGCCTTCATGCGACCGGCCTGCCGCTCGATCACCGCGAGCGCCTCGCGCGCCTGGCTCGCGATCACCGCCGGCACGCCGCGCTTGAGAATGCCGGCTTTCTCGGCGGCGATCTGCTCGATGGTGTCGCCGAGGAAATCGCGGTGATCGACCGATACCGGCGTGATGACGCTCGCCAGCGGGTGCTCGACCACATTGGTGGCATCGAGCCGGCCGCCGAGCCCGACTTCGAGAAGCAGGATATCGGCCGGATTACGCGAGAACAGGAGAAACGCCGCGGCGGTCTCGATCTCGAACACCGTGATCGGCGCGTCGCCGTTCTTGGCTTCGCACTCAGCGAGTGCAGCCGCGAGCTCAGCATCCTCGACAAATTTTCCGCCGCCCGCTCGCCCGATGCGAAAGCGCTCATTCAACCGAACCAGATTGGGCGAGGTGTAGACGTGCACGCGCTTGCCGGCCGCTTCGAGGATCGCGCGCATGAAGGCGATGGTCGAGCCCTTGCCGTTGGTGCCGGCGACATGGATTAGCGGCGGCAGTTTCTGTTCCGGATGGTCGAGCGCGGCAAGCAGGCGCTCGATGCGATCGAGTGACAGGTCGATGCGCTTGGGATGCAGCGCCAAGAGCCGCGCCAGGATGGCGTCCACCGTCCCCGCGCCGGAACGCGCGCTCACGCCGGCGCCGGCAGGCTCGCGAGCGATTGCGGCACACTCGCGGGCGCCTTGGTCAACAGCCGGCACAGTTTGGCGATGGTTCCTCTTATCTCATGGCGATGCACCACCATGTCGACCATGCCGTGGTCGCGCAGATATTCGGCTTTCTGGAATCCGTCGGGCAATTTTTCGCGGATGGTCTGCTCGATGACGCGCGGACCGGCGAAGCCGATCAGCGCGCCGGGCTCGGCGATATGCACGTCGCCGAGCATCGCGTAGGACGCGGTGACGCCGCCCGTGGTCGGGTTGGTCAGCACGACGATGTAGGGCCGGCGCGCCTCGCGCAACCGCTGCACCGCGATGGTGGTGCGCGGCAATTGCATCAGCGCCAGGATGCCCTCCTGCATGCGCGCGCCGCCCGACGCCGCGAACAGCACGAACGGACAACCCTTCTCCACCGCGGTGTCGAGGCCCTTGATCACCGCCTCGCCCGCCGCCATGCCGAGCGAACCGCCCATGAAATCGAAATCCTGCACGCCGATGACGGCGGCAAGCCCGTCGAGCCGGCCGAAGCCGAGCTTCACTGCGTCGTTGAGGCCGGTCTTGCTGCGCGCATCCTTCAGCCGATCGACATAGCGGCGCTCGTCGCGGAATCTCAGCGGATCGACCGGCACCTCGGGCACGGCGATGTCGAACCAGGTCTGGTTGTCGAACATCGTCTTGAGCCGCGCCGCAGCGCTCATGCGCATGTGATAGTTGGAGCCGGGAATGACGAACTGGTTGGCCTCGACGTCCTTGTAGAACACCAGCTGGCCGGTCTCCGGACACTTGATCCACAGATTGCCCGGCGCCTCGCGGCGCAGGATGCTGCGGATTTTCGGCCGCACGACGTTGGAGATCCAATTCATCGCGTCACACTCACTCTGTGCCCATTCCGTCATCCTGAGGTGGCCGCGTAGCGGCCCTCGAAGGATGCGGCCGAGGCGCCCGGGCCGTCGCCCTTCGAGGCGAGCTTCGCTCGCACCTCAGGGTGACGGAATAGTGTCAGGAGAATATAGGGTTACGCCTTACTTCCGCAATTCGTCGAGCGCCCCTTTGAGCGAATAAGACGACAATAGATTATCGACCATGCCGGTGGCAGCGTCCCAGTTGAAGGTGCGGAAACTGTGGCCGGCGGTGACGAAGCGGGCGCCGGCGTAGAACATCTCGTATTGGGTGTGGCGCGAGCCGAATTCGGAGCCGATCGCGTCCCATGCGGCTTTCAGCACCTTGACCTTCTGCTCCGGCTCCATGGTCGCCGAACGCTGGGTCTTGCGGATGATGGCGTCGAGCTCGGCATTGGCGAAATCGGCCGCCGACGACGGCAGCATGATCAGCGCGCCGCCGGCGAGATCGCGCACGCTCTGCACGAAACGCGGATAAAGCTCCTGGGTGATGACCTGCGCCGCGTACATGTAGTGCTTGTTCGGCACGTACCATTCGCCGACCTGCACGCCGGACGCCTCCATGCCCGACAGCATGGCATTGACCATGCCGACTTGCGCCGCCAGCGTGCCGAGCTGCTCCGTGACGGACGGAATGCGCGTGGTGCCGATGGCCTCGGTGACACGCCGGGCGAGGCCTGCCAGGAAAGCCAGCTTCACCGTGAGCCGGATCTGCGCCTGATAGTTCTGATAGACGTGCGACGGCGTGTCGTGGAATTGTGCCCGGCACATGTCGGTGTCGCGATGCACGAAGACGCGCTCCCACGGCACCTTGACGTCGTCGAAATACATCAGCGCGTCGTTCTCGTCGAACCGCGACGACAGCGGATTGTCGAACACCGACACCGCGTGCGCCTCGTAGGATTTGCGCGACAACACGCGCAAGCCCTTGGCGTTCATCGGCAGCGCGCAGGAAAACGCGATATCCTCCTCGCCGGGTTTCAACGGCTGCATGTTGGCGACCAACAGCTCGTTGGCCATGACCGCGCCGGTGCCGAGCATCTTGGCGCCGCGGATGGTGATGCCGGTGGAATCCTCGTCGACGATGCGGGCGACCAGATCCTCGGCCTGCTGGCCCCAATCCTTGCCGCGCTCGGCCTGCGGATTGATGATGACGTAACTGACGTAAAGGTCGTTGTGGCGGGCATAATCGAAAAAATCTTCGACCGCCTTGGCGCGCGCCGCACCGTGCTTGCGGAACACCTCGATGCCCATGCGCTGGCCGATCAGCGACGACGACAGATGGTCCGGCGAGCGGCCGCAGAAGCCGCAACTCAGCGCCGCCCAGGCCTGCAAGGCCTTGCGCCGCTGCACCAGCTCCTCGTAATTGCGCGGCATCTGCCAGCCGCGATTGACCCGGCGGTTGGAGCCGTCCGGCTGAAACGTCATCAGCTCGACGTTCTCCGGCTGCGCCTGGAAGTCGTAAAGCTCGGCGGCGGCAAGCACCGCGTTACGGAATGCCGGATGTTCGGTGACGTCGGTGACCAGCTCGCCGTCGATATAGACGGCGCGGCCGTCCTTGAGCGACTTGATGTGCTCGGCGCCGGTTCTCATGGTCGTCATCGCCCCCTCCCCTGCACGCGACCGTCTCAGCGCGTCACCAGCGCGACGCCGATCGCGACGATGACCGCCGCTGCGCCCTTTTGCACCAATTCGCGGCCCGACAAATCCTCGCGCCCGAAGTTCGGAAAGAAAACGCTTAGCACGATGCCGAAGGCGAAGACAAACAACGTCGTCGTTGAGCCGATCGCCTGCACGATGCTCAACGGCGCGAATAAAAGCGCATAGCGACTGCCTAAGCCGCCACCGAGATTGATCAGCTCGTTGGAGGCGTTGATCGAAAGCAGCGCCGCGGTATTGGTGCGAAGCAGCGCGATGAATTGCCGCCGATACGACGGGATCAGCAGCAGCGCAACGCCGAAAATGCCTTCGCCGACGAACATCCAGAACGTCGTGGTCCAGAATTCCACCTTCAGGGCGAAGACTTTGAAGATCAGGCTCGCCAGCGCCATGATGAAGCCGCACGCTACCATCAAGACCGCCAATCGTGTCTTGAACATCTTCATGCTCTGGCCGATGCGGATCGAGACGAACAAGGCGCCGGCGACGATCAGGGCGCCGCCGAGCAACTGCCGCGGCGACAACGTCTCACCGAGCACGAGGTAAGCCAGCACATAGCCGAACAGCGGCCCGGTCTGAAAAAACGGCGCCACCACCGACGCCTCTTCGTTCTGCAAGGCGCGCAGGTAGAACAGCATCCCGGTCATGTAGAGGATGCCGGCGAGGACGATCAGCGCGATGCTGCCGAGGCTCGGATTGAGGACCGTCGGCTCGAAATACCAGATGATCGGCAGCGCCAACACGACGACCAGCGCCGTGAACAGCACCATGATGGCGACGTTTGAGTCCTTGAAGAAACGTTCGACCAGATACTTGTCCAAATGCACCGAGATAGCCCACAGCACCGGACCGCAGAAGGCGAAGAAGAGCCAAGAAGGGGCCAGAGACAGCGCTCACTCTCCCGTGGCGCGGTGGCCGAGCGCGTGGCTGGCCTGGCGCTCGGACGGCGGATCGACGTGCAGGTCGATGACGCAGACGCCGCCTTTTTTCAGCACGTCGACGCCGCGCGCGATCGCCGCAGCGACATCGGACGCCTTGGTCACTGGCCCGATGCCGACCGCGCCCTGCGCCTCGGCGAGCTTGGCGATGTCGGGCATCGGGTCTTCGAGCCGCAGGCCGATCCAGCGGTTCTTCACTTCGCGGCCGCGGGTGCGCGCGACGTTTTCCTGATGCAGCTCGTCGTTGAAATAGGAGCGGTTGTTGTTGACCAGAACGAGGAGCGGAATGCGATGGTGCGCCGCGCTCCAGATCGCGGTGGCGCCCATGCAGAAATCGCCGTCGCCGAGCATCGAAATGGCGTGGCGGCCCTGGTCGTGCAGCGCCAGTGCCGCGCCGACCGAGAGGCCTGGACCGGAGCCCAGGCCGCCGCCGCCATCCTTGCCCAGATAGGCCATGCCGTTCTGCAGCGGCCAGATATCGAACGGCCAGCCGCGGCCGAGCGTGCAGAAGGTGACGTTCTCCGGATCGTTGAATTGATCGCGCAATGCGGCCGCGACCTGCTCCATCGAAATCGCGGCGCCGTTGCCCGCCTTGGTCTTTGCCGGCACTTTCACCTTCCACGGATTCTTGCGGCCGGAACCGAGCGCATCGTTGAGCTCGGCCACGACGACATCGGCGGTCGACGCCATCGCCACATCGACGGGCGGCAGCGCCTGATATTCCATGTTGGCACCGGTGTGCAGATTCTGGTCGAGCGAACAGGCAATGATTTTCGCCGTCAAAGTGCCGACGTTCTTGGCTTGGCGCAGCGCGCCGCCGAGATCAACCCAATCCAGCGCGACGATGACATCGGCCTCGCACAACAGCTCGCGTGCGTCCTTGCCCAGCACGTTGAACGGCGGACAGTAATGCGCCGGATGATCGGTCGGAAACACCGCGCCCTGCTTGAGATCGGTCACCACGCAAGCGCCGAGGCGCTCGGCGAGTTTTATGCGCGGCGCCCAGTATTCGGGTTTGCGCGAGCCGCGGCCAATCATAATGACCGGCCGCTGCGCGCCTTGCAGCAGCGCCAGCGCCTCATCGACCGAGGTTTTGGACGGCCGCGGCGGCGCCGGCGCCTTGAAGCGCGTCACGTCGGGCCATTCCGGTTCCTTGTCGAGCTTTTGCTCCTGAAAACCGGCGTCGAGACAAATGTAGACCGGCGCGGTCGGCGCCGAGCGGGTCAGCATATTGGCGCGCATCATCGATTCGACCAGCGCATCCGGCGAGGTCGGCTGATCGTCCCACTTGATGATCGAGCGGATATAGGCGCCCTGATCGCGCGAGGTGTGGATCCAATCGATCCACGGCCGGCGTTTTTCCGCCGCCACCGGCCCGGTGGCGCCGAGCACGAACAGCGGTGCGCGATCGCACCAGGCGTTGAACAGGCTCATCATGCCGTGCAGCAAGCCGACATTGGAGTGCAGCACGCAGGCCATCGGCTCGCCGGTCGCCTTTGAATAGCCATGCGCGATCGAAACCGAATGGTCCTCGTGCAGGCACAGGATGATGCCGGGATTTTCGTTGCCGAGATGATTGACCAGGCTGTCGTGAAAGCCGCGATAGCTCGCGCCGGGGTTGAGGCTGATATACTTGATGCCGAAACGCCGCAGCATCTGCGCCGCGATGTCGCTGCCCCAGGCCACGCGGGTGTCGGGGTTTCCTTCCAGTCGGTCGAGACGCATGCGTAAGCTACTCCCTAGCTGACGGCGGCGACACTAGCACTATCGCGGCAAGGAAGTTGAGCGGGGTGCGAGCGTCGTAGCCTGCCCTCTCCCCTTGCGGGAGAGGGCCGCTCAGCGTTTCAACTGCAAGAATGGGTGAGGGGTCGGCGGCGCCGCGCCCCCTCACCCACCGGAGTATGTTGCGCGGCCGGCGCTGCCCTCTCCCGCAAGGGGAGAGGGCATGCTTTCAGCGCCGTAGTCATCCCCGCGGCAAGCGACTATAGGAGCAAGCAAAGCGTCGGTGCGGATGGGGAGCAAGCGTGGCGGGCAGTGACAGCGTGTTGCGGTCGCCGGCAAGCATGTTGCGGGCTGCGTCGGTAGCGATCGTCGGCGCCTCGGAGCGAGCGCGCTGGGCCAGCCAGATTTTCGGCAATCTGCGCCAGAACGGCTATGCCGGCAAAATCCACCTGGTCAATCCGCGACAGCAGACGGTTTACGGCGAACGCTGTTTTCCATCGCTGCGCGACATCGGCGCGCCTGTCGACCATGCCATGGTGATCGTGCCGGCGGCGAATGTCGCCGACGTGCTGACCGATGCGGAGGCCGCCGGCGTCAAATCGGCAACGATCTACGCGTCCGCGGTCGGCGACGGCGAGAGCGAGCCGTCGCGGGCGCGCGGCGCTTGGCTCAAAAACTTTCTCGCCACCGCCAAATTGCACGTCAGCGGCCCGAACTGCATGGGCTCCTACAGCTACCGCGAAAAACTGTTCGCCTATCCCAACACCGAATTGTGCAAAGTGCCGGCAGGGCCAGTCGCCGGAATTTTCCAGTCCGGCGGCACCATGCAGTTCTGGCTGAAAAGCGCCTCCGACCGCGGCTTGCGCTTTTCCTACGCCGTTTCGTCGGGCAACGAGGCCGATCTCGATCTCGCCGACTTTCTGAACTTCATGGTCGACGATCCGCACACCAAACAGATCGTGCTGTTCATCGAAGGCATCCGCCGGCCGCAAGCTTTCATGATGGCTGCGGCGCGCGCGCTCGAAGCCGGCAAACCGGTGCTGGCGATCAAGACCGGCGCCACGGCGAAATCGCGCACGGCGGCGCGCTCGCATACCGGCGCCATCGGCGGCGACTATGCGGCGTATCTGGCGATGTGCGAGCGCTACGGCATCGTCAATTGCCGCTCGCTCGACGATCTTGTGGAATGCACGCTGGCGTTCCAGGGCGGCCGGCTGCCGAAAGGCCCGCGCATCGGTTTCGTCACCACTTCGGGCGGCACGGTCGATCTGCTCTACGACTATGCGGAAACCGAAGGCGCCGTGGTGCCCGAGTTCAGCGCGGCCACCAACGCCGCCCTGATGCCACATATGCAGGAAGGCATTGCGCCCAAAAACCCGCTCGACGTCGGCATTCCATCGACCCTCAAGGTGGCCGCCGACCAGTGCGCAATCGTGGCACGAGATCCCGGCATCGATATCGTCGCCTGGGCTTCGTCGCTGCCGGGCAAGGGTGGCGTGTGGGATGACGTCGCTCAGCTTCGCCGCCTGTTGAGCGAGACCGAAAAGCCGGTGCTGGCGTTCGGCCGCATGATGCATCAGGTGACGCAGGAAGGGCTCGACATCCAGGACAAGGCCGGCTTTCCGTTCCTGCAAGGTCTTGAGCCGACGCTGCGCGCCATCAACGCGCTGTGGTTCTTTGCCCAACGCAGCGGCCGCGCGCCGCCCATTCCTGAGCCAGCGCCGCCGAGCGATCTGACGCCCGCCACGCTCGACGCCACGCTCGCGCGCTACGGCATCGTGCAGCCGCAAAGCCGCGCGGTGGCGAATGCGCAGGAGGCAGCCGACGCCGCGGCGGCGATCGGATTTCCGGTCGCGCTAAAAATCCGCTCCGCCGACATCGTGCACAAGACCGAAGCCGGCGGCGTTGCGCTCAATCTCGCCAACCGCCAGGAGGTGCTGGCCGCCGCCGACGCGCTGGTGGCATCGGCCAAAAAATCGCACCCGGACGCCGGGATCGACGGCTTTTTGGTGCAGGAAATGGTCTCCGGCATCGAGGCGATCGTCGGCGCGCAGTCCGATCCGCTATACGGTCCGCTGCTGCTGATCGGCTCTGGCGGCATCATGGTCGAGCTGATGCGCGACGCGGCGCTGCGGCTGCTTCCGGCCGGCGAGCGCGACGTGACCGCGATGCTCGACGGCCTCAAGCTCAGTCACCTGCTCGCCGGCTATCGCGGCAAGCCGCCGGCCGACCGCAAGGCGCTCGAGGCCACGGCGCTGGCGCTCGGGCGTTTCTATCTCGATCATCGCGCCAAGATCGAAGAGATCGAGATCAATCCGCTGATCGTGCGCCCGCAGGGCGCAGTGGCGGTCGATGTGCGCGTGGCATGGCGCGGAGGCTAGGTGTCAAGCCGTTACATCACACGCTTACCTCCCCGCCGATTGCAGCATTGGTAGAAAAGACCGAGTCTGCTATATTTCTCCCATGGCAAAGACACGCAAAGCTCGCCCGGGCATTCTCGTTCCTGTTGTCGAGGAGGTTCCACGCATCTCGGACACGGAGCGCAAAGCGTTGCGAGCCAGCCTTGAGAAAGCCCGCGGCGACATTGCCGCCGGCGACTATGACGTGTTGACGCCTGCCATCTTGCGGGAGGAATTCGAGAGCACGTTTGGCCGCAGTAAGACGGACAAAGCTGACGCGGCTCCGCTGCAACGGCCGGCCAGGCGCACCAGGCGCTGACAGCCGATTATGCCCTACCAGATCCGCCGAGCTCCGCAGACGCGAGATGATATACGTAATTTCATTCGACACCTGAAAAGAGAGGCGAGCGAAGAGACTGCTCGAAAGTATTTTGCCGAGTTAGAGCACGATATCATTTACCTCATCGGTAACACGCCGAATTCGTTCAGCTGGTTTCACGAAACCGGTCCGCCGATCGAGCAAAATTGTTCAGGTTGGCAAGAACGACATACTGGGTCATCTATGTCGTTGATGACGAGAACAGCGTTGTCGAGCTTGTCAGGTTTTGGAACTCCGCCAGGAAACCGGGCACCCACGGATTGTGAGAATCACTGATGGATTTCGAGCTTCCCGAAGAGCTGCGCATCTTCAAGGACTCGTTGCGGCGCTTCGTCGATAACGAGATGATTCCGGTCGAGCGCGAGGCCTCGACCGATACCGAAAAACTCAAGCCCGAATATTACGAACGCTTCTGCCAGCGCGCCAAAGACCTCGGTTTTTGGAAGATGGACATCCCCGAGGAATACGGCGGCGCCGGATTTTCCGTGCTGGCGCGCTCGGTCGTCGAGACCGAATTGTCGCGCTCGGTGGCGCTGCCGGCGCGCGGCATGGGCGGCATTACCGGGCCGAGCGTCCGCGCCATCCTCTATTCGCTCACCGGCGAGATGAAGGAGAAGTATCTGTTGCCGTCCGTGCGCGGCGAGAAGAAAGCCTGCTTCGCCCAGACCGAGCCCGATGCCGGCTCGGATCCGGGCGGCATGCGCACCGTTGCGGTGCGCGACGGCGACCATTACGTCATCAACGGCGTCAAGCGCTTCATCACCGGCGCCGGCGAAGCCGATTTCATGCAGCTGATGGCGGCGACCGACCGCGCCAAGGGCTCGCACGGCGGCATTTCCTGCTTCATCGTCGACATGGACACGCCGGGCGTAAAACTCACCACGCAATACAAGACCATGATGGGCGACCAGCCCTGGGAGATCGTTCTGGAAAACGTGCGCGTGCCGGCGAGCCACCGGGTCGGCGAGGAAGGCGACGGTTTCCGTCACGCCCAGCAGTGGCTCGGCGCCGGCCGGGTACGCCACGGCGCCCGCGCGCTCGGCGTCACCGAGCGCTGCCTGGAGCTTGCGGCGTCTTACGCCAAGCAACGCTCGACGTTTGGTCGGCCGCTGGCCGACCGCCAGTCGATCCAGTGGATGCTCGCCGACATGTATGTCGAGCTCGAAGCCGCGCGGCTTTTGGTCCACAAGGCCGCCACCCGCCTCGACAAAGGCGAGGACGCCCGCAACGACGCCTATGTGTGCAAATATTTCGCCGACGAGATGGCGTTCAAGGCCGCCGACATGTGCATGCAGATCCACGGCGGCATCGCGCTCACCACCGACCTGCCGATCGAGAAATTCTGGCGCCAGCAGCGCAGCTTCCGCATCACCGAAGGCGCCACCGAGGTGATGAAGATGGTCATCGCCCGGCACGTGCTGAAGACATATGGGTGAGCGGCGTACACCGAATTATTTATTGCAGTAATACTCGATCACGTCCCACAACGGCTTGCGCCGATAGTTGGCGTCGAGCGGCAGAGGCCGGTTCGGCAAGCTATCGCTGCGCTTATTCCAGGTCGGCACCCAGGTGTAACGGTCGGTAATGCCCCAGGTGGCGACGCACTCGGGGCGGGCGGCAGCAAACACCGGCTCGAGGAAATCGTTGGCGCGCGTCGCGACGACGGCGTCGCGCACGACGATCGGCCCGGGCAGTTCCTTGTCGATCACGTCCATCTCGGTAACGCGCACCGCGAGACCAAGGGTTTTGAGCTCCGCGACGAAGTCGTACAAGCCGTCGCGGTCGATCTGATATTGACCGCGGATATGGCCCTGCAAGCCGACGCCGTGCAGCGGCACGCCGCGGTCGAGCAGGCTGTGGATGAGCCGGCGGAAAGCCTCGCGCTTCTTCGGCGACTTGCCGTCGAGACATTCGAGATCGTATTCGTTGATAAAGAGTTTTGCAGCCGGATCGACGCGGTGCGCGATGCGGAACGCCACGTCGATGTACTTCTCGCCGAGGTTTGACAGCCAAACGCTCGGCCGCAGACCGGGTGTGTCGCCGTTGGCTTCGTCGATCGGCTCGTTGACGACGTGCCAGGTTTTGATCTTGCCGCGATAGCGCCCGACCACTTTCTCGACGTGCTCGGTCATCGTTCGCTCGGCGTCGGCTGAGCCCTCGATGTTTTTGGTCCAATCCGGCATCGCGCCGTACCAGACCAGCGTGTGGCCGACCATGGCCATGTTATTCGCCTCGGCAAAGGCGAGCACGGCGTCGGCGTAATCGAAGCGGAATTGCGCCGCGGTCGGCCGCAGCCAGCCCCAGAACAGGCCGGCCTCCGGCGTCAGCTGCTGACAATAGGTCTGCAGCGCATCGCGGTAGTCGATCTCGCTTTGCAGCGGCTCGAAGCTGACGCAGGCGCCGTAAGGGATGCGCTTGGGCGCGAACGCGCTCACCAGGCTCGCCGCCGCCGGGCGCTGAGCCAAGGCGCCGCCGGCCAATCCGGCGACGACGCTGGCGGCGGCTGTGAGCGCTTGGCGGCGCGACAACATCGTTGCGGCCCAAATCCGGTTCGCCGATGGCGGATGCCACGGTCGTTGCCGCGAATGTAGGGGGCGCACCCGCGAGCCGCCACAACCGCAGCCACGAATTGCCGCGTTAACCTGAATCGGGAACCCGATAACCTTTACCGGACAAAAGAACCGCGCCGCGGCGTGAAACGCTGGACACGCGACCGGCCGCCATTTAGCTCTCGCAATTCATTCTTTCAGATGCGCGGCATGAAATATCGTTCCGATATCGACGGATTGCGGGCTGTGGCGATTCTGCCGGTCGTCGCCTATCACGCCGGCCTCGCGCTGGTGCCTGGCGGCTTTCTCGGCGTCGATGTCTTTTTCGTCATCTCGGGTTATTTGATCTGCCGGCTGATCAACGACGAGATCAAGGACGGCAGCTTCACCGTCGCCGCGTTCTACAAGCGCCGCGTCATGCGGCTGTTTCCGGCGCTGTTCGCCATGCTGCTGGCAACGAGCGTGCTGGCGTATCTTTATCTTCTGCCGATCGAGCTGAAGGAGTTCTCCGACAGCATGATCGCCGCCGTGACCTATGTCTCGAACATATTTTTTGCAATGACGACGGGCTATTTCGACGCGCCGGCGGAAACCAAGCCGCTGTTGCACACCTGGTCGCTCTCGGTCGAGGAGCAGTTCTACATCGTCTGTCCGCTATTCATGCTGGCCTGCTACCGGTTTTGCCCGCGGCGCCTCAACGCCCTGATCGCGATCGGCGTTCTGTTGTCGTTCACGGCCGCCGTGCTGGCCTACACCCGAAATCCGACATTCGCGTTTTTCCTGACCCCGTTCCGCGCCTGGGAGCTGCTGCTTGGCGCTCTCATCGGGCTGCGGTTCTTCCCGGCGCCGGCAACGTCGGATCTCAAGAGCATCATCGGCGGCGCCGGCCTGGCGCTGGTGCTCTTTGCCGTCTTCGGGTTTTCGCGCGATACCCCGCTGCCGTTGGCGACGGCGACGGCTTGCATCGGCACCGCGTTGATCATCCATTCGAGCGAAAACGGCGCTTCGATCGTGGGCCGCCTGCTGTCGTGGCGGCCTGCGGTCTTCATCGGTCTTATTTCCTATTCGCTCTACCTCTGGCACTGGCCGATCATGGTGTTCCAGCGCTCCGACGGAATCCTGTTCGAGCAGGCGTCGGTAACGGCCAAGCTCGGATTGATTGCGATCTCGATCGGCGTCGCCTACCTGTCGTGGAAATTCGTCGAGATGCCGTTCCGCGTCAGGACCAAGACGATCTCGGTGCGGCTTGCCTTGGGCGGCGCGCTGGCCAGCATGGCGGTCGTGGGTGCGCTCGGCGCAACCGCGCTCGCGCTCAACGGCGCGCCGTACCGATTCCCGCAGTCGGTTGTCAGCATCGGCTCCTATCTCGGCTACAACCCGGCGACGGCGTTCCGCCAAGGCCGCTGCTATCTCGGCGCCAACCGGGAAACCTTCGATGCCAAGACCTGCCTGACCAAGGATGCGACCCGGCCGAATTACCTGTTGATCGGCGACAGCCACGCGGCGCAATTGTGGCTTGGGCTGTCATCGGTGCTGTCTTCGGTCAATCTGATGCAGGCCACGGTGACGATGTGCCGCCCCGTCCGCACGGACATCGCGGCCTTCGATACGCGAAAGTGTCCGCAGCTGATGCATTTCGTTTTTGACGATTATCTGGTGAACGAGAAGGTCGACAAGGTGCTGCTGGCGGCTGCCTGGAAAGAGGAAGATCTGCCGAAGCTCGCCGCCACCCTCGATTATCTGAACGAACACGGCATCGCCACCGTCGTGTTCGGCCCGATCGTCGAATACGACTACGCACTGCCGCGCCTGTTGGCCGATGCCATTCGCTATCACGATCCGCAGCTCGTCGACCGGGAACGCACGGCCGCGGTTCCCATGATCGATCGGCGCATGCGCATGCTGGTGACCGGAAAAGGCGTGACCTACATCTCGACATACGACGCGATGTGCAGGAGCGGCACCTGCGACAAGTTCGCAACGGGCAATGTTCCGTTTCAGTTCGATGCGGGACACCTGACGGCGGAAGGCTCGATCGCGCTTGCGGAAAAACTGCGCGACAACGAAGCATTGCCGTGAGCGCAGCCCCGGTGCCGGCCTCGCGGACCATGCGCATCATCATTAACGAACAAATCAATTAACCGTTAAAAGCGGAACTGCTTCAACCGCGCGGCGGCGCGTGGCATTGCTGTCCGATTCAATGGCGATTTGTTAGCGGAGGCCGGTTATGAACATTCTGGAATTGACACGGCTGGGTACGCACCACGTTCGCAATGCCGTGGCCGAGGAAATCTATCTGCGCACCGGCCGCGACGCCACGATCCCGGTTTCGATCTACGGCGAAGTGATCGAGCGCTGCAACTACAAATGCCGCTATTGCGATTACTGGCGGCGGCCGAACTATCGCGACGAGATGTCGATCGAGGAGTGGCAGAAAGCGCTGCTCGACCTGAAGGATTTCATCGGCCACTATCACATCGAGTTTTCCGGCGGCGAGCCGTACATCAAAAAGGGCTTCGTCGACCTCATCACCTTCTGCGGCGAGCAGGGGCTCAAATGGGGCGTCACCACCAATGGCGGCGCCTTCGGCAACGAGAAGGTGGTCGATTGGACGGTCAAGGCGAAGCCGTTCAACATCAATATCTCGATCGATTCGCGCGATGCCGACGTGCACAATTATTCGCGCGGCATCGAAGGCTCGCTCGACGATATCCTCGTCGGCATCCGCTCACTGATCCGCGCCAAGGCAAAATACGGCGCCGACTTTCCGATCATCATCAAGGCCGTCGTGCATAAGCTGAACTTCCGGCTGTTGCCCGACATGGTGAACTGGGTGCGCGACATCGGCGCCACCGCGATCAATTTCCAGCCGGTCGAGCAGGTCACCGACGAGGCCAAGGACGAGTTCTGGATCGGCCCGGAAGATCTCGACGACCTCATCACGGTCAAGGACCGGCTCCTGGAGATGAAGCGCCAGGGCGGCCCGATCCTCAATTCGGATCTGCTGCTCGATCTGTGGCCGAACCATTTCCGCCGCGAGAAGGCGCCGCGCGAGGCGATGCCTTGCCGGATCGGCATGCGCAATTACTTCATCCGCTCCGACGGCCGGGTCGAGATGTGCTGGAACTTTCCGCCGATCGGCAACGTCCGCACCCAGACGGCGCGGGAGATCTGGTATGGCAAGGAAGGCACCGAGCGCCGCAAGGAGACCGTGGCCTGCGAGACGCTGTGCCTGTTCACCTGTCTGTCGCAGAAAAACCTCAGCGACAAATTCAAGATGGGCATGAAGCTGCTGCGCAAGCCGGCGGCGTGACGGCACGGCCCGGTGCCATCGTCCGAAACCCGCCGAGACCCCGCCCCGGTCACCAAGAGGCCCCTGGGCCGGCTCAATTTCGCCTTTGTTACCAATAGAGTACGCGACCACGGCGGGGCGACACTCGCGGCTTACCTCCTACCCTCCCATCGCAAGCGGTGGTAGAAAGAGGGTAAGACGAACGTAACCATAGTCTGTGTAGTGTCGAATGAGCGAACGGCAGCGGCAAACGCGCCGACGCCAGTGAGGCCGGAACAATGATCAAAACTATCGCCGCCGGATGCATTGCCGTCGCCGCCCTGGTCGTGGCGCAAGGCGCCACAGCAGCGGACCTGTCCGTTGCTCCGCTCTACAAGGCACCGCCGCCCGCGATGGCGCCGGCCTACAACTGGAGCGGCTTCTATCTCGGCATCAACGGCGGCGGCGGCTGGGGCCATTCCAATTGGGATACCAGCGCCACCCGCATCAACACGTCCGGCGGCATGGTCGGCGGCACGGCCGGCTACAATTGGCAGATCGGCAGCGCCGTCCTCGGCCTCGAAGGTGATATCGACTGGGCCAACCTGAAGGGCACCAATACCTCGACGCTGTGCCCCTTGGGCTGCAGCACCAGCGACACCTGGCTCTCGACCGTGCGCGGCCGCGCCGGCTATGCGTTCGGCGGTGTGCTGCCCTACGTCACCGGCGGCCTTGCGGTCGGCGATATCCGCGCCGCGACGCCGGGCTTCGCCGGCGCCAGCAACACCAGCGCCGGCTGGACCGCGGGCGCCGGCATCGAGTTCGCGTTGCCCGGCAATTGGAGCGCCAAAGCGGAATATCTCTACGTCGATCTCGGCAAATTCAATTGCGGCACCAGTTGCAACGGCCTGCCGACCGACAATGTGTCGATGCACGACAACCTCGTGCGCGCCGGCGTGAACTATCGCTTCGACTGGGGCAAATAGGCCTCACGCCTCTACGGGTGGCAACGCCGTTTTACCGCAATTGACTCCCCTACGGCGCCTGGTGTCATTTCAGCGTTAGAGCCTCGCGAGCGGCTTCGCTCCGAGGCATCGCGATGACCGTCCGGGGAGGACGCCGCAGCAATGACCCACGCCGCAACGATCGATTTCGACAAATACCGCTTGCGCAGCTTCGTCGAGCGCCTGATCGAGCTCGGCGAGGTCGAGATTCACGACAAGCCGGTGCCGCTCACGGCTTTAAGCCCGATCATCGAGCGCACCGACAAGGCGGTGCTGTTCAAGAAAGCCGGCCCCGAGCAGGTCGAATTGGTCGCCAAGACCGCCGGCAACCGCAAGCGCCTCGCCGCCGCCTTCGAGACCTCGGAGGACAAGCTCTACGACGAATATTTCAAAAGGCTCGCCAGCCCGCAGCCGCTGGTCGAGGTGCCGTCCGGCGACGCGCCGGTGCACGACATAAAAATCACCGGCAAGGACGTCGATCTCACCAAGCTGCCGTTTCATCCGCAGCACGCCTATGACGGCAGCTGCTATTGCAGCTCCGCCATCGACTACACCATCGATCCGGCGACCGGCCGCCGCAATGTCGGCTGCCGCCGCTTGAGCCTGCGCAACCGCACCGAAGCCGGCACCAATGTCACCGCGCCGTCCGATCTCAAGCGCATCTACACCGCGGCCGTGGCGCGCGGCGAGAAGCTGCCGGTGACGTTCACGGTCGGCGCCCATCCGCTCGATTTCTTCGCCGCGACCACGCGGCTGCCGGGCGACGAGCTGGCGCTGGTCGCCGGTTTTCGCGCCGAGCCGGCACCGGTGGTAAAAAGCCTCACCAACAATATTCTGGTGCCGGCCGACGCCGAGATGACGCTCGAGGGCTATCTCGACGAGCGCGGCTATGTCGAGCCGGAAGGGCCGTTCGGCGAATATATGGGCTATTACGGCGCCATCCACATGGACCCGGTGTTTCATTGCACCGCCATCACCATGCGCCGCGACGTGCTGCATCACACTTTGCTGCACGGCTCGGCCTTCATGCTCGACCAGACCGACAGTGCCAATATTTCGGCGATGCGCACCGAAGCCGAAGCCATGCGCATTCTCAAAACCGCCGTGCGCGAGCCGGTCGCGGCCTATCTGCGCAGTGTTTCGGGCGGCGCCAACACGCTGCGGGTGTCGATCAAACAGCGCAGTTTTGGCGAGGCGCGCTCCGCCATCCATGCGCTGTTCGGCGGCATCATGCGGCTCAAGCACGTCTATGTGTTCGACGCGGACATCGACATCCACGACGACCGCCAGGTGGACTGGGCGCTCGGCACCCGGTTCCAGGCCGACCAGGATCTCGTCGTCCTGCAGGGCATGCTCGGCATGACCATGGATCCGTCGCTCAACGGCCGGCGCACCGGCGCCAAATCCGGCTTCGATTGCACAAAGCCGTTCGGCCGCGACGGCCAGATCCCGCTGACCCGCGCCGCGGCAAAGATCTTCAAGGGCCCGGCGCGCTACCAGACCGTCGAGCAGGCGCTCGGCGCGGCGCCGATGTTCTATGCCGACATCGTCGAATCGCTCGGCTCCGAGGACGGCCGCGAAGTCGCCTGCGCGCTCGACGAGTTGCGCCAGAACGGCCGCCTCGGCCGCGACCGCGACGGCCGTTATCATTTGCAGCAGACAAAGCCCGGGCTGACCGGCATTGTCGGCGAGCTTTATCACGATCCCAATGAGGGGGCGTGAGCGGCGCATTGCGATGATCTCCGACGCCGGCGCAACTCCGCGGCAGCCGGCAGCGGCGCCGCCTCATGCACACCGTGCCGCTCACCAATCCGAGAGCAGGTTCGGCGCCGGCTATCAGAACATCGCAACCGTGTTGCAAGAGGTCGAGCGGCTGGGCATTCCGCGCGTGCTGTAGCGCAGATCAGTGCAGCAGCGTGGTGTTCGCCGCCATCTGGTGGAATTGGTCCACGGTCGCGGCAACGGCGGCGACGTCCTGGTGGATGGCGTCGAAGGCGAATTCCTGGTGAAACTCGGGAACTATCGCAGCGAGCGCGGGGCCGGCGATTTGCAGGTTGCTGTGGGCAAGGTCGCTCGCATGGGCGTCCGTGTTCTGCGCCGTTTCGCTGCCGAGATTCGGGTGGAAGGCGAAACTGTCGTTGCCCAAGCCGCCGAACGACGCCGATGCCAGCGTCGGCGACGCGGCGGGCGCCGGCGACGTGGCGAGTGCCGGCGCCACAGTGTGCTCGTTATTGGTGGGTGCCGTTGGCGCCGTCGAAGGCGTGACCTCGCTTTTGGCAATGTCCGATCCATCGACGAACGTCGAGTCGGTCAGGTGCTCGCTGGCAAGCACGGGTGTATTGGGCGTCACAGCAGCAATCGGCGACGCAACAGCGGTTAACTGCATCGTCACTGCACCACCATTCACGCCGCCTGGCGCCGGCACCGTAGCCGGGTCGTCGCCAAATCCCGCAAGGTCGTTGCCGCCGAGCGCGGACGTGGCGGACGGCGGCGCCGCAACCGTGTCGCCGGCAAGCGCAAGCTGGCTCGCCGGCGGTGTGGCGGCGCCGTCTGGCGCGGTCGTGGCCGCCGCTGAATCCTGGTCGCCGCCGAAACCCGCCGCGTTGGCCGGGCTCGCGGCAGGGTCGAGCCCATTCTGGTGGGCCGATGCTGCGACGTGATCGTTGCCTGGGGCGGCCGTTGCCGTCGCAGGCGCGTCCGTGGAGCCCGTTGTCGGCGGATCGAAAATGTCGATGCCGCCCTTGCCATCGCTCGCGATCGTGAAATTGTCTGTCGAGTATTGACCGATCAATTTCAGCGTGGCCGACAGATCATCGGTCGTATCGACCACGCACAGCGTTGTGATGCCATCGTCACCATTGTAGGTGGCGTTCAGCGTTGTGTTGCAAGCTTTGAAGTCGGCCAGATCGATCGTGTCGGAGTGGCTCGCGTCCGGGCACGTTCCGGTAAAGTTGGCAATGGTGCCGCAGAAATCTGCCGGGTCGCCGAGCACCAGGGTGCCGTAGGTCGGCGGGTCCACCGAGCCGTTATCGAACGTCACATTGACGTTCGACGCAACGTCGAATTCCAGCGTGGCGCCGTGGATGGTGGCCGTGCCGCCGCTGATGCAGCTCTGCACATCGAGCACCCCGCCGGACGTCGCCAACAGCGCGCCACAGGCGTTGTCGACGTGGCTTACGATATCCAGCGTGCCGCCACTGCTTGCCTCCAGGGTGCCATGGTTGGAGATGGTACCGCCGAGGTCGATCGTGGTGGTTCCGCTGTCGACGTCGAGCGTGCCGCCGGCTTTGATCGTCATCGCGCCGCAGCCGCTGACGCTCGTGCCGTCGTCAAGGGTGAGGATGGCGCCAGTGGCCACGTCGCCGATATCGAGCGCGCCATTGTCAGTGACTTGCACGCCATCGAGCGTGGCCCCGCCGTTGAGGCCGATGCTCTCGACGTCGACCGTGTTGTTGGCGTGAATGGTCATCGTGCCGGCGCCGCCGCCGGTGATCGTCGCGTCGTCCTCCAGCGTCAGGATCGCGCCGCACGCCACATCGCCGATATCGAACGCGCCGCAGTCGGTGACATGCACGTCGTCCAGCGTGGCGCCGCCGCCATGAGGGCCGTTCTCGACGTCGAGCGTGCTGCCGGCATGGATCGTCACCGCGGCGCTGCCGCCGCCGTCGAGCGTGGTGCCGTCGTCGAGCGTGAGGATCGCACCGGTGGCGGCGTGGCCGATGTCGATCGCGCCGTTGTCTTGGACAATGACGCCATCGAGCGTCGCGCCATTGTGGCAGTCGCTCGTCCCCTTCTCGACGTCGAGCGTGTTGCCGAAATTGATCGTCAGCTGGCCGGTGACGCCGCCGGTGACGGTCGTGCCGTCGTCGAGGGTCAGGATCGACCCCGACGTCGTCTCGCCGACCTCGATGATCCCGCCACTGCACACATTGACTGTGAGGCCATCGAGAGTCGCACTGCCTTCGACATCGAGAATGCCGGTACCGCCGATCGATAGCGTGCCGTCGCCGGAAATCGTCGTGGCGTTCTCCAGGAGCAGCGTCGTCGTCGGCGGACCGCCGTCGACGTGGATGATTCCGCTATCAACCACATTGACGCCATCGAACGTCGTCGTCGTTGTATCGCCTTCCACGCTCAGCGTGACTCCGCCTTCGACTGTCAGATCGCCATGGCTGAGTTTGACATCACAGAACGTGCTGTCGCCGGTGACGTCGATGGCGCTGGCGAGGTCGCCGGCCGTTGCGTTCGCGCCATCGATCTCGCCGCCGTGAATTGTGGTGCCGGACAGCGTCAGCGTTGTATCGTTGTCGACCGTGACCTGGCCGCAATTATGCAGGTCCACGTCAGTCAGCGTGGCGCCACCGGCGCCGCCGCCATTGACGATCTCGACTCCGCCGGAGCTTTCGATCGACAGCCGGCTGCCGGATATCGTCGTGCCGGCTTCAAGGATCAAGGTCGTCTGGTCCGCGACCTTGATGTCGCTGCCGCAACTGACGGTAACGTCTTCCAGCGCGCTGGTCGTGGGCGTGTCGTCCGCACCCGTGACCGTTTGAATGAGGCCGCCTTTATCGCTCGCCACCGTGCCGCCGATAATGGTGGCATTGGACAAATCGACGACGGCGCAATGGCCCGAGGCGATCACCTCGCCGCTGACCTGGCCGATCGCCTCATTGCTGACCTCGAGGCCGATGCAGACCGTGCTGCCGGTATAAGCGGCGATGACACTGTAATTTACAACGGGGCTGAGCAGGATCAGCTCGCCGCCGCCAGTCGCTTCCATCGTGCCGTGATTGGTCAGGTCGTTCGACGACAGATTGATGGTGAGGCAGCCGGTGGCGTCGATGACGCCGCCGCACTCGTTGGTGAGCGACAGATCGGCGCTGCCGATGGCGCCGGCGCCCACGATGGTGGCGTAGTTATGCAGGTCGGCACCATCGCCCGATCCGACAATCGCGGCACCTTTGCCGGACAGCTCGAACGTCCCGCAGCCTTTGAAGATGACGGGGTCGCTGACCGTGGTGGTGCCTTCGAGCAGAAACGTTGCGCCGGTGCCGGCTTCAAGCGTGCTGCCGTCGGCGATGGTGACATTCGAGAGCGTACTGGTTCCGATCGTGTCGATGACGCCGCCGTTGCTCGTCTCCAGCGTGCCACCGGTAATCGTCACGCCGTCGAGCTGCACGACTGAATCGTGACCGGAAGCTGAGATCACGCCGCAGGCAGTGTTGCAGACTTTGTCGTCGATCTCGAGCGTGCCGCCGTTGGTCGCTTCCAGCAGGCCGGCATTGCTGACGGTGTTGCTGGTATCGATGGTGAGCGCGGCTCCGCAAATATTGGCGTCGACCGTGCCGTCGTGCTGGTTGACCAGCGTCAGATATGTCCGATCGCCGATCGTGCCGGCGCCGGAAATGGTGTTGTCGACATTGGTGAGGGTTACCGCCGAGCCATTGGTGCCAATGGCGCTTTCGCCGCAGTCCGTCAGCGTGACTTGGCCGCCGCCTTGCAGCGTCACGTCAGTCTGGATCACCAGATTGGTGCTCGGACCGCAGGCGGACGCGAGATCGATCGTGCCCTCGTTGTCGATGGTGCCGTCGAGCGCGAGTGAGGCGCCGGCGTCTACCTGCACATAGCCGTCGATCGTCACGGCATGGGCTGAACCGTCCAGGATAGTTTCGGCGGCAGCCACCGCGACGATCTCGATCACGCCATCGGATGCGGAAGAGCGATTGCCGGTCGTCAGCGTGCCGCCTGCAATGTTGATCCCGCCGACCAGTTGAACCGTGGAGCCGGCCCCCGATGCGCCGATCGTGCCGCAGTCATTATTGACGTCGCTCTCGATCGCCAGCGTTCCGCCGTGGGTTGCCTCCAACAGGCCCTTATTGGTGGTCGTATAGTTGGCGGTCTCGATATCGATCTCGGCGCCGACGCCGTCGGCATCGACCGTGCCGTTATTGCTCAGCGCCAGGGCCGTCTCGCCCGCGTTGCCGATCGTGCCGGAGCCGGTGAGCAGCGCGCCGACGGCGATGTCGAGCGTGCCGCCGCCTGAGCCGCCGACGATCGAGGCCGCGTCCGGGGGGGCGTCGAGCATGAAAGTGCCGCAGCCCTCGAACGTCACCGTGCCGTTGATTGCGGTCGTGCACTCGAGGTCCAAGGACGATCCGGTGTCGGCTTTAAGGATGCTGCCGTCGTTGATGGTGACGCCGGATAGCGTGCTGATGCCGCTATCGGCAACGGTCTCGATGATGCCCCCGTCGGTTGTCGCGAGCGTGCCGCCGTTGATGGTTACGACGTCGAGATTGATCACCGCATGGTGGCCGTCGGCCTTGATCATGCCGCTGTTGTCGACGGTAACCTCTTCCAACGAGACGACGCCGCAGTCGACGGCCTCGATCGTGCCGTTGCCCGAATTGAGCACGATGGCGTCGGACACAGTGGCGACGATGGTGACCGTGCCGTGATCTGCTTCGATCGTGCCGAAATTTCCGACGCCGCCTTCGTTGTTATTGAGATTGTCGATAGTGATGGTGAGCGTCCCGCCATCCACGGCCTCGATCTTACCGTTGTTGTCGACGCCGCCGGTGATGGAGACCGTGCCGGCGTCGGCCTTAATCGTGCCGCCGCTGTTATTGCCCACGCCGCCGCTGTCGTCAGTGAGGTTGAGCGTGCCGCCAGCGGCGGCTTCTTCAAGGCCGCAATTGTTCACACCGCCGCCGTCGAAAGTGATGGAGACCGTGCTGCCGGTACCGGTCGCCAATATGATGCCGGTGCTCTCGTTGGCGACGCTGTCATCAATCTGCAGCGTACCGCCGTTGGTCGCTTCCAGCGTGCCGGTATTGGTAAGGATGTTGCCAGTATCGATGGTCAGCGTGGCGTTGTTGATATCGGCATTGACGATGCCGCCCGACTGATTGTCCAGCGTCAGGTGCGTATCGCCGCCGCCGCCGATCTCGCCGGCGCCCTTGATGGTGACCTTGTTATCAAGCGTGTTCGTGCCGGTGCTGGCGCCGATGATGTCGGAGCCTGTGCCATCCAGATTGACCGAGCCGCTGCCGTTGAGCGTTACGGTGCCGTCGATCACCAGGTCCGGATCGCCCGACACGATCTCGATCGTGCCGTTGTCGATGATCGAGCCGGCGAGATCGAGAGCGGCGCCCTTTTCGACCTTCACGACGCCTTGAACCGTCAGCGCGTTCGCCGAACCGTCGAGCACCGAATCGCCATTGTCCGACGCAATGACTTCGATCAGACCGGACAGGTCGGTGAACAGCGTGCCGCCCTTGATCGTCGTATCGGCGAGTTGAACGATAGCGCCGGCGCCGACGGCGGAGATGGTGCCGCCATCGTTGTTCACCGTGCTGTCGGTGAAATAGACGGTACCGGCGCTGCCATCGTCACCCCCGCCGACAGACGCCCGGATGAAGCCTGTGTTATCGATGCAGCTATCCGTAAAAGTCACGGAGCCGCCATCGAAGGCGCCGATGCCGTTGCCGTCCAGATTGGTGCCGGCGGTGTTGACGACATGGTCGTGTTCGAAAGTGATCGAAGAGCCATCCTGCGCTTCGATCGCCCCGTTGTTGGTCACGCAACCATGGTCGAACGTGATCGTGCCGCCGCCGTCAGCGGTGATGCCGCCATTGCCGTCTTCGCTGGGCGCGCTGTCGTTTTCGACGACGCTGTGATCGAAGGTGACGGTGCCGCCGTTGGGCCCGATATGGCCGTGGTTTTCGACGTGGCTGTGATCGAAGGTGACCTGCCCTCCGGCGAACGCGCCGATGTCGCCACCCGCGTCGTTGGTGACGGTGACGGCGCCGAAGGTGACGGTGCCACTATTACCGGCGCCGATCTGGCCGGTGCCCTCATTGGTGACGTCGCCGTCGATCTGGACGATCGACGCCGCGCCGGAGCTCGTGATCGTGCCGGAATTGTCGACGGCGTCTTCGATCTTGAGCGTTTCGTTGCCGATCGCTCCCACCGGGCCGCCGGTGGTCGCTTCCAGCGTGCCGGCATTGGTGACGGTGTTGCCGGTGTGGATGGTGAGTGCAAAGCCGGGCTCATTCGCGTCGATCGTTCCACCCGACTCATTGTCGAGCGTCAGCTTGCCGTCGGCGGCGCCGATCTGGCCGGCGCCAGCGATGGTGCTGGCGTTCTTCAGCGTTGTGCCGGTTGTCGACGCAACGATATCGCCGCCGAGCAGGAACTCGCCGGCGCCTTCGAACGTCACGGTGCCACCGCCGGCCAGCGTCGTGGTGTCCGCAAGCCCGAAGGAGCCGCCCAAACCGGTATCGGCGGCGTCCAGCACGCTGCCGCCGAGGATGGTGACGTCCTGAAGGGTGCTACGCGCGAACGTGGCCTCGATGACGCCGCCATCGCTGCTCGCGAGCGTGCCACCGTAGATGTCGGTGCCGAACAGGTTGACGACCGCACCGCAACCGATCGCCTCGATGGTGCCGTTGTCGTTGAAAACCGTGCTGGTATCGATGTCGACGGTGCCGCCGCCCAACGCTTCGATGACGCCGCCGGGGCCGCCAACGTCGTTGTTGTTGTAGATCGTGCAGGACAGGCTGAATGTGACCGTGCCGCCGCACGAGGCCTGGATGATACCGCCGGGCGAGCCGGGAACTGACGAGCCGTTGTAGACCGTGCTGTCAGCGAAGGTGATGCTGCCGTCGCAGCACGCCTCGATCGTGCCGCCGCTCGCTCCCGAAACGCTGACGCCGTTGTAGACCGTGCTGTTCGAGAACGTGATGAAACCGTTCGAGAGCGCCTCGAATACGCCGGTACCGTCGTTATGGACGATGGTGTTACTGCCGATGAAGATGGCGCCCTGATGATCGGACTTGAACGTACCGTCGTTGGTGATGGTGCCGCCCGTATAGTTGATGGTCGCGCCGTTTGCCTCGACGGTCGCGCAGTGGTCATTTTCGAGCTGGACCGAGCTCAGCGTTATGGTGCCGTGATTTTCGGCTATGATGGTACCGGCGTTTTCCGAGGAATCGCTGTTGGAAATGTTGATCTGCGCGCCGAAGCCAGTGGCTTCGATCTTCGCGTTATTGATGACGTCGCCGTTGACGGTGATGGCGGTGGTGACGGCGGTGACGCTGTCACTGCCGATGGCCTCGACCGTGCCGGCGTGATTCTTGATGCCTTTGTTCAGGTCGACAGTGCCGCCGTTGACCGCCTCGACCCGACAGGAATTATCCAGGCCGCCGTCGAAAATGAGGACGCCGCCGTCGGCGGCCTCCATCGTGCCGTAATTGCCGCCATGGTCGCCGCTGCCGCCGCCACCGCCGCTGTTGTTCGTTTGAAAGAAATGCACCGTGCCGCCGGCGCCGGCTTCGATCAGGCCGTGGTTCGAGCCGCCGTCGATATTGATGTTGAAGTCGACCTCGCCGCCGTTGATAGCCTTGATGGTGCCGGAGTTCACGTTCTCGTCGGTGTCGATATCGATGATGACCTTTGCGTGGTCGCCGTCCGCCTCGATGAGAGCGTGACGCTCGTTGATCAGTGTGGTGTCGCCTTCGAGCGTCAGCGACGCCCCGGCTTCGACGGTCATCGTGCCGGAATTGGTCACGGTGTCGCCATGCAAGATCGATGACCCCGCCGTCACGACAACTTTTCCGCAATTTTCGATAAGGCCGCCCAGGACCTTGGCGTTCATCAGATCGAGCTCTGACGACGCACCGACGATGCTCAACTCGCCGGCGGCGGAATTGGTGACGGTGAGGTTCTCAAGCTGCAGCGTGCCGCCGTTGGTCGCTTCCAGCAGGTTGCCGTTGGCAATCGAACCGCCGTTGAAGGTGATGGTGCCGCCGGCCGCATTGATCGTGCCGCCGGCCGGGTCGGTCGCGCTGACGGCCTCGTTGGTGACGGCGACGTTGGTGAAGGCGACGCTGCCGCCATTTTTGGCGACGACCCAAAACAGATTATCGAAAGTCGCGCCCGAAAGCTTGACGGCCGTGCCGGCCCCGTCGGCCTGGACCGTCCCGGCATTGACGACGCTGTCTTTGATCTGCAGCGTGCCGGTGGTCGCCGCCAGCGGGTCGGCGGTCGCCTCCATCAGGCCGTCGTTGTAGACCTGGTTGCCGGTATCGACGATCAGGCAGCCGTTGTTGGCATTGACGATGCCGAAATTCTGAAACGTCAGATTGCCGTCGCCGCCGCCGATCGTGCCGGTGCCTTCGATGGTGTAGTCGACGTTGACCAACACCGCGCCGGTGCCGGGAACGCCGAGGATGTTGTCCTCGCCGAACGGGCCCAGCATCTTGATCGTGCCGCCGCCGGCGAGCGTCACCCCGCCGTGGATGAACAAAGTCGGATCGGAGCCGGACGAGTTAAGCGCGATCGTGCCGCCGCCGTGGATGAAATCGTAAATCGTGAACGAGGTGTCGCTGACGATGTTGAGGATCGCGCCGGCATTGATGACCAGCCCGGCGGCCGAATCGGCGCCGTCGGTCGTCACCTTGACCGGGTTCAGAATCTCGACTTCCTGAGGCGACGTCGGCGGGGCGCCGCCGAGCCAACTTGGGCCGCTGCTCCAAGGGCCGCTGCCGCCGGCGGTCCAAATGACCACCGTCAGCGGCCCGGTCCCAACCACGATGTCGACGATCGTCGGGGTCGGCGTACTCGATCCGTTTGGAACATTGATGGTGAAGGGCTTGCCGCTGTCTTCAAAAAGCTGCGGGATCGGATTGGGCAGTTCGAACGGCGGCGGCGGCGAGGAGCTGCCGTTGTTGCCGTTGCCATTCAGGTTGGCCGGGTTGAGCGTCCGGAACAGCTGCTGCAGCATTTCCTGTTCGAACGCGTATTGCGAATTCGTCGCCAGCACCGTCTCCACCAGCGGCGGCTGTCCGAGCCCTTGCGGCGTGAGGTAGGTGACGTATCCGGACTGCGACACCGTCACGAGAACAATGGGATTGCCGTTGGCGTCGCGTTGGATGATGCCGTTGGCATCGGTCAGGAACACATCCCACATGCCGGTGACGCCGGTGCCAATATCGGGCACGACCGCGAACGTGTAGGTGTGGCCGCCGGCGTTCGCCGTGATCGTGGCGGCAGTGTCGGGCTGCTCCTGCACCACGCCGGTGGTGCCGCGAATGCCCATGGTCGCGACCGGGGTCGCGATCTTCATATCGCCGGAATGCGCCACCTTGCCGGCGACGAAGGCAAAAGTGCCCTCGACCAAAGTGAACAACGCGCCGTTCGCATTGCTGTTGGCGTCATACGCATAGTCGTTGAGCGCCATGCGCGTATTGGCGACCAGATTGAGCACGGTGCCGTCGGGAAACGAAATGCCGCAAGACGAGCTCGCTCCGGCCTGAACCACATCGCTCTTGAAGACGGCGTCGCCGACATGGAGCGCGACGGTTGCGCCGTTGCGCACCACGGTGACGTCGCCGACGACTTTTTCGATCTTGCCGATGGCGTCGGGCGGCGTGGTGGGTTGCGCCTGCGCATAATGTCCGGGCGCCGCCGATCCGGCGAGCAGATCGACCGTGTCGGGCGACAAGTGCGCGCCGTTCGGCGCCACCAAAGCCGGATGATGCTCGCTCGCGAAGTAGCCGGGAATTAAATGATGCTGGCCGTCGCGGCCGGTGAGGACAAGATCGGGCCCGGCGCGGTGGAACTGCGCCGTGAACAGCAATTCGGTGTCGGGCACGAGCACCGAATGCGCTGAAGACTCATGGGGGATGATGGAGGCACCGGCCCCCAATCCACCTTGCACCGTGAACCCATGCGCCATTCACGCTTCCCAATCGAGCGAAAAAGTCGAAGACCTCCCCCGAGGCGGCGTGTCGTCAGTCACTCCCGAAATTGCCCCTAAGTGACTGCGGCGTAACGCGTACTCTATGCCGATCGGAGAGGCAAGTTTATCCTGAATCAAGGCTTAAATGCGTACCGCTCCATTGCAAACCGGCGTGGAGTTGGGCAAATTTTACACAATCGAAGCCCGCGGACTGTGCCGCACGACACCGTGCCGACAGCCTGCGCGGTATTCGTGTAGGGAAGAAATATCAGGGAGCGTGTGATGACGAGGAAGCGCAGCCTCTACTTGAGCGTCGCGGCGATCTGTCTCGCCGGCTGTTTTATCTGGTCGCAGCCGCGGGCCGAGACTACGGTCCCGATCAAAAAGACCGACATCGGCGGCGTGGTGACGTCACCGAACGGCCCGGAAGCCGGCGTCTGGGTGATCGCCGAGACTCACGACCTGCCGACCCGATTCGCCAAGATGGTCGTCACCGACGATCAGGGCCGCTACGTGGTGCCCGATTTGCCGAAAGCCAAATACACCGTCTGGGTCCGCGGCTATGGCCTCGCCGATTCGGCGAAGGTCGAAGCCGAGCCCGGCAAGCAGCTCAATCTCAAAGCCGTGCCGGCGGCCAATGCCGCGGAAGCGGCAAAAGTCTATCCGGCGATCTACTGGTATTCGATGCTGAAAATTCCCGGCGCCGACCAGTTCGGCGGCCACAGCGACATTCCCGACAAGGTCAAGCAGAGCGACTGGCTCAACGCCATGAAGAACAACGGCTGCATCGGCTGCCACCAGCTCGGTGGGCTAGCCACGCGCACGCTGCCGAAGGGACTTGGCGAATTCAAAACCTCGGAAGAAGCCTGGGCGCGCCGCGTGCAATCCGGTCAGGCCGGCCCGCTGATGGTCAACCTGATCGCCGGCGATCTCGCCTCGACGCCGATCAAATATTTCGCCGAATGGACCGACCGCATCGCCGAGGGCGAGTTGCCCAAAGACAAGCCGCAGCGGCCGCAAGGCATCGAGCGCAACGTCGTCATCACCACGTGGGATTGGGCCGACGACAAGCATTATCTCCACGACGAGATTTCCACCGACAAGCGCAACCCGACGGTCAACGGCTATGGCCCGCTGTTCGGCTCGCCGGAATATTCAACCGATGTCATTCCCATTCTCGATCCGGTGAAGAACAGCGTCACCAAATTCCACGCCCCGGTGCGCGATGCGGACATGCCGTTCTC
Organism: Xanthobacteraceae bacterium; assembly: GCA_049584715.1. Taxonomy (GTDB): domain Bacteria; phylum Pseudomonadota; class Alphaproteobacteria; order Rhizobiales; family Xanthobacteraceae; genus BOG-931. The sequence continues at coordinate 38,867 of JBAUYI010000009.1, forward strand.
GCTCGGACCGGGCCATGCCGCGGCGCTCAAGCCGCTGGCGGCTTCGCCATACTGGGGCAACGAGCAGATCTGGGACACCCACATCAACAACCACAATTCGATGATGGACGGGAAAGGCCGGGTGTGGCTCGCCGCCGCGGTGCGCGGCGTCAAGGATCCGGATTTCTGCGGCAAGGGGTCCGACCTGACGTCGGCAAAACTGTTCCCGCTGGAGCAGAGCCAGCGCCAGATCGCCATGCTCGATCCGAAGACGATGAAATACACCTTCGTCGACACCTGCTTCACCACCCATCACCTGCAATTCGGCTTCGACAAGAACGACACGCTGTGGACGTCGAGCGGCGGCGGCGGTGGTGTGGTCGGCTGGCTCGATACCAAAAAGTTCCTGGAGACCGGCGACGCGGCGAAATCGCAAGGCTGGACCGCGCTCATCGTCGATACCTCCGGCGACGGCCAGCGCGGCGAATACACCGAGCCCGGCAAGCCGCTCGAGCCGGGCAAGGACATGCGCATCGGCCAGGTGTTTTATGCGGTGATGCCGAGCCCGGTGGACGGCACGGTGTGGGGCACGATCCGCGCCAATCCCGGCGCCATCGTGCGGCTCAATCCGGGCACCAACCCGCCGGAGACGGCGCTTTCCGAAATCTACAATGTCGCGGCGCCCGGCTTCGGCCCGCGCGGTGGCGATATCGACAGCAAAGGCGTCGTCTGGGTGTCGCTCGCGAGCGGCCATCTCGGCAGTTTCGACCGCCGCAAATGCAAAGGCCCGCTCAACGGCCCGAACGCCACCGGCAATCATTGTCCGGAAGGCTGGGCGTTCTACAAATATCCGGGCCCGGGCTTCGAAGGCATTGGCGATAACTCTGCCGAGTCGAGCTATTACACCTGGGTCGACCAGCACAACACGCTGGGGCTGGGCAACGACGTACCGGTTTCGACCGGCAATCTCAACGACGGCCTGATCGCGTTTGCCGAAGGCAAGATGATCACCATGAAAGTGCCCTACCCGACCGGCTTCTACGCCAAGGGCCTCGACGGCCGCATCGACGATCCAAAAGCCGACTGGAAAGGCCGCGGGCTATGGACCTCAAGCGGCGACCGCGTGCCCTGGCATCAGGAAGGCGGTTTGGGCATGACGCCGATGGCGGTGCATTTCCAGATCAGGCCGAGCCCGCTGGCGGATTGAACCAGCGGCGCTCGCGCCAACTTGCAACAACGTCATGGCCGGGCTTGTCCCGGCCATCTACGTCTTTGATCTCGGCAACGCATTAAGACACGGATGCCCGGCACGAAGCCGCGTGCACCATCCGCCCCCGCGATAGCGGGGGAGGGGGACCACTGGAGCTCGCGAAGCGAGCGAACCGTGGTGGAGGGGGCGCAGGACGCGGAGCTTCGTTGTCGTTGCAGGACAGTGAAAGCAGACAACTTTGATTCACTGAGAGCGTGAAATGATTCATCGAGCTCGCAGTCAGCACTTAATCCTGCATCATCGAAATTACGTTGCCGCCCGCGCCCCCTCCACCACCCTTCGGGTGGTCCCCCTCCCGCGCTATCGCGGGGGCGGATAAGATTGCGCCGATGATCAGCCCGCTCCTCACCGACCTCTACCAGCTCAACATGGCCCAGGCCTATCTGGACCATGGCGAAACCGACACCGCGGTGTTCGAATTTTTCGCCCGCACCTTGCCGGCGCGGCGCGGATTCCTGCTGGCGGCGGGGCTCGAGCAGGCGCTGGATTTTCTGGAAAATCTTCGCTTCACGGCGGACGAGATCGCCTGGCTCAAGAGCACCGGCCGGTTCAAAAGCAACCTGCTCGATTATCTGCGCGATTTCCGCTTCAGCGGCGACGTCCACGCCATGCCCGAAGGCACCGCGTTCTTCGCCAATGAGCCGATCCTGCGCGTCACCGCGCCGTTGCCGCAGGCGCAATTCGTCGAATCGCGGCTGATCAACATTTTGCATTTTCAGTCGCTGGTCGCCGCCAAGGCGGCGCGCATGCGGCTCGCCGCGCCGGACAAAGTGCTGGTCGATTTCGGGCTGCGCCGGGCGCACGGCGCCGAGGCCGGGCTGATGGCGGCGCGGGCGAGCTACCTCACCGGTTTCGCCGGCACCGCCACGGTAGAGGCCGGCGAAATGTTCGGCATCCCGCTTTACGGCACCATGGCGCATTCGTTCATCGAGGCGTTCGACGACGAGATGACGGCGTTCGAAACCTTTGCCCGGGCACGGCCTGACAATCTGGTGCTGCTGCTCGACACTTACGACACCGAAGCGGCGGCGCGAAAAGTCGTGGCGTTGGCGCCGCGATTGCAAGCGGCGGGGATTACGATCCGTGCCGTGCGTCTCGACAGCGGCGATCTCATCGCACTGTCGAAAAGCGTGCGCGGCATTCTCGATTCCGGCGGCTTGCGTGACGTGACGATCTTTGTCAGCGGCGGCCTCGATGAGGATTCGCTCTTAGCCTTCGCCCGCGCCAAGGCACCAATCGACGGCATCGGCATCGGCACCGCCATGACGACGTCGTCGGACGTGCCGGCAATCGATTGCGTTTACAAATTGCAGGACTACGCCGGCATTGCGCGGCGCAAGCGCTCGGCGAACAAAGCCACCTGGCCGGGCCGCAAGCAGGTGTGGCGGCGCTATGGCGCCGACGGCCGCATCGCCGGCGATATTTTGGCGCTGGAAGGTCACGCAAAAGCCGGAGAGCCGCTGTTGCATCTCGTCATGCAAAGCGGTCGAAGACTGCAGCCCGCGGAAACTCTCGATGCGATCAGGGCGCGCGTGAAGCGCGAGCTTGAGCGCCTGCCCGAGCCCCTGCGCCGGCTGGACTCCGGCACGACCTATACGGTCGATGTTGCCGACGAACTGAGAAACCTCGCCGCGGACGTGGACCGCCGCATGCAACCAAAACCATGAATGCCAACGAGACCGCGACGTTCGGCGACAACGACGTCCTCATCGTGGTGGACGTGCAGAACGATTTTTGCCCCGGCGGCGCGCTGGCGGTGCCGCGCGGCGACGAGGTGGTGCCGATCGTCAACCGGATGGCCGCACGGTTCCGCAATGTCGTGCTGACCCAGGACTGGCATCCGCGCGGCCATTTGTCGTTTGCCTCCTCGCATCCAGGCCGGCAATCGTTCGAGACGATTGCGGCGGCTTACGGTGCGCAAGTGCTGTGGCCCGACCACTGCGTGCAGGCGACGGCGGGCGCCGCGTTTCACCCCTCGCTGCAAATTCCCCATGCCGGCTTGATCGTGCGCAAGGGCATGGACCGCGCCATCGATTCCTATTCGGCGTTCTACGAGAACGACCGCACGACGCCAACCGGCCTGGTCGGCTATCTGCGCGAGCGTGGTTTTACGCGCGTATTTCTTGCCGGATTGGCGCTGGATTTTTGCGTGCGCTACTCCGCTGAGGACGCGCGGCGCGAAGGTTTTGCCGTTTTTGTGGTCGAAGACGGCTGCCGCGGCATCGATCTCGGCGGTTCCGTCGCGGCTGCCCGCGGCAGCTTCGCCACGCTGGGCATTCCCTGCCTCCAGATGCGGGAATTCGCTGCCGGCTGATCGGCTATGCGGCACTGCCGCGTGGATAGGCGGAACCATCCTGCAACGTGGTTGTTGCCGATTTGTAATGGTTCTGAAGGGCTTATCCTCGATAAGCCGGCCGCACCGCAGCGTGCTTGTGTGCAATGCACAAATTTTCTTGACTCTGGCCGGAAAGAGGCAGGTAATTCACAAAATGGTCACTTTGGCTAAAACCATGCGCCATCATGCGGCTTCGCCCGCGTCGAGCTTGCCCTCGCTGATGATGCCTTGCCCGGTTTGTGCAGGGCGCATGGTTTATCACGGGCGACGCCCGATCTCCGCCGACGTCGAGGATACGATCTACGCCTGCAAGCGCTGCGGCGCCGAGCTGATCCGTACATCGGTGTGCAAGACGATAGAACCCGGTACGCTGCGGCCCGCGGCGGCGTAATCTCCGCCGTCATTCCGGGGCCGAGCGAAGCGAGGAGCCCGGAATCCATAATCACAGTCGGTCAAAAAGAAGTCGTGCGGAGACTATCCTTCGCGTGCAGTGAATATGGATTCCGGGCTCGCCGCTTTCGCGGCGCCCCGGAATGACTAACCTTGCATCAATCCCATCTGCGTCAGCACCGCGCGGCCAAGCAGCCCGTAGGGGTTCGCCAGCGTCTCCAGCATTTCGAAATGATTGTAGCCTTCGCCAACCAGGAGCTCGACCGGCTTGCCGGCGGCTTTCACCGCGGCGGCAAAATCGCGCGACTGGCGCTGGAATTCCGGCGTCTCGTAGGTGCCGTAAGTGAGAATGAGCGGCGTGTTGAGCTTGTCGAGATGGCGCATGGCGCTGAGTTTTTGCTCCATCTCGTCGGTGAACGCCACGTATTTGGAACGCTTCGACAGCCGCACCGGTTTCAGATCATACATGCCGCTCGACAAGGCCGCGCCTTTGAGAATGTCGAGGGGCAAGCCGTCGCTCGCCCAGTCATGCGTCACCGTGCAACCGGCGAGATGCGAGCCGGACGAATGCGAGATTAGATGCAGCCGGTTGCGTTCGCCGCCGAATTTTTCTGCGTTGCGATAAACCCAGCCGACCGCGCGCCGCACCTGCTCGACCATCGGGAACAGGCTGCCTTTGGCGTCGTCGACATTGGTGAAGTCGAGCACGACGAAATGGGCGCCGGCATGGACGAACGGTTCGGCCAAGCAGGTGAATTCGGCTGCCGTGCCGTTCCGCCAAGCGCCGCCATGCACAAAGATTGCAATCGGTGCGTTCGGCTTCTTGGTGCAATAGACATCAAGCCCTTCGATGGGCGTCGGGCCGTAAGCAAAGCGCAATGGCTTGCCAATCCGCGCCAGCGCCGCGGCGCTGTTGGCGAGCCGGCGCTTGCCGACCTGGTCGCGGTTCGGTGCGTAGACGATCTGGTCGTAGGCGTCGTCGAGCTCCTGCTGGTCCATATTGAGCCAGACGATAGGGCCTTTGATTTTCGTTGCTGCAGCAGTCGCGGTCATCGTGTTCATCATGTCCTCAACGTCTTCCCTGCGCCTTCGGCGCGCTAGGATAAACCAGTTCGGCGGCGCGTTCGACGACGCTTTTCGGCGTCGCATAAGCCTTCGCCAGCATTTTGGCAATCTCGTCACCGGTCATCGGCTCGATCTCCAACTGCGTCTTCGCCGCCTCGGCGATGAACTCGGGATCCGCCAGCGTGTCGGCAAACGCCTGGCGCAGCGCCGCGATCCTGTCGGCCGGCGTGTCCGGCGGCGCGGCAAACGGCCGGCCCGCTTCCTGGCGGATCAGGATCAGCTCCATGACCTGTTTGTTTTGCGGGTCTTCGATCAGGTCGAGCGCGCTCGGCACGTCGGGCAGGTCGCGCAGTTTTACCAAGCCCATCTGCACGACGACGTTGAGCAGATTGTCGGCGATCCAATGCGGCCGCGACGCCTTCATGGTCGACCACGACAGCCCGCAAATGCCTTCGGCCTCGCCGCGTTCGACCGCCATGGTGAGGCCGGAACTGGTGTCGTAACCGGACACCACCTTGAAGCGCGTGCCGATCAAGGCATTGAGCAATTTCGGCACGATCGCGGAATTGGACGTCGCGCCGGCCGCCGCCACGATCACCTCGTGCGAGCGCGCGTCGGCGATGCTCTTGACCGGACTCGTGTGCCAGGTCGCGCAGACGTTCTCGAGCTTGCCGATGCTGCCCAGCCAATTGAACCGCAACGCATCGTAATGGGCGCCCGGATTGCCGAACAGCGGATCCATCGCAGCGCCGTTGGTGAAGGCGCCGATCACCGAACCGTCGTGCTCGGCGCCATTATAAAGCGTGCTCGCGACCGCAAGCCCGGCCGCCGCCGGCAGGTTCTTGGCGATGATAGTCGGATGACCCGGAATGTGATCGGTCCAGTGCCGTGCGAAGGCGCGCGCATAGAGGTCGTAACCACCGCCCGCGCCGCTGCCGACCAGCATGGTGATGGGATGTGATTTATAGAACTCTTCGACGGTCTGCGCGTGCGCCGACGGCGTCAGCCACGGCATTGCGGCAACCAGAATCGTTGGCGCGAGAAATCTCATCACGCACCCGTCTGCATCGCGACGGCTTCATCGTGCAGGCCGAACGCGGTCTGCTCAACGGCAAATCCGGCGACTGCAAATCTGCCGATCGGCGCGAAGGCGTCGCCGCAATGGCTCGCAAATTCCTGCGACGCCACGATGGTGCGGCCCAATTGGCCGGCGAGTTTTTCCAGGCGCGCCGCCAGATTCACTGCCGGTCCGATGCTGGTGAAATCGAGCCGGTTGCCGCTGCCGATATTGCCGTAGAGCACGTCGCCGACATGGAGCGCCAGGCCGAAGCGCACATCCGTCTTCTCGTCGGCACCCTGCATCGCCGCAACATTGCCGCGTGCCGCAAGTGCGGCCGCCAGCGCCTGCGCGCAAACCGGCGCCGTCCCTTCGCCGATGGGAAAGATCGCCAACAGCCCGTCGCCCATGAATTTGAGGACTTCACCGCCGTGCTCGAGGATCGGCGGCACCTGGCAATCGAAATAGCGATTGAGCAGATCGACCAAAGCCTGCGGCGGCAACCGGTCGGCAAGTTTTGTGAAGCCGCGCATGTCGGACAGCCAGATCGCCGCGTGAATCTTCTCGGTATGGCCGCGGCGGATTTGCCCGGCCAGCACGCGCTCGCCGGCATTCTGGCCGACATAGGTCGACAGCAGTACGCTCGCCACCCGATACAAGGCGCGAATCTCCGCGACCCGGGTCAGCGGCATGATGATGGCATCGAGGCCTGCGATTTGCGCGTCGCTAAATCCACCCGGCTGCTGCGTCGCCCACGAGGCGAAGTGAATCTCGCCGTTGGTGAAGCGCAGCGGCGAGACCACGTAGTCGGTGACGCCCTCGGCGCGCAGGTCGTGCAGGATCGGGTAATCAAGCGGACAATCGGCATCGGCGAGCCGGCGCCGAAAGGTGGCGCCAGTACTGGCCACATGCGTCATCGGACTGTTGCGAAAGACGTCACGGTCCAGCAGATCGAAAGTTCCCTCGGTGACGACCGTTCCAGTATCCTGCCGCCAGACGAAACGACGGCCGACGATCTGCGGATGCAATGTGCGCACGAACACGAAGGCCCGCCACAATGGCACGCCGCAGCCGATCAAACGCTCACAGAGTTCGCTCAAGACCTCCTGCGCCAGCGGCGTCGACCGCGCGCCGTCCATCAGCCAGTCGACCACCGCTTGCGTGCCGGAGGAGTCCATCGCGCTGTCACGTCATGGGTTTTGCAGGCCGTATTTCTTCGCCATCGCCGCGAAGAAGCCATCGTTCTTCAAGGCATCGAGCAAACTGCCGTCGATATAATCGCCGACTTTCTGGCTGACATTGGGGAACAGTTTGAGGATGTTCTGCGCGCCCTCTACCGACGGTTCGAGGTTCTGCGGCGATTGCTGCTTGAAATCGTTGTAGGTGATGTCGAGGATCTTGGCGCTGCCGATCTTCAGTTCCTTGGCCAGCACCTCCTTGGCGCGCTTCTCGTCGGTGAGCGCAATGTAATTGCCTTCGATGCTGGCTTTAAGAAAGCGCGTCAGCAGATCGCGGCGCGCGGCGATGTCGTCCTTGCGCACCACGACGCCGCTGAACAGCCACGGAATCTGGTCCGGCACCAGATCGACCAGCACGTTGACACCCTGTTCGCGCGCCAGCGACGCGATTGGTTCGTTGATGGCGGTGGCCTTGATCTCGCCCGACTTCACCGCTTCGAGCCGCTTCGTGCCGCCGCCGTATTCCTTGACGATGACGTCGTCGCGGGTGAGGCCGAGCTTCTGCAAAGCGAGCGTCACGGTGGAATCGCTTTCCGAGCCGAAGGTGCTGACGCCAACGACGCCGCCCTTCAGGTCGGCCGTGGTCTTGACGCCGGGCGCCGAGAAGAAGGTGAAGCGGATGACGTTCGACAGCGAGCCGATCACGCGCAGATTGCCGCCGCCCTGATTGACCTTGACGACCGACGACAAGCCGACATGCATCACGTCGATGCGCGCCGCCTGCAACTCCTCGGCGCCGCGGCTGCCGCCGTTCATGTTGAGGATATCGACGTTCAGCCCTTGCGCGCCGTAGAGACCGGCGGCGCGCGCCATATACCAGGCGAGCACGGTGTTCACCGGATCGGAGATGCCGGCCTTGATCTGCAGCAGCTGCGGCGGCGGCCCCATTGTCGCCGGCTGTTGCGCCATTGCCGACTTGAGCACGCCGACGACGAAGAAGGCGGCTAGCGCAGCGGCAAAGATGTTTTTCTTTTGCATTGTTTAATTCCTCCCCCATTTCCGTCATTCCGGGGCGCGCCGAAGGCGCGAGCCCGGAATCCATAGCCACGAAACAAGAAGTTTTCAAACGCGGCCGACCTATTCGTTGGGTAGTGGTTATGGATTCCGGGCTCGCCGCTGCGCGGCGCCCCGGAATGACGGCTTAGAACTCCCGGAACAACCTGCCGAAACCCTCGATGCGGTCCTTGATACCGCAGCGGCGCAGCGCATCCCAGACGATTGCCTGGTGCGCCGCCATGCAATTGACGCCGAACTCGCGCTCCAGCACGTCGAGTGCGCCGGCGGTCGGCCAATGCGGCGACGGGAAAAATATCGAGTCGGCATCGGGATGCTGCCGCATCAGTTCGCGGCCCATGTCGATCGCGGCATGGCGCGGGATGCGGCCGATCTGGTTGAACGGCGAGCCCCAGCCGGTCGCGCCCAATACCTCGCAGCCGAAATGCTTGGCATAGCTGGCGATGCGGTCGGTCTCGGTTTTTTCATAGGGCTGGCAAACCACGACCTTTTTGCAGCCAAGCACTTTCGCCGCCGCGGCTTGCGCCGAAGTCGAGGTTGAGACCTTGACCTTCAGCTCGGCTTCGAGATCACGCATGATCTGCCCGGCATTGGCGGCGCCGCGCGACAGATTGATCGGCACGCCGCCAAGCACGACGATATCACAGCCCGCCGCTGCCATCTCGCGCGCCGCGCGCATGCTGATGTCGTAGGACTGGTCGACCTCGTCCTTGCTGCGCACCACGATGGCGAGCGAAGTGACCACGAGCGTCACGCCGGCCGGCACGATCTGGTAGAACTCGTAAGGGAAGACTTCGGTGGTAAGCGGCGGCGAGGTGTAGCCGATGCGGGCGCGGCTGCCGTAGATGTCGCTGCAGGGCTGTTCCGTCATTGCGGGACCGTTCTTGTGAATTTTGGGCGGCGAAGGCTATCGGCCGCTGCCGGCCTTGTCCATCAGTGCTAGAGTTACTTCGCAGCGATCCAGGAGACAGCGATGCAGCGCGTGACCATCACCATCGACGACGAGCTCGACGCCGAGCTCGACCGCTTCATGAAGGCGCGCGGCTATGCCAACCGCTCCGAGGCGATCCGCGACCTCGCCCGCTCCGGCTTGCAGCAGGCCGCGACCGAAGTCGGCGGCACGCGGCCGTGCGTGGCGGCGCTCGTCTACCTTTACGACCATGAGGCGCGCGAATTGCCCAAACGCCTCACGCGCGACTTCCACGACCGCCACGACCTCGCGCAGGCGACGCTGCACGTGCATCTTGATCACGAAAGCTGCATGGAAGTCACCGTGCTCAAGGGGCTCGGCGCCGACGTGCAGCAATTCGCCGACCACATCATTTCCGAGCGCGGCGTGCGCCACGGTCACGTGGTCTATCTGCCGGCCGACGGCGTGCACACGCACGGCCGCGGCGCGAGCCACAGCCATGAGCATGGGCATGGCCACAGCCATGGTTCCCGTCGCCGCAAGGCCGGCTAAATATCCGCCCCCGCGATAGCGGGGGAGGGGGACCATGCTTTCGCATGGTGGAGGGGGCGCCGGACTCTCCGCTTCGTTGCCGTTTCAGAACAGCGAAAGCAGACAAGTTTGATTCAGGCGCAACTTGAAATGGCCCGAACTCGTAGTCAGTACTCAAACCTGCATCATCGAGGTCGCGTCGCCGCCCGCGCCCCTTCCACCGCCCTTCGGGCGGTCCCCCTTCCCCGCTATCGCGGGGCAGGATGGTGTTACGCCAACCCCATCTGCCGCAGCATGGCGCGGCCGGCGAGACCATAGGGGTTCGCCAGCGTCTCCAGAAGCTCGAAATGGTTGTACGCCTCGCCGACGATCAACGCGGCGGG
>JBAUYI010000010.1:0-1984 GCA_049584715.1 Xanthobacteraceae bacterium
CCTCTGGGGAGGGGGTTGGGGTGAGGGGGTTCCGACCGAGAGGCCCAAGCCCCCTCACCCCGCCCTCTCCACTCTGGGGAGAGGGAGCAGCGAGCGTCTCGCCATTGCGATGGTTTTCGTCTTGGCGTTTTTCGGCAGCGTCGTTACGCACGCCGCGGACATCCCCCTGGATCAGCGGCGCTCGGACAGCGACTTCGTCAGCGCCGATACCCGCGCCATGCAGAACGACGACACCGCCAATCCGGCGATGCTTGTGGTGCTCGATGGCGAGACATTGTGGAACACCAAAGCGGGTGAAACCCATCAATCCTGCGCCGACTGCCACGGCGACGCGGCAAAAAGCATGAAGGGCGTGGCGGCGCGCTATCCGGCCATGGTGGCGGAGCAGGATCGTGCGGTCGATCTCGAGCAGCGCATCAATATGAGCCGGGTCGCCGACCAGAAAGCCGCCGCGCTGCCGTTCGAGAGCAAGGACTTGTTGGCGCTCACCGCCTATATCGCGCGGCAATCGCGCGGCATGCCGGTCGCGGTCAAGGACGATGCGCTATCAAAACCGTTCATCGCCGCCGGCCGCGCCATCTTCGAGCGCCGGCAGGGCCAGCTCGACCTGTCCTGCGCGCAATGCCACGACGACAATTGGGGCAAAAAACTCGCCGGCAATCCGTTGCCGCAGGCGATGTCCAACGGCTATCCGATCTATCGCCTGGAATGGCAGGAGGTCGGCTCGCTACAGCGGCGCCTGCGCAATTGCATGAGCGGCATGCGCGCCGAGCCGTACGATTTCGGCGCGCCTGAACTGGTCGACCTCGAATATTTCCTGATGTGGCGCGCCCGCGGCCTGGCGATGGAATCGCCCGCGGTGCGGCCGTGACTGGAACGCGTCGCTCGCACTTCCTTCTCCCCGCGTGCGGGGAGAAGGTTAGGATGGGGGGCCTCACCGCGATTCTGAGCTTATCGGGAATTTCTCGACGCCTCAGCAATCGCCGGCAATTCTCAGGCAGCGTCAACGCCCCCTCACCCCGTCCTCTCCCCGCACGCGGGGAGAGGGAGCAGCGAGCGATGCCGTTGCCCCTCCTCCTTACGCACCGTATGGTCCGCGCCGCAGAAAGCTATTCAGGACCCGCAACCGATGAACGACGTCACGAAAACCAACGCGCCTGTCAGCTACGCCGAGAAGGCGTGGCAATCCGACGTCATCGTCGATCTGATCAAGCATTACGACTTTCCCTATATCGCGCTCAATCCGGGCGCGAGCTATCGCGGCCTGCACGACTCCCTGGTCAATTACGGCGGCAACCAGCCGCCGATCCTGCTCTGCCAGCACGAGAAGATCGCGGTGCAGATCGCCCACGGCTACGCCAAGGCGACCGGCAAGCCGATGGTGGCGATCGTGCACGACGTGGTCGGCATGCTGCACGCCACCATGGGCATCTATTACGCCTATATCGACCGCTGCCCGGTGTTCGTCATCGGCGCCACCGGACCGATGGACGAAAGCCGGCGGCGGCCGTTCATCGATTGGATCCACACTGCCAATGTCAACGGCGAGCAGCTGCGCCATTACGTGAAATGGGATTACCAGCCGTCCAGCATCGAGGGCGTGCCGGATTCGTTTTCGCGGGCCTATGCGGCGATGATGACCGAGCCGCAGGGCCCGATCTACATGTGCTACGACGCCTGGCTGCAGGAGCAGCCGCTGTCCAAAGACGTGGCGCTGCCGAAGGCTTCAGACAACAAAGTTCCGGTGCCGATGGCGGCCGACGTCAAGGCGCTCGAAGCGGTCGCCGACCATTTGCTGGCGGCAAAATATCCGGTGCTGATGGCCGAATATGTGGCGCGCAGCGAAGGCGGCTTCGACAATCTCGTTGCGCTCGCCGAAACCGTCGGCGCCGCGGTGTTCGACGTTCACGCGCGGCTCAATTTCCCCAACCGGCATCCGCTCAATCTGAGCTGCGAGAAGGAAATTTTCCGCGACGCCGATCTC
>JBAUYI010000011.1:0-4255 GCA_049584715.1 Xanthobacteraceae bacterium
GGTGACGGACAGCCCGACCGAGACGATGAACAGCACGGTGCCGGCGGACAGCCCGCCCAACAAAATACCGGCAAAGTTAGCGACAAAGTCCACGGGCGATCCAGAAGAGGGCGAATAGCGATTGGCGAATGGCGAATAGTAATAACATCCTATTCGCTGCTTCCCCTATTCGCTATTCGCTACTCGCCATTCGCCCTCTCAAAATCACTTCTTCGGCGCGCACGGGCCGAGCGCCAGCACCTTGCATTGGTCCTTAACGCTGTCGACCACGGCGAGCTGTTTTTCGTGCAGCTTGCCGTCCGGGCCTTTCACCACTTCGGACAAATACTCGTTCATGATGATGTCGCGGGTTTCCGGATCGATCATGATCGGGCCCTGCGGGCTGTCGAACTTCCAGCCGAGCAGCGATTTGACCGCATCGTCGCCGTCCATCTTGCCTTTGGTGGCCTGCACGGCATGCACGATGGCCGCCATGCCGTCATAGCCGCCGACGGCGGTGAAGTCGGGCGTCGAATCGGCGCCGTAGTCCTTCTTCCAGGCGGCGACGAATTTCTTGTTCTGCGGATTGTCGAGATCGGCATTGTAGTGATGCATGGTGATGAGGCCGACCGCCGCGTCGCCCATGCCTTGCAGCTTGATGTCCTGGACGATGTCGCCGGGGCCGATCAGCTTGATGCCGGCGGCCGCCATGCCGAGCGCGCCATAGGTCTTGACCACCGCGGTGGCGTGGTCGCCGGCCGGCACGAATACGAACAGCACGTCCGGCTTCTCGTCCTTGGCGCGCTGGAAGAACGGCGTGAAGTCGGGCACTTGGCCGGGCCCGCCGGCCGGGATGGCGTCGATCACCTTGCCGCCATTGGCCTCGAACGCGTTCTGGAACGCCGTCAGGCTGTCCTTGCCGGGCGGATAGTCGGTATAGGCAACGACCGCGGTCTTGGCGTGCAGCTGCTTGGCCGCCGCGGCGCCGAGCGCGTAGCTCGAATGCCACATGGTGAATGAGGTGCGCACGTAATCGCCCGAGAGATTGGTGATGAACGAGGTCGCCGCGTTCATGATCACCGCGAGCTTCTTGCCGGCATTGACGACCGGGGCCGATGCAATGGCGTCGGGCGAATAGACCCAGCCCGCCAGCACGTCGACCTTGTCCTGGGTGAGCAGTTCCTGGGCCGCGATCTTGGCGGCGGCGCCGTCGGGCGCCTTGGAATCGCGTTTGACCAGCGTGATCGTGTAGGGCTTCACCTGATCGGCGTTGAGCTTGAGATAAAGCTCCATGCCGCGCTCGATCTGCTGGGCAAGTTCGGCGCCGACGCCGGTATAAGGCAAAATGACGCCGACTTTGACGTCTTGCGCCGACACGGCCTGCGTCATGGCCAAGCCGGCCGCGACGGCGGTTGCGGCAATGGCCGCAATCATTCGTTTGGACATCAAAAATCCTCCCAGATTTCCGGAAATTTCGGTTCGATTTCAGTGGGTGACGTGCAGAACGCGATAGTAGGGCGAAAGCCTGAAATGGCGCAAGCGAAGTCGGGCTGTGACGGTGCGGGTCTTCGTCGCGCAACGCCAGCGCATTATAATTCGGGCACGGGCGTGCGCATACAGGAGGACATTTCCATGACGGCCTGGACTCGGATCGGGATCGCCGCCATTGCCGTCCTCGCTCTGGGCGCTGCCGCGCTGATGCCGAGCGCCTTGGTGCCCGCATCCGCCGCGGCAGAGCGGCTGCTGTCCGACGCTCAGCTCAAGAAGATCAACGGCTGGATTGCCGACCAGGGCAAGGATATCGCCGTCAGCGCGATCATAACCGAGATTTTGGGCCTGACCAAAAACGACCAGACGATGTCCGCGCGCGGCTATGCGGCGCTCGACACCGTAAACGGCAACGAGATCCACCAGATCTTCATCCTGCCGGAAGGCAAAGGCTATCTCGCCGACCACTTTCACCAGGACAAGGTCGAGGTCTACTGGGCCGACAAAGACCTCGTTCTGCTGACGGCGTTGTCCGGCATCCGCGGCGCCAAGCCGGAAATCATGTTCTTTCAGGACGCTCAAGCCGGGTTCAACAATGAGCTGACCTGGTGGGCGAAGTACGCCGATAAGAACTGAGATGAGTCGAAGCGAAAAATTTCCCCTCCCCCTCGTGGGGAGGGGTAGGGGTGGGGGTCGCGAGGTGATGCGAAGGCATCAACGGTTGCGCGCTACCTCGCGACCCCCATCCCCATCCCTTCCCCACAAGGGGGAAGGGAGCAGCGAGCTTCACGCCCACGTCGCAAAACTCAATCCCGTGCCGGTGCCTGCCGGCGTGCGATAGCCCGGCACGTATTCGAACCAGTTCAGGTCGAGATGCTCGGCGGCGCCGGCGACGCCGACCCAATTGAGGATTTCCGAGCTGCCGGAATGCAGCTTGTTGCGCGGCAGGGTCTGCAGGAATTTGGCGTCCTTGTCGGCGCAGGCTTTCAGGATGGCGCAGTCGAAATCCTCGTCGACCAGAAAATGGCTCAAGCCCCCGGACGCGATGATGCCGATGCGCGCGTCGCCGGGGTAAGTCTCGACCGCCTTGCGGATGGCCTGGCCGAGCTCATAGCAGCGCCGCGGCCGTGGCTGGTTCGGCGGGAAGTAGGTGTTGAGGAATACCGGCACGATCGGAATCGGTTTTTGCTCGTCCAGCAGGCGGCGATGCACATAGGCCATGCCGTGGCCTTCGCCTTCGCCCTCGCGCATGCGCTTCGACGATGCCGGATCGAAACCGTGCTCCATCAGCCAGTCGATCAGGTGCAGCGCCAGTTTGGCGTCGACCGGATAGGCGCGCGGCTTGTTGTCTTCGAAAAAACCCTGCCGGTTCTTCACGTACCATTCCGGAAAACGCTGGTGGTACTGCTCGTGCTGCTCGTTGCTGTTGAGGATGGTCTCGCCGTAATAGATCGCGAAAGTGGGCCGCGCGTCTTCCAGATAGGCCTCGTCCTGGTCGTCGCTCATGACGATGAGCGCATCGAGCCCGCTGCCGTTGAGCGTCTTGCTCAAATGCGCCATGGCGGCGCGCACCTTGTTCTGCCGCGCCACGAGCTCGGCGGGCGCGACCATCTCGGCCATCTTCGGATCGGCCTTTTCCAGAAGCTCCGCATAGGTGGTGGGGCGGCCCTCCTTGTCGCGGTGCTTGATCTTCTGGTCGGTCTCCTGGAAGCGCGGCAGCGTCTCGTCGGAGGCGAGCAGCATCGGCGTGTGCGAGCTTCCGGCGCCGAGAACGATTTTGGCCATGACCAACTCCTTGACGTTTCCGCCTTGCGCTAATCGATGCTGATATGCGCGGACTTTGCCACCTGCAACCATTTGCGGTGTTGCGCGGCGATGAACGCCGCAAAGTCTTCCGGTGAGCCGGGATTGGAGATCGCGCCAAGGCGGGCGATCGTATCTTTGTTCTCCGGCGTCCGCAGGCCTTCGTCGATCGTGGTGTTAAGCAGGCTCACCACCGGCGCCGGCGTGCCGGCCGGCGCAACAATGCCGTTGAACGTCGTCACCTCATAATCGGGAACGCCGGCCTCGATCATGGTTGGCAGATCGGGCGCCAGCGGCGTGCGCTCGCGCGAGGTAATCGCCAACGCACGTAATTTGCCGTCGCGGATCAATGGCAGCAGGATGGTGATGCTTTCGAAGGTCATATCGACCTGATGGCCGAGCACCGCGGCGACGGATTCGCCGCCGCTCTTGTAGGACACGCCGAGGATATCGACGCCGGCAAGCGATTTGAACAGCTCGCCGGTCAGATGCGGCAGGCCGCCTGGGCCGGTATGCGCGAGTGTGAGCTTGCCGGGATTGGCTTTGGCGTAAGCGACAAGCTCGGCCACGGATTTGTACGGCAATGCCGGATTGAGCACGAGAATCTGATAGCTTTCCGATACTTTCGCGACCGCGGCAAAGTCCTTGATCGGATCGTAGCCGGCGCTTGCTGAAACCGCCGGAATGACGGCGAGCACGCTGGTATTGCCGACCAGCAGCGAATGGCCGTCAGGGGTGGCGTTGGCCACAAACCGCGCCGCGATGGCGCCGCCGGCGCCGGGGCGATTTTCCACGACGCCCGGCTGACCGAGCTTCGGAAGGATTTGCGCGACGAGCCGGGCAGGAATATCGGTCGGTCCGCCGGGCGCAGCGGGGACATAGAGCCGGATCGGTTGGCTGGGAAAAGACTGCGCCATGATAGCGCCGGCAAAACCGGCGGCAGCGACGGCAAACACCGCCCATCCCAGCGCACGTACTCCACCCG
>JBAUYI010000012.1:0-7778 GCA_049584715.1 Xanthobacteraceae bacterium
CCCCAGCGCAGGTGCACACAAATCCGCCGCCGCCACCGCCGCAGAACCTGCAACGAGCGGCTCCGCCACCGGCCGCCGGCAGGCCGCCACCGTGCCCGCCCGGCAAACGGCCGACGCCCGAAGGCTGCAAATAGCCCGCGGATAATAATGATGACGGTTGCGGGCCGGCTGACGCTCTCGGCGTCACTGGCCCGCGCCATTTCCAGCGCCGCGCGGCCCTAACGATTGCGAAAGGTCCTCGGGCTATTTTGCAATGCGATCCCGGAGGGATTGAAGTTGATGCAAACCATTATCCTGAGCTGTTTGTTCGGCGCCGTGTGCACGATGGTCCTCTGGGTCGTCGGCTCGGCCGCGGCAAAGCGCGACCTGATGATCCGGCGCGGCGGCAGGCTGCTTCCGCCCGAGGAGTTTTAATCGAGCCCGGCGAGGTGTTGCTTCGATGCGCATCGCCTGCCTTGCAGCCTTCGGCTTCACTCTCGTCACCGCGACCGCAACCGGCGCCGGCGCGCAAACCGCGACGCCGTCGTGCCACGGCACGCAACAGCCCAAGACGGTCGCCGAACTGATGTTCGGCCGCGATATCGGACGCGGTGTCGGCGTCAGCGAACCCGCGTGGCAGCTTTTCGTCGCGCGCGAACTGGTGTCGCGCTTTCCCGACGGCTTGACCATCATCGACGCCATCGGACAGTGGCGCGACCGCGACAGCGGCAGGATCGTGCGCGAGCCGTCGAAGCACGTCGAGATCGTGCTGCCCGGCAATAAAGACGACGACGCGCGCCTCGATGCGGTCGTCGCCGCCTATAAGCGCGAATTCCACCAGCGCTCGGTGGGCGTCATCGTGCGGCCGGCCTGCGTTGCATTTTAGTGTGTTCGCCAGCGCCGCGCCTAAAATAGGGCCAATGGGGCTTGCGGCCTGCTGGGCATCTTCCTAACTTCTAATCACAGGAACGCCGAGAGTAAGGAAGCGAACCCGCATGAGCGTCTGCCCCGAAGAACTCAAACTTGTCGCGCTGGACCGCGACGACATCGAGGTGGTCTCAGCCCATGTTCAGGACGCGCTGGTACGGGTCGGCGACATGCTTTGGCTGCCGCGCGAACATCGCTTCGTCATGGCGCTCAACCGTTTCGACTGGATGGCGGTGGTCGATGCCAAGCATGCCGCGGAATACCGGCGCTGCCGCACCGCGCTGCGGTTCGACCGCGTGCTCGGCTGCAAGTGCCGCGGCCTCGATCAGTCGGACAAGGAGGCGCGGCTCAATCTGCTCGCGGTGGAATTCGCCGAGCACGATGCGCCGGCCGGCGTCGTATCGCTGATTTTCTCCGGCGGCGGCGTCATGCGTCTCGACGTCGAGTGCCTGGAAGCCGAGCTCGCCGATCTCGGCGAAGTCACCACGGCGGCCATCTGCCCCGATCATTTTGCCGGCGGATCAGTAACGGCTTGAGCCGTCATTCCGCGGCGGCGACGTGCGGCCGGTGCCCCGCCGGCGACGCAAACAGCTTCATCAGCACGACGATCACCGCCAGCGTCGCCGCATAGACGATGAGCTGCATGGCGGTCGGCTGATCGACATAGCCGATCAAGGTGTGCAGCGCGCGGCCGAGATAGCTGGAATCGCTCAACAGCCACGACGTGTCCCACACCGTCTCGTCGAGCGCGGTGAGGATGTTGGCCTGTTCGAGGAAGGCGATGGCCTGCGCCGCCATGCCCGCGGCCAACAGCGCGATCAGGGCGCTGGTGACGCCGAACAAATAGCGCGCCGGAATGGTGACGAGGCCGAGATAGGTCGCCAGACAAACCAGCGAGCCGAGGATAAGCCCGATGAAGCCGCCGAACACCATGGCGAGGCTGGCGCCGCCTTGCGCCGCCGCCACGCCGTAGAGGAACAGCACCACTTCGGAGCCCTCGCGCAGCACCGCGATCGCCACCACGGCGCCGAGCGCGGCCAGCGATTTTGAGCCCTCCACCACCGCCTCGCCCGCCGCGCGCAATTCGGCGGCCATCTCGCGGCCGTGCCGCGCCATCCAGACATTGTGCCAGGTCAGCATCAGCACGGCGAAACCGAGAATGGAGGCGTTGAAGATTTCCTGGCCGTTGCCGCCGAACAATTCCGACAAGCCGCCGGTGAACAGCGCAACCACGCAGGCGCCGAGCACGCCGGCGGCGACGCCGCCAAAAATCCACAGCCCGCGGCCCGGCACGCCCGCGGTCACGGCCATGACGATGCCGACGATCAGGCCGGCCTCAAAAACCTCGCGGAAGACGATCAGCAGCGCGGCGAGCACGGGCACCTCATGTCACGATTCTCGGCACGATTCATGGCACGACCAGATCATGGCACGATCAGAAAACCTTGCGTCTCGTGGTGGAAGTCGTCGAAGAAGTTGTAACGGCCCGGCTGCTGCGGCCGCACGTGGACGACGGCCTCGCTGCCGTTGGGCACGATCTTTTCGAAATGCAGGTCGCTGCTTTCGAACTCGGAGACGATGCCGTTGAGGTTCTTGACATGGATGTCGATCGGCTTGCCGGCCGGCGCATGCAGTTCGGCGGGATCGAACTTGTGATCCTTCAGGGTTAACGACAGCGTGACCGTATCGTCGGCTGTCGCGGTGCGCGGAATGACAACCGCCGCCGTCATGAGCGACGCCAAAGCGAACAAGCCGATGCTGCGGCCGAACTTCACGCTTTTCCTCCGGTCATGCCATCGCGCGGGCGTCCGCCGATTATTCCATGGAGTTGGGCAACAGGGGAGTTTTTGTCAATCGAAAAGCCCCATATTAGAATTGTTATAAGAACGGAGTGCTGATAGGCGTCATCGCACCCGACAGGTCAAAGCAATGGCGATCCGCCTCGACACACGTTCAGCCGATTTTGCGCAAAAGTTCCACGCTTTTCTCGACGGCAAACGCGAGACATCCGCGGACGTCGAAGCGGTGGTGCGCACCATCGTCGCCGACGTCATCGCCCGGGGCGATCGCGCGTTGCAGGAGTACACGCAGAAATTCGACCGGCTCGATCTCGACCGCACCGGGCTCAAGGTGACCCTCGAAGAAACTGCCGCCGCGCAGCGCGACAGCGCGCCTGCCGCGCTCGATGCGCTCAAACTCGCCCGCGACCGCATCGAGGTTTTTCATCGCCGGCAGATGCCGCGGGACGATAGCTTCACCGACCCGCTGGGCGTCGAGCTCGGGTCGCGCTGGACGGCGATCGACGCGGTCGGCCTTTACGTGCCGGGCGGAACCGCCGCCTATCCGTCCTCGGTGTTGATGAATGCGGTGCCGGCCAAGGTCGCCGGGGTGCCGCGCATCGTGATGGTGGTGCCGGCGCCCGGCGGTGTGCTCAACCCGCTGGTGCTGGCCGCGGCAAAGCTCGCCGGCGTCGATGAGATTTATCGCATCGGCGGCGCGCAGGCGGTCGCGGCGCTCGCCTACGGCACCGAGTCGATTGCGCCAGTCGCAAAAATCGTCGGGCCCGGCAACGCCTATGTGGCCGCCGCCAAGCGACTGGTGTTCGGCAAGGTCGGCATCGACATGATCGCCGGCCCCTCCGAGGTGCTGATCATCGCCGACGCCACTGGTAACCCGGACTGGATCGCCGCCGATCTTTTGGCCCAGGCCGAGCACGACGCCAGCGCGCAAGCGATCCTGATGACCGACGACGAAAAGCTTGCCGGCGCGGTCGAACGCGCCGTGGAGATTCAGCTGGCACGATTGCCGCGTGGAAAAATCGCCGCCGCGTCGTGGCGCGATTTCGGCGCGACCATCATGGTACGCGATCTCGACGAAGCGATGCCGCTGGTCGACGCCATCGCGCCCGAGCATCTGGAAATCGTCGCCGCCAATGCCGACGAACTCGTCAAGCGCATCCGCAATGCCGGGGCCATTTTCATCGGCGCGCACACGCCCGAAGCGATCGGAGATTATGTCGCCGGCTCCAACCACGTGCTGCCGACGGCGCGCTCGGCGCGGTTCTCCTCCGGCCTCGGCGTGCTCGATTTCATGAAGCGCACTTCGATCCTCAAATGTGGCCCCGAACAATTGCGTGCGCTCGGCGACGCCGCGATCACGCTCGGCACGGCGGAAGGGCTCGACGCCCACGCCCGCTCCATCGCCATCCGGCTTAACAGATGAGCGGGAGCATGATCTTTTCGGAAAACCGGTTCCATCCTCGGATCAAGTCCGAGGACATGCTTTTCCGGATCATGCTCTGATGGCGCGCGCGCCCCGCAAAGAACAAGCCGGCCGCCTTGCGGCCATTACGCTCGACGAAGCATCGCTGGGCAGCTCGACCGACGACATCGAGCATGAGCGCCGGGTCGCGATCTACGACCTGATCGAAGAGAACAGTTTCCGCCCCGTGGACCACGACGGCGGCCCCTACGCTCTGCATCTGGGCATGCGCGGCGACCGGCTGGTGTTCGACATCCGCCTGACCGACGGCACGCCGGTGATCGCCCACATGCTGTCGCTGGCGCCGTTCCGCCGCATCGTCAAGGACTACTTCACGGTCTGCGACAGCTATTATTCGGCGATCCGCACCGCGACGCCGGATCGCATTGAAGCGCTCGACATGGGCCGCCGGGGTCTGCACGACGAGGGCTCACGCATCGTGATGGAGCGGCTCAAGCGCAAGGTCGAAGTCGATTTCGGCACCGCGCGGCGGCTGTTCACATTGATCACGGTGCTGCACTGGAAGGGCTGAGTGGTTCGATGGCGGCGGCGCGACCGCTCGCGGTGTTGTTCGCCTGCGGGCTCAATTCCGTGCGCTCGCCGATCGCGGCGGGTTTGTTCGGGCAGATGTTCGGCCGCTCGACCTATGTCGGCTCCGCCGGCGTGCGCAAGGGCGAGCTCGATCCGTTCGCCGTTGCCGTCATGGCGGAAATCGGCATCGACATTTCGCGGCACAAGCCGGTCACCTTCGAGGAGCTCGACGAGTGGGAAGGTCTCAACTTCGATCTCATCGTCACCTTGGCGCCGGAGGCGCATCATCGGGCGCTGGAATTGACCCGCACCAGCGGCGTCGAAGTCGAATATTGGCCGACCGCGGACCCCTCCGCCGTGGAAGGCAGCCGCACGCAACGGCTCGATGCCTATCGCGAGGTGCGCGACCAGCTCTTGGCGCGGATCCGCGAGCGTTTTGCCGGACCGCGGACGGGCAATGAATAAAACTCAACCGCCTTACGGCAGTTGTGGAAAGTCCCTTCATCCGCTAGGTTCCGCGCCGATTTTGGCCGGGATTTCGGTTATGATCGCGGCCAAATGCCAGCAATCTCGGTCCGCGAATGGCGAAAGAAGAACTGTTGGAATTTCCCGGTGTGGTGTCGGAACTGCTGCCGAATGCCACCTTCCGCGTCAAGCTCGAGAACGAGCACGAAATCATCGCTCACACGGCGGGCCGCATGCGCAAGAACCGTATCCGCGTGCTCGCCGGCGACAAGGTGCTGGTGGAGATGACGCCCTACGACCTCACCAAAGGTCGCATCACCTATCGCTTCAAGTGATATCGTCACCGAAACTTCCTCACAACAAGAGCGCCCAGCCGTGATCGGCCGTCCGAAATTCGTGCTCGCTTCCGGCTCGCCGCGCCGGCTGACGCTGATCAACCAGGCCGGCATCGAGCCGGATGCGCTGCGGCCTGCCGATATCGACGAGACGCCGAAGCGCGGCGAGCTGCCGCGCGCCTGCGCCACGCGGCTCGCCCGCAACAAGGCGGAAGCGGCGCTCAACATGGTGCGCATCGACGAGGAGCTCAAAGGCTCCTACATCCTCGCCGCCGACACCGTGGTCGCCGTCGGCCGGCGCATTTTGCCCAAGGCGGAACTGCTCGACGAAGCGGCGCAGTGCCTGCGGCTTTTGTCCGGCCGCAATCACCGCGTCCACACCTCGGTGTGCCTGATCACGCCGAAGGAGACGTTCCGGCAGCGCCACGTCGAGACGCGGGTGCGCTTTAAGCGCCTCTCCGACCAGGACATCGAATCCTATCTCGCCTCGGGCGAATGGCGCGGCAAGGCCGGCGGCTACGCGGCGCAGGGCATCGCCGGAACTTTCCTGGTCAAGATCGTCGGCTCCTATTCCAACATCGTCGGCCTGCCGCTCTACGAGACCATGACACTGCTCGGCGGCGAGGGTTTTCCGATCCATTTCGGCTGGTTGAACGCGGTGTGAGCTTGGCGGGGCGGCGGGCGCAGCCCATATTCCTGCCATGGCCGACGTCAAAAAACGCAAAACATGCCCGATCTGCGGCAAACCCACCGACGAGTTGGTCAAGCCGTTCTGCTCGAAACGGTGCGCCGATGTCGATCTGCACCGCTGGCTGGTCGGCAGCTATGCGATCCCGGTGACGGAGGACGAGGAAGAAGACGAGCGCCGCGACGACAGCGGGGACGCGCCGAATTGATCCAAGCCTTGAATTGATCCAAGTCTTAAAATGACCCAAGGCCTATTCTGGACAGCCGAAATTCGAGCCTCTATAAGACGGCGCTCTCGCGTAGAGCGCCTAAAGTATGCCCAGGTAGCTCAGTTGGTAGAGCACTGCACTGAAAATGCAGGTGTCGGTGGTTCAATTCCGCCCCTGGGCACCACTCCTTTTCTATGCCATTGATTTGGTCTGATTTTTTTCACATTTTGTCCCACTCACGGAAAATGTGGGACACGTAACGCCCAATCCATTCGGCCCAAAGTCAACCGATTGGAATTTGCAACATGCAGCCGCCATCTGTTTGGGACTTTACGTTAGGTGTTGCCGTTGCAATTTTTGTTCTGGCAGTGCTCGACGTTTTCCTAAGCGACATGCAGAAGAAATGGTTAGACGACCGCACCCTTCACGCGTGGCACTGGCTCGCTGAAGCAAAGCGAAAGTCGTTGTTGAACTGGCTCCAGCGGCATTATCAGTCAATTGCCTGGACCGGAGTTGTGTTGGTTAGCGTCTATATGACGTGGGCATTTGAAAAGGCACTAGCACCGCTTTCTCAAGTAATCACGATTGCGCTTTGCATCTTTGCGGCCGGTTTGTTTTTCGGTCTGAAGATAATCCAACTCACGCTCCGCGCCCCGTCATTGTTTCGAGCAGTTATTCGCGCCACGATTATCGTTGTGGCCACGCTAGCGCCGGCCGTGATTTTCTTTACCCTAGTGACCACTTTTAAAGGTAACCTTATCGACTTGGCCAAAGAATTTGCGGCAGGTGTGGCTGCCCACACGGTCACACTTGGGTTAGCGTTCTTCGCTCTTTTTTACCTTTGGACGCTCATTCTGTGCGTCCATTTGACAGTCATCGCCGTGATTTTTTGGGCTGTCGTGGCCTTACCGCTGCTAGTGATTTATCTCCTTACCGTCGTGCTATTTTGCTGTGAATTTATCGTTCGCCGCATCGCCGAATATCCCAAAGGTCCCATATTTGCTGGAAGCGCACTGCTCGGCGCGGTCGCTGGCGTTCTCAGAGCCATGTCCGCTGGGCATTAATTGGGGTTACGCCAAGTCCCAAACCAAATCACTCACACCCTACTGGGAAACTCGGTTTTTGAAACCATGACTGACATTTCGACTGCGAAGGCACCCGACAAGGCCGCTGACTTGTGTTGGATTTGCAATCACGACGAAGCAGATTCCGGTGAGCACAAAACAAAGCGAAGCGACCTGCTCGCCGTGTTGGGAAACCCCACACAAGAAGAGCCTTTTTACTACAGTGACTTAGAGCGCCTAAATCGCCCAGTTGGAAGTCTGGACGCAAAAATTCTAAAAGCGCCAATTCGAATATGCGCCGAATGCAACACCACGCGGAC
>JBAUYI010000013.1:0-19044 GCA_049584715.1 Xanthobacteraceae bacterium
ACGTCTATGAAGGCGCGCCGACCCCGGTCACCGCGTTCTTTGCCGCGGCGCCAAAAGTCGCCGGCATTGCCATGTTCGTGCGTGCCACGGTCGTAGCGTTTCCCGGCATCACCGCGCAGTGGCAGCAGATCGTCGTCTTCGTCGCCATCGCCTCGATGCTGCTCGGCTCGTTCGCGGCCATCGGCCAGCGCAACATCAAGCGCCTGATGGCCTATTCGTCGATCGGGCACATGGGTTTTGCTTTGATCGGGCTTGCCGCCGGCACGGCCGAAGGCGTGCAGGGCGTGCTGGTCTATATGGCGATCTATCTCACCATGACGCTCGGCGTCTTCGCCGTGATCCTGTCGATGCGGCGCTCGACCGGCATGGTGGAAACGATCGACCAATTGTCCGGGCTCGCCCGCACCGACCCGACCACGGCGTTCTTCATGGCGATGCTGCTGTTCTCCATGGCCGGCATTCCGCCGCTCGCCGGATTTTTCGCAAAATTCTATGTCTTCCTTGCTGCGATCAAGGCAGGTCTCTATATCCTCGCGGTGATCGGCGTGCTGGCCAGCGTGGTCGGCGCCTATTATTATCTGGCCATCATCAAGATCATGTATTTCGACGACGCGGTCGAAGGCTTTTACCCCACGCCCGTCGAACTGAAAGTGGTGCTCGCGGTTTGCGGCTTGTTCAACGTTTTGTTCTTCCTCTATCCGGGGCCGCTGGTCGGTGCGGCGAGCGCGGCCGCGCGTTCCCTGTTCTGATGCAGCTTGATCCCGCGGCCGCGGGTTTTCGCCTGTCGGCCCACGACGCGCTGCCGTCGACCAATACCGAAGCTTTGGCGCTGGCGCGGCGCGGCGAAACCGGGCCGCTCTGGGTGACGGCGCGGCAGCAGACCGCGGGCCGCGGCCGCCGCGGCAATGCATGGATTTCGGTGCCGGGAAATCTCTACGCCACGCTGCTCGTTTGCGACCCGGCCGCGCCTGAGAACGCACCGCAATTGTCGTTCGTCGCCGGGCTTGCCGTTTTTGACGCCATCGTCGATCGCGCTGCCGTGTTGCGCGAAAAGCTTGCGCTGAAATGGCCAAATGACATTCTTTTCGGAACTGCCAAGCTTGCTGGTATTTTGATCGAGAGCGAAACCATCGCCACGCGGCTTGCCGTCGCGGTCGGCATCGGCGTGAATTGCATGCATCACCCTGTGGAAACCGCTTACCCCGCGACAGATCTTGCAGCCGCCGGTGTGGCAGTCTCCGCAGAGGATTTGTTCTTCGCGCTGTCCGGCGCGATGACGCGGCGGCTTGAGCAGTGGCGGCGAGGTGATGATTTTCAATCCATTCGTACCGATTGGCTCGAGCGTGCCATGGGGCTAGGTGGCGAGATGCGGGTGCGGCTACCAAAAAATCGCGAATTTGTCGGCCGCGCCGAGGCGCTCGACGAACGCGGCCGGTTGCTGTTGCGCCTCGAGGACGGCACGTTACAGACGATCACGGCCGGCGACGTCTTCCCGGTCGCGGCGAGCGAGCGAACCTGATGGCGCAGAACGAACTGGTCTTCGCGCCGCTCGGCGGCATCGGCGAGATCGGGATGAATCTCTCGATCTACGGGTTCGGCGACGAGCGCCGCCGGCAATGGCTGATCGTCGATTGCGGCGTGTCGTTTGCCTCCGAGGAGCTGTTGCCCGGCGTCGATCTGATCCTGCCGGACATCCGCTTTCTCATCGAGCAACGAAAGAACATCGTCGGGCTGGTGATCACGCATGGCCACGAGGACCATATCGGCGCGCTGATCGATCTGTGGCCGCGGCTCAAGGTGCCGCTCTATGCCACGCCGTTC
The DNA here is from genome assembly GCA_049584715.1 of Xanthobacteraceae bacterium. GTDB lineage: Bacteria > Pseudomonadota > Alphaproteobacteria > Rhizobiales > Xanthobacteraceae > BOG-931. Next base: position 1,822 of record JBAUYI010000013.1, read on the forward strand.
ACCGCGGCCTTGTTCGAGGCCAAGCGGCTGTCGGAGCCCGGCGCGCCGCAAATTCCGGTCAAGGTGGTGCCGCTCGGCGGGCGCTTGAACCTCGGGCCGTTCACGGTCGATTTCATCAATGTCGCCCACTCGATTCCGGAATCCAATGCGCTGGCGATCCGCACGCCGGCCGGCATCGTGCTGCACACCGGCGACTGGAAGATCGATCCGACGCCGCTGATCGGCCCGCCGACCGACCAGGCCCGATTGACCGCGCTCGGCGACGAGGGCGTGCTGGCGCTGATTGGCGATTCCACCAACGCGGTGCGCGAAGGCCGCTCGCCGTCGGAGTCCGATGTGGCACGCACGCTCGCCGAACTGATCCGCACCGCGCCGGCCCGCGTCGCGGTGACCACCTTTGCCTCCCATGTCGGGCGCATCCGCGCCGTTGCCGAGGCCGCCCGCGCCGTGGACCGCGAAGTGGTTTTGGTCGGCCGCGCCATGGAGCGCGTCAGCCAGGTGGCGCGCGAGACCGGCTATCTCGACGGCGTGCAGGATTTCCGCAGCATGGAAAGCTACGGCTATCTGCCGCCCGACAAGGTGTTGGCGCTGTGCACCGGCAGCCAGGGCGAACCGCGCGCGGCGCTGTCGCGCATCGCCGAGGATGAGCATCCCGAGGTCACCCTGGCCAAGGGCGACCGCGTGATCTTTTCCTCCCGCGCCATTCCCGGCAACGAGAAGGCCGTGGCAAGGGTGATCAACGGCCTGGTCAGCCAGGGCGTCGAGGTCATCACCGACCGCACCCATCTGGTTCACGTCTCGGGCCATCCGCGCCGCGCCGAGCTCCTCGACATGATCGCCTGGGTGCGGCCAAAAATCCTGATCCCGGCCCATGGCGAGGCGCTGCATCTTGCCGAACATGCTGAGCTCGGCCGCCGCGCCGGCGTGCCCCACGTGTTGGTCTGCCGCAACGGCGACCTGGTCCGCCTCGCGCAGGACGGTGCCCAAATCATCGATGAGGTGCCCTCGGGCCGCCTGTACAAGGACGGCTCGATTCTGATCAACGCCGAGGCCAAAACCGTTGCGGCGCGGCGCCGCCTGAGCTTTTCCGGCATCGTCACGATCGCGCTGGCACTGAGCGAGAAGGGTGCCCTGGTCGCCGATCCCGAAATCGAGCTGATCGGCATTCCCGAAACCGACGCCGGCGGCGCATCGATGAACGAGATCGCCCGCGACGCGGTCGAGGAGGCCTTCGAGTCTATGCCAAAGCCGCGCCGGCGCGATCCCGACGCGGTGGCCGAAGCGGTGCGGCGGGCGGTGCGCGGGGCCATCGCGCAACGCTGGAACAAGAAGCCGATCTGCCACGTGCACGTGCTGGCGGTGTAAGATGCTTCTGCCGGGATGCAGGAGATTTTAAAATGATCGGCAGGCTCAATCACGTGGCGATCGCGGTGCGCGATCTCGGCAAGGCGGCGGCGGTCTATCGCGACGTTCTCGGTGCGCAGGTTTCGGCAGCCGTGCCGCAGCCCGACCATGGCGTGACCACGGTGTTCATCACGCTGCCCAACACCAAGATCGAGCTTTTGGAGCCGCTCGGGGAGGGCTCGCCGATCGCCAAATTTCTGGAGCGCAACCAGGACGGCGGCATGCACCATCTGTGCTACGAGGTCGACGATATCCGCGCCGCGCGCGATGCGCTCAAGGCGGCCGGCGCCCGCGTTCTGGGCGATGGCGAGCCGAAGACCGGCGCCCACGGCAAGCCGGTGCTGTTCCTGCACCCGAAGGATTTTTCCGGCACATTGGTCGAGCTGGAACAGGCCTGAAAATATGCCTGCCACCACCGCAGCGGCGATCTTTTTCCTGATCTGGTGGATCGTGCTGTTCGCGGTGCTGCCGTGGGGCGTGCGCAGCCAGCAAGAGGACGAGGAGGTCGCGCCCGGCACCGATCCGGGGGCGCCAGCGATCCCCAATCTGCGGCGAAAACTGGTTTGGACGACGCTGGTCTCCGCGGTGGTTTTTGCCGCGTGTTACGTCATCTATGTCGAGCGTCTGGTCACGTTGGAAAGTTTATTGGCGCCCTTTGGGCTGCACATGACGCCTTAGGGCGCGCTCCAGGGACGATAGATAATAGATAATTGAAACAAGATCTTATGATATTATTCTAACATTCTAGGCGCGGTTTCAGGCCATCCGAGGCGCCGGCTGTGACCTCATCACAAAAGAAAAAGCAGGGCAAAAGCCCTGCTCGAGAATCCTCATCTGCACCCTTAGTTCCGCGTACTTATGTGGTTTTACGCATCCTCACCGTGGCAGTGAAGCCGCTTTACGCGTTCGGGTATATCCTCCCAAGACTTGGACCGCTTTCCCGAAATCTCGTTACCGAGATGGCGGTTTCAGGATTGCGCAAAAACATTGGTAATCGATCTGTGGGCTTTTGTCACGAGGCTGCCCACCTCAAACGGCAAAAAAATACCTCTCTAAATTCCTGCCCAAATTCCTGCCCAAATTCCCGCCCTTGTGTTTCCGGCGCGGTTCCGGTTTCACTGCCGCGGCCACTAAGCGAAGAGTCCATGCGCCTTTCCCGGTTCTTCCTGCCCAATCTGCGCGAGACCCCGAAGGAAGCGGAGATCGCCTCCCACCGCCTGATGCTGCGCGCCGGCATGATCCGCCAGGAGGCGGCCGGGATTTACGCCTTCCTGCCGCTCGGCCTGCGGGCGCTGACCAAGGTCTGCCAGATCGTGCGCGAGGAGCAGGACCGCTCCGGCGCCATCGAGCTTTTGATGCCGACCATCCAGTCCGCCGACTTGTGGCGCGAAAGCGGCCGCTACGAGGCCTATGGCAAGGAGATGCTGCGCATCAAGGACCGCCACGAGCGCGACATGCTCTACGGCCCGACCAACGAGGAAATGATCACGGCGATCTTTCGCACCTACGTGCGCTCGTACAAGGATTTGCCGCTCAACCTCTATCACATCCAATGGAAATTCCGCGACGAGGTCCGGCCGCGCTTCGGCCTGATGCGCGGGCGCGAATTTTTGATGAAGGACGCCTATTCGTTCGACCTCGATTTTGCCGGCGCCAAGCACGCCTATAACCGCATGTTCGTTGCTTACTTGCGCACTTTTGCGCGCATGGGGCTACGCTCGATCCCGATGGTGGCGGAGAGCGGCCCGATCGGCGGCAACCTGTCCCACGAATTCATCATCCTGGCCGATACCGGCGAGAGCGAAGTTTTTTGCCACAAGGACTATCTGGACTTTGAGGTTCCCGACGCGGATGTCGATTTCACCCATGTCGGCCGCTTGCAGTCGATCGTCGACAAATGGACCTCGCTCTACGCCGCGACCTCGGAGAAACACGACGTGGCGGCCTACGAGGCGCTGCCGGCCGACAAGCGGGTGTCGGCGCGCGGTATCGAAGTCGGGCATATCTTTTATTTCGGCACAAAGTATTCCGAGCCGATGAAGGCGGTGGTGACCGGGCCCGCCGGCGCCGACCATCCGGTGCATATGGGCTCCTATGGCATCGGCCCGAGCCGGTTGGTCGCCGCCATCATCGAGGCGTCCCACGACGAGGCCGGGATCATATGGCCCGAGCCGGTAGCGCCGTTCAAAGCCATGATCCTCAATCTCAAGCAGGGCGCGAGCGACACTGACGCGGCTTGCGAAAAGCTTTATGCGGAACTCTCGGCCAAGGGCATCGACACGCTCTACCACGACCGCGACGAGCGGCCCGGCTCGAAATTCGCCATGGCCGACCTCATCGGCGTGCCCTGGCAGATCCTAGTCGGGCCGCGCAGCCTCGCCGAAGGCAAAGTCGAGGTGAAGCGGCGCGCCGACGGCACGCGGGAACTCATGACGCCGGCCGATGCGGTGGTGCGGCTCAGTTCATGAGTCTGTCGCATTACGCGGCTTGACCGACTTGGTCCGGCCGTTATTGACTGAGATGAAACCCGGTCCAAACCTTAGGAGATTGCCATGCGCCACTTCCTTCGTCCCCTTGCTGGCGTCCTCAGTATTGCCTGCCTCGCCGCCGGATTGGCCATCGTGTCGACAGGCGGCGCGTTGGCGCAGGCCCAGCCCGCTCCGCCCCCCTTGAAGCAGATGGCGCTGACCGACAAGCAGATCCAGGGCGTGCTTACTGCGGCGAAGGACGTGGATGCGATTACGCAAAAGCTGCCGCCCAATGCCGCGCCGAGTCCGAAGGCTGTTGCGCAGCTCGATGCCGTGGCCAAGAAGAATGGTTTTGCCAGCTACGATGAATACAATGATGTCGTCGACAACATCACGCTGGTGCTTTCGGGTTTTGATCCGGTAGCCAAAAAATATGTCGGGTTCGAAGCGGCGACCAAGGCGCAGATCGCTCAGGTCCAGGCCAACAAGCAGATGTCGGCCAAGGACAAGAAGGATGCGCTGGCTGAGCTCAACGCGTCGCTTAAGTCCCCACCGCCACCGGTCGAAAATAAGGGCAACATCGATCTCGTCGGCAAAAATTACGATAAGCTCGCCGATGCCCTGGGCGGAGGTCAGCAATAGGCGCCGTGCGGCTCTGTTCATGACGCTGCGTGCGACGGCTGTGGGCCGCACGCGGCCATGCCGGCTACTTGGCTTCGACGTTGACTTGCTGCGCGACGCTGACGGGCAGCGTGAAAGCGAACGTCGAGCCCTGGCCGAGCTGTGACTCGACCCAGATTTTGCCGCCGTGCATTTCGATGATTCGTTTCGATATGGCGAGCCCCAGGCCGGTGCCGCCCTTCTTGCGGGTGATCGCATTGTCGGCCTGCTGGAACTCCTGAAATAGTTTTGCCTGGTCGGCCGCGGAAATGCCGGGTCCGGTGTCGCACACCGAGAGATGAAATGAACCGTCGTTCGCGCTGGCTTTGATGACAACTTCGCCCGTATCGGTGAATTTGATGGCGTTGCCGACGAGGTTGATCACGACCTGCGCCAGGCGCCGCCCGTCGCCGTGGCCCGGCGGCAGTTTCGGCGCCACCTCGATCTTGAACGCGAGCTTCTTGTCGGCGGCCAGCGGCTCGAGCGTGCTGCGCACGGTCTGGGCGATATCCTCGAGCGAATAATCGGACAGTTCGAGCACGAGCTGACCGGCTTCGATCTTCGACAGATCGAGCACGTCGTTGATCAAGCCGAGCAGGTGCCTCCCGTTACTCTCGAGCCTTTTGAGCACGCCCATCGTCTTTTTCGGCAGTTGGCCGTAGATGCCGTCCGCCATCAGCTCGGTGTAGCCGAGAATGGCGTTGAGCGGCGTACGCAGCTCGTGGCTCATATTGGCGAGGAACTGCGATTTGTGCTGGCTCGCGATTTCGAGCTGCCGGCTCTTGTCCTGGATTTCGTCGAACAGCCGCACGTTCTCGATGGCAATGACGGCCTGGTCGGCGAAGGTGGTGAGCAGCTCGATCTGCCTGTCGGTGAATGGCCTTACTTCGGCCCGCAACAACGATAGCACGCCGACGGGAATGCCCTCGCGCATCAGGGGCACGCCGAGCATGGTGCGATATCCGCCCCGTAGCTGCGACTCTCGCCACGTGTATTCGGGATCGTTCAGCGCATCCAGAATATGGACGACCTTGCCCTCGATGGTCGTTCGACCGACGAGGGTCTCGCGCCCCGGAGCGATGGGCCGCTCGATCATGTATTCTTTGTATTCGGCCGAGAACCCAAACGTGGAATCCAACCGGTAAGTCTGGCCGTCGCGGCGATAGATGAAGGCGTTGTTCGCGTCACATAACCGGGCTGCCGATTCCACCAGCGCATCGAGCACGGCTTGCAGATCGAAAGTCGAGCGGCTGATGACCTTCAGCACGTCGGCGGTCGCGGTCTGCTGCTGCAGCGATTGCCGCAATTCGCTGAGCAACCGCGAATTCTCGATGGCGATGACGGCCTGGGTGGCAAAGTTCTGCACCAACTCGATTTGCTTGTCGGTGAAGGGGTGAACGTCCAGATGATATATGTTGATCGTGCCAACCAATGCGTCCTCGCGAAGCATGGGGACGGATAATGCCGTTCTGGCGCCGCCCACCTTTGCAAGGGCTGATCCGGCATATGGCTCCTGGGCGGCGAGATCACGAACGTGGTTCACTTGCTTCGTTGTTACGACGGGGCCGGCGATTGATGTTTCCAGGTCTATTACTGGATTGCGGCGTCGCAGTTCCGCTAGTGCGCGCGGCGCATTGTGCATGGCTTCCAGCCGCAATTCGCCACCGTTGAACAAGGTCAAATTGCCAAACTGGGCGCCGCAGATGCGTACGGCATTTGCCAGCAAGGCATCGAACACGGGCTCCAACTCGCCCGGTGAGCTTGAGATAACGCGCAGGACTTCGGAAGTTGCCGTCTGCTGCTCCAGGGACTCGGTGAGTTCCCGTGTGCGCTGCTGCTCCGCCTCGAACAGCCGCACATTTTCGATGGCTATCGCCGCCTGATCGGCGAAGGTGGAGACAAGCTCGATCTGTTTATCGGTAAACGGCTGTACGTTCTTTCGCATCAGCGTCATCACGCCCACCGGCATGCCATCGCGCATCATCGGAACTCCGACCAGCGTGCGGAAAGCACCGGTTCCACGCGTCTGGTACGTGTATTCAGGGTCAGCTTCGATGTCGGTTATTTGAATAACCTTGCCTTCAAGCAGAGCACGTCCTGATCCACTGGCGCGGTTCAATTCTACCGGTTGTTCCTCAATAATCTCACCGAGATCGTCAGGCACACCATAGGCGACCGTTCGATAGAATATGTCGCCTTGGCGTCGCGCAATGACCCCCATATCGGCTTCACACAATCTCCCGGCTGACCGCAGCAGCGTATCCAGTACCACCTTGAGATCGAAAGCTGAGCGGCTGATGACCTTGAGCACGTCGGCGGTTGCCGTTTGCCGCTCCAGAGACTCGCGCAGTTCGCTGAGCAGCCGCGTGTTCTCGATGGCGATCACGGCCTGGGCGGCAAAGTGCGTCACCAGCTCGATCTGCTTGTCGCTGAAGGGCCGTACCTCCTGGCCGAGAATGTTGATGGAGCCGACGAGCTCGTTGTCCTTGAGCATTGGAACGGCGAGTACGCTGCGATAGCCGCCAAGTTCGACGGCGTCGAAGACAAATGGATGACGGTCGATGTAGGACTGCGTCGTCTTGATGTCGGCGACGTAAGCGACCTGTTTGGTGACGCAGACACAGCCCAGCGGCACGTCTGGCGGCGGTCGGATTGACGCGCCACCAAGCGCCTCGACATAGGCGGGCGGCCCATCATGCGTGGCAACCGCGCGGAAGGCATCGGCGTCGCGGAGGAACAGGGTGCCGAACTTGGCACCGCATATCCGCACCGCTTTTTCCAGCATCGCCTCGAAAACCGGCTTGAGCTCGCCTGGCGAACTCGAGATGACTCTCAGCACCTCCGCCGTGGCCGTCTGTTGCTCCAGCGCTTCGGTGACTTCGCGCTTTTGCGCCTGCACCTCGTCGAACAGCCGGGCGTTCTCGATCGCGATCACCGCTTGGTCGGCGAAAGTCTCTACGAGTTCGATCTCCTGTTCGGTGAATGGATTCACCTCTGAGCGGCGGATTGTGAGTGCGCCGATGGCCACATCATCCCTGAGCAGAGGGACAGCCAAAATCGTTCGATAACCGAGGCGACGCGCCATCGCGCTGCCGTCTGGAAATTCCTCGGCGAACGCCACGGGATCGTGGACGTGTACTGGTGTTCGATCCACGAAGGTGCGCCCCGTGATCCAGCCACGTCCGATCGACCAATCGCTGAAATCCAACTGCAGTGGGCCATAATGTGCTTTGACATGGAGCCGTCCATGCTGATGCAGAAAAATAATTGAATCATAGGCTTTGCAATTCCGCGAGGCCGATTCCACGAGAGTATCGAGCACAGCTTGGAGATCAATATGAGTGCGGCTGATGATTCTGAGCACATCGGCGGCGGCGGTCTGCCGCAGCAGCGCCTCGTCGCGTTCGCGCATCAGCAGCGCAACTTTTTTGTTCAGACCGTCAGCGGCTGGCTTGCGACGGTGAGCGACCTTCGGCGCCTTGCGGCGCTTCGGCGCGGCCGTCTTATGACGTCGCTTTTTCATGGCTTTGCCGCCCGCCGCACGCATGCTGCGAGCGGGTACGTCGTCATGCCAAGCAAAAGATCGAGATAGCCCTGCCGTCTCATGCCCGCCCCCAGGCTTTGGACGAGGCATCGTACCCGCTCCAACCGGATTTCTGGAAGGGCCTAGGGGCGATTCATGTGGGTCTATCGGGCACGCCTCCGATATCGGCTATCGGCGATATACCGGTATCGGGGTAATGCGGCCGGACGTGATAGAGTAAAAGTCGCTCCGACTGCGGCGTCAGAGATGAGCGACTGATCCGGGGGAAATCATGCGCCTGAACCAATGTCATAATTTCCATGATTTTCGCGAATTGGCGCGACGGCGCCTGCCGGGGCCGATCTTCAACTATATCGACGGCGCAGCCGACGACGAAACGACGTACCGGAGAAACACGCGCGCCTTCGAGGACTGCGACCTGGTGCCGCGCGTTCTCACCGGCGTCGCGCAGGTCGACATGTCGGTGACCGTGCTCGGTCAAAAATTGAAAATGCCGTTTTATTGCTCGCCGACCGCCTTGCACCGGCTGTTTCATCATCAGGGCGAACTCGCCGTGGCGCGCGCCGTGGAAAAATTCGGCACGATGTTCGGCGTTTCCTCGCTGGGTACGGTGAGCCTGGAAGAGATCGCGAGGAATTTTTCGTTTCCGCAGGTCTATCAGTTCTACTTTCACAAGGATCGCGGGCTCAACAAAGCCATGATGGAGCGGGCCAAGGGCGCCGGCGTCCGCATCATGATGCTGACCGTGGATTCGATCACCGGCGGCAATCGCGAGCGCGATCTGCGCACCGGCTTCACCATTCCGTTCCGGCTGAACTTGCGCGGCATGTTTGAATTCGCGACCAAGCCGAAATGGGCGTTCGACCACCTTACCCATGAAAAGTTCCGGCTGCCGCAATTGGACTCCCATGTCGACATGAAGGGCGGCACGACCTCCATCGGCGATTACTTCACCAACATGCTCGACCAGTCGATGAACTGGCGCGACGTCGCCGACATGGTCAAGCAGTGGGGCGCCAAATTCTGTCTCAAAGGCGTGATGAGCGCCGACGATGCCCGCAAAGCCGTCGATATCGGATGTGCGGGCATCGTCGTGTCCAATCACGGCGGGCGCCAACTGGACGGCTCGCGCAGCACCTTCGATCAACTGGCGGAAATCGTCGACGCCGTCGGCGACAAGATCGACGTCCTGTTCGATGGCGGCGTGCAACGCGGGACCCATGTGCTCAAGGCGCTCTCACTGGGCGCCAAAGCGGTGGGCGTAGGCCGGCTCTATCTTTTCCCCCTCGCTGCCGCCGGCCAGCCTGGGGTCGAGCGCGCGCTTTCGCTGATGCGCACCGAGATCGAGCGCGACATGAAGCTGATGGGCTGCACGTCGATCCAGCAGCTGTCGCGGTCAAATCTCAGATTTCGCAATTAGATCGGCCCAAAGCCGGTGAATTAGGTTCCGGCCTGGGGAACCATTGAATTCAAAGCACAGGCACGATTCGAGAGAATCATGCCATCCTTTCAAATCAATGGTTTGCGACGGGATGTGTCGCCCTTGGCAACCGTGAAATCTGCCAAAATGATCGGTGGGAAACCATTGATTTTTATGAGGGACTCCGTCATTCCGCCAGAATCGTGTGAAACTTCGGGTGTTCGCGGGGACCAGACCTGATGTCCGAGCCGACCGGCACGCACCCTTTCGCTCCGTTCGAGTGGATGCTGTCGCTGCGCTACTTGAGGGCGCGGCGCAAAGAGGGATTCATCTCGGTGATCGCCGGGTTTTCGTTCCTCGGCATCATGCTGGGCGTGGCGACGCTGATCATCGTCATGGCGGTGATGAACGGCTTTCGCCAGGAGCTTTTGACCAAGATTTTGGGCCTCAACGGCCATCTGCTGATCCAGCCGCTGGAATCGCCGCTGACCGATTGGGAGGCCGTCGCCGACCGCGTCTCCAAGATCGACGGCATCAAGCTCGCCGCGCCGATCGTCGAGGGCCAGGCGCTGGCGTCGTCGCCGTTCAACGCCTCGGGCGTGCTGGTGCGCGGCATCCGCTCCGCCGACCTGACCAAGCTCACCTCGATCGCCAAGAACATCAAGCAGGGCACGCTCGACGGTTTTGACCAGGGCCAGGGGCTTGCCATCGGCAGCCGGCTTGCCGACCAGCTCTCGGTGCGGGCAGGGGACAATCTCACGCTGGTGGCGCCGCGCGGCGCGGTGACGCCGATGGGCACCACGCCGCGAATCCAAGCCTACAAGATCGCCGCCGTGTTCGAGATCGGCATGTCGGAATACGACGCCGCTTTCGTCTTCATGCCGCTCGTCGAGGCGCAGGCCTATTTCAACCGCACCGGCGACGTCACGGCCATCGAGGTCTATACCGACGACCCCGATCACATCGACGGATTCCGCAAGGCCGTGACCGAAGCCGCGGCGCGGCCGATCTACATGATCGACTGGCGGCAGCGTAACGCCACCTTCTTCAACGCGCTCCAAGTGGAGCGCAACGTGATGTTTCTGATCCTGACCCTGATCGTGCTGGTGGCGGCGCTCAACATCGTCTCCGGCCTGATCATGCTGGTCAAGGACAAAGGCAGCGACATCGCCATCCTGCGCACCATGGGTGCCACCCAGGGCGCGATCATGCGGGTGTTTCTGATCACCGGCGCCTCGATCGGCGTCGTCGGCACCGTGGTCGGCTTCCTGCTCGGCACCCTGATCTGCCTGAACATCGAGTCGATCCGGCGCTTCCTGTCGTGGCTGACCAATACCGAGCTGTTCTCACCGGAGCTTTATTTCCTGTCGAAGCTGCCCGCCGACATGAACGTCAGGGAAACCACGGCCGTGGTCGTGATGGCGCTCGGGCTTTCGCTCTTGGCAACGCTTTATCCGTCGTGGCGCGCGGCGCGGCTCGATCCGGTCGAAGCGCTGCGTTACGAGTGATTGATCAGGCCGCGATGGACGACACCACCACGATAAGCGAGGCTGCAACGTCCACCGCCGACAAAGAAGAATATCCGCTCGTCTTCCTGCACGGCGTCAGCCGGCAATTTCATCAGGGAGACGCCACGCTCGATATTCTCAAAAGCGCCGAGCTTGCGGTGTGGGCCGGGCAATCGGTGGCGCTGGTGGCGCCGTCGGGCGCCGGCAAATCGACGCTGCTGCACATCGCCGGCCTCCTCGAGCATCCCGATTCCGGCGAGGTCTATATCGACGGCGCGCCGACCACGAGCTTGAGCGACATCCAGCGCACGCGGATCCGGCGCAACGACATCGGCTTCGTCTATCAGTTCCATCACCTGTTGCCGGAATTCTCGGCGCTCGAGAACGTGATGCTGCCGCAGATGGTGCGCGGGCTCGCCCGCAAGGCCGCGAGCGAGCGCGCCGCCGAGCTGTTGAGCTATCTCGGGCTGAAGGACCGCCTGAACCATCGGCCCGCCGAACTCTCGGGCGGCGAACAGCAGCGCGTCGCCATCGCGCGCGCGGTCGCCAACGCACCGCGCATCCTGCTCGCCGACGAGCCGACCGGCAATCTCGACGTGCGCACCGCCGATCACGTGTTCGGCGCGCTCGGCCAATTGGTGCGCGCGTCGGGCCTCGCCGCCGTCATTGCCACCCACAACCTCGACATCGCCGCGCAGATGGATCGCCGCGTCACCATCCGCGACGGCTTGGTCGTCGAGCTCGAGTAGCGTTAGCGCATCGGCTTGTTGGGCTCGTATTGCGTATTGGCCCGGCAATCGGCGCCGGCGCCTTGCGCCGTGAGCTGGCATTGCGCGAAGCTGACAAAGCCGCAATTCCTGGCGTCGCCGGTGCCGTGCCAATAGGCGCACCACGGATAATTCTGCGCCTCGGCGCGGCTGCCCATGGCGGATGCGGCAACGAGAATGCCTAGCGCAAAGAGTGCAAATTTCATCGTGGCCTCCTGTTTGCTCCACTATTCAATGTAACGAAAGCGGTAGCATAGGCAGTGATTTTGAACACAGCCTGATCGTCTCGATCCAAGACAACCCATGACAACGGCGCAGCGCTCCGCGCGTAGCCGACAAAGTTCAGTAGTTTTTGTGTGATTTGCGCTTGGTCGGCGCTGCCTGCGGGTGGTCGCCCGGCGGCGGCACGTATTGCGTATTCTGCCGGCAATCGTTGCCCATGCCCCTGGCGCTCTCCATGCACTGCTCGAAGCTGATGAAGCCGCAATTGCGGCCGCCGCCGCCGGCGTCACCGCCGCCCAAATACTCGCACCACGGATAGTTTTGCGCCTGCGCGGGCGTATTCACGCATGCCGCCGCGACGAGAATTCCCAAAATAGCAAGCAGATACCTCATGGCCGGCCTCCCGGGTCTGCATTGGCTCTACGCTACTAACGCCGCAAGCCCGCCGTTATTCACCGGCCGGCCGGAGAATTGAGTTCCGGTGGTTGACCATAAGCAACGAGGCCGCGCAAAGGCGGCCTCGCATCCGATCGGTGTTGTGAACGAAGGCCGCTTAGACGCAGGGGCGGCACCAGCAGCGGCCGTAAGGGCCGCACGTCCATACGAAACCCGGCCCGCAACGCGGGCCGAAACCGCGGCACGCCACCTGCTTGACGATCGGCGTGGCGTTCTGGAGCTGCGCGTGGCCTGAGCCGAGCTGCTGGGCATTCGCCGACAAGGCCGTCGCACCGAGCGCGAGCGCCGCTGCTGCCAAAGTCAAAGTCAGTGTCTTCATAAACCCTCCTCCTGTTGGCCGAATGCCGATGCGAGCAGGCGACGACGACACGGCGACACGGCGCCGCTCCATGACCCGTCCCGGCGTTCGGGGGGCCGATTCGCCCCATCGCTAGGTTAGTACGTTCCAGGCATTCAGGCGGTTCAGATTTGCCGGCGGGGGACGGCGAGCTATGCGAGTTTGCAAAGCCTTCAAGGGGTTGCGTCCCAAGGGCTTGCAGGCGATGTCTCACCCGGCGGGCTGTCCTTGTCGATGTGCTCGGCGAGTCTGGCCCAGGCTTGCGCCATATCGAGGAGGGCGACTTTGCGGGCCGAATCCGTAACGGTTTGGGCTATTTCAGCACAATAGGCCGCGTAGAGCCGGTAGCTGGCGGCCGCTTCCGCAGGCGACATTCCCCAACGTCCCGCATGTGTACTTTGACGTATTTCACAATGCGGCAATGGACGACTTTGTTCCGCCCGGCGGCTTGCCCGGTTGCAATTTCGCGCGACAGCTGAAGAGGGCGGGCGCGAAGGCTTGCCAGGCGGACCGAACGGCGCATATTCGGCCGATGGCTGGCCCCGAAAAAGAACAACCCGTAATGCTGCCCTTCGCCGACAAAGAGGGCACCGGCTGGCACGTCATCGTCCGGTATCACGAAGGCCACGAGCGCCGTATCGACGGTTTTGCCACCGAGCAGGAGGCCGTGGCTTGGATCATGGCCAACTCCGGGGAGGTCGATAAGTAGCCGCCTGGAAGGGTCGTGGCTTCTTCTCCAAATAAGGCAGCGCCGATTAGGGCTTGTGGCCTGGGCCGGACGGCGCATATTCGGTGGTATGGGCAAACCCCGAGTCACCTTCAAAATGCAGCGGATCGCCGAGGACGATTGGCAAATCCTCGCCGAATATCCGGGGGCCGAACCTCGGTATATCAAGGGCCTCAAGAGCAAAGCCGAAGTTGACGAATGGCTGCAGGGAACCCGCCGCATCGACTGGCTGAGATCGCAGGGCTACGCGAAGTGACGACCGGGTCCTAAGCGGCCGCCGGACGACACGGTTGACCGGATCGAGGGCTTCGCCAGGGAAGCCGAGGCCGGGCGCCGGATCAAAAACGAGGCCGCCGCTTGGCTTCGCGAATGGCGCGCGGTTCCTGCCGCATCAGCAAGGGACTAAAATGACCCGGGTTCTACAGGTGTTGTGCGCGGCCATTACCATGTCCGGGCTCTGGCCTTTGTATTTGGGCATTGCATCAGCCCATAGCGGTTCGGGGCCTGCCACCTCCGGACTACTGCTTGCGTGGGGGATAGCTATGCTCTTTGGGCCTTGGCTTCTGTATGCGCGCTTAGTCGGCTGGCCGCGTTAACTGTCCCTGCCACAATTGAAACTGACCCATTACCCGCCATTGACAAAAGAACAAAAGAAGAACTATGTTCTCTGTTCGTTCAAGCCAGAGGGGCATAGTCATGGTCCGCGCCGTCACCGAAGAGGCTCTCGCATTAGCGTCACTCACCCTGTTCCTGGCCATGGTCGCCGTTTGGGCCGAGGTGCTCGGGGTGCTGTGAGCGGCCGGGCGTGCCGCGTGGGCGGCACGATTTTAAGGCAAACGATGCTGTGTGCCGCCGGTGCTGCCGCGGGTGGACAGCGCCGCTTGCGAACGGCCGTCAGCGATCACTCGATCACCTCGTCGGCGGTGGCGAGCAATGTCGGCGGTACGGCAAGGCCCAGGGTCTTGGCGGTCTTGAGGTTGATCGCCGATTCGAACTTCGTCGGCTGTTGCACGGGAAGGTCGGCAGGTTTGACGCCCTTGAGGATCCGGTCGACGTAAGCAGCTGAGCGCCCAAAGAGATCGTTGGTATCGACGCCATACGAAACGAGACCGCCCTCTTGGGCCATATAGCGGTACGGATACACGGTCGGGATGCGATGACGCTCGGCCTGCGCAATAATCTGGCTGCGGTTTGCGCCGGTAAAGGCGTCCGGCATGACGATGACGCCGCCTCCCGCGTCGCCGGTCAATGTGAGTAGGGCGGGCTCGATCTCCGACACCGTGCGCACCGGGGTTGGCAGCACCTCAATGGCGTGCGTGGCTGCCGCGGCTTTGATCGGCGTCAGATAGAAGTCGGCGTATGGCGCGGTATCGGGATTGAACAGCACCGCTGCACGTTTGATGTTCGGCGGAATCTCTTTCAGCAATTCCACCCATTTGCCGCCAATCGACGCCTCGATGTTGATGAAGCCCGTGATATTGCCGCCGGGTCGAGCCAAGCTGTCGACAAAGCCGTTTCCGACGGGGTCGGACACCAGCATGAATACGATCGGAGAAGTCTGGTGCTCCGCGCGCAATGCCGCGACGACCGGCGTCGTGCTGGCGAGAACAACATCAGGTTTGGCGCGCGCGATATCGCTCGCGGCTGAGCGAATGCGCGCTGCATCGCCCGCGATCCAGTAACTGGCAATTTCAAAATTGCCGCCCTCGACCCAGCCTAGCTCCCCGAGAGAGTGCAAGAAGGCGTCCAATCGCGCTTTGCCTTCTGCGTCTCCTTCAGCCGTCGATATGATGACGGCGATCTTACGCTTCGGGCCGCCCTGCTGCGCGCGCGCTGCCAGCGGCCAAGCCGCTGCCGCGCCGGCGAGAAGCGTAACGAATGCGCGCCGGTTCATCGCCTCACCCCAAAAGTTTTCGAACCATCGTAGCGGTCAAAGCAGCATACTGGTAGTGGTTCGCTGCGCGTCACCGATACTGGACATCAAAGAGGCTAATAGGGAAGACGACATGGTGCAGCAAGCCGCGCATCGGCCGCTTCGGGTCATCATCATCGGCGCCGGGATCGGCGGGCTGGCCGCGGCTATCGCGCTGCGCCAGCGCGGCATCGAAGTTGCGCTCTATGAGCGCTCGCAAAAACTCGAAGAGGTCGGGGCCGGGCTGCAGATCGGCCCCAACGGCGTCAAGGTGTTGCGCGCGCTCGGCCTCGAGGACGAGCTCATGCGTAACGCGTTTGAGCCGCTCAGCATCATGTCGATCACCTGGGATGAAGGGCGGCTGCGTTTCCGCGAACCGTTGAAGGCGATCGCGCGGGAAAAATACGACGCGCCCTACATGACCGCACACCGCGCCGATCTGCATAACCTCTTGCGGCGGGCGATCGGCGATGCGCCGCTCACCCTCGGTGCCACCTGCGTCGGCGCCGATACGGTGAACGGCGGCGCGGTGGCGCACTTCGCCGACGGAAGTTCAGCCGAAGCCGATATTGTCATCGGCGCCGACGGCATCCGCTCCGCCATACGCGCGCAGCATTTCGGTTCCGGCGACCCGCGCTTCACCGGGATGATGGCCTGGCGCGCCATCGTGCCGATGGATTGCGTGCCGCGGCGGGTCGGTCCCGGCGGCAGCGTCAGCCTCGAAGGCGGCGAATATTTCGGCTGGATCGGGCGGGACGGCCACGTCATCTGCTATCCGATCGGCGTCAACGGCGACCAGCTCAACATGTTCTGCGGCCACGTCACCGAACAATGGGTCGAGGAGTCCTGGTCGGTGCCGTCGAGCCGCGAAGAGCTCATGGCCGCCAAGACGGGATGGAACGAGGCGCTGCTCGACATGTTCCGCCACGTCGAGCACGTCTACAAATGGGGCATCCACGACCGCGATCCGCTGCCGCAATGGACGCGCGGCCGGGTGACGCTGCTCGGCGACGCCGCCCATCCGACCATGCCGACCTTGGCGCAAGGCGCCAATATGGCGATCGAGGACGGTTTTGTGCTGGCGCGGCTGCTCTCGCGCCACGGCGAGGATGTCGAAACGGCGCTGCAGGCCTATCCGGCCGCGCGCAAACCCCGCACCGACTGGGTCACGTTGAAATCGCGCGAGCAGTTCGCCAACAACACCAAAGCCTCGCCGCCGCCGTTCGTCGACCGCACCTGGCTGTTCGTCAATGACGTCGTGCGCGAGGATCAGGGGGCGCTGCAGCCGGCCTAAAGCGCCTTCCAGGCTGGGATTTTAGGCTTCAAGTTCATGTTGCGTCTGAGGGGCACATGCCTATATAAGCCCCACAATCTCACACGCGGACCTTGGCCTAAACAGCCGTCCGGTGTCTGCCCCATCCGGGGTGGGCTCTCGGTCCGCGGCGGATCAACCGGAGAACTGATATGTCGCTGCCAGACTTCAGCATGCGCCAGCTTTTGGAAGCCGGCGTGCATTTCGGCCATCAGGCCCATCGTTGGAATCCGAAGATGTCCGAGTACATCTTCGGCACCCGCAACAACATCCACATCGTCGACCTCACGCAATCGGTACCGATGTTGCACCGCGCGCTCCAAGCCGTGAGCGACACCGTTGCCCAGGGCGGCCGTATCCTGTTCGTCGGCACCAAGCGGCAGGCCCAGGACGCCATCGCCGAGGCGGCCAAGAAGTCGGCGCAGTACTACGTCAATTCGCGCTGGCTCGGCGGTACGATGACCAATTGGAAAACCGTTTCCAATT
>JBAUYI010000014.1:0-15976 GCA_049584715.1 Xanthobacteraceae bacterium
GTTTGATTGGCAGGACGAAATATGTTTCGCTTGGAGAGTGGCCACTTCGCGGATGACTTCGTGGCACTACGGAAGGCAGCATGACCAAAACCGCGACGATCTACGGCATCAAGAACTGCGAGACCATGAACAAGGCGCGCGCCTGGCTGGACAAGCACGGCGTCGATTATACGTTTCACGACTACAAGGTCGCCGGCATCGAGCGCGAACGGCTGGAGAAGTGGAGCAAGAAGGTCGGCTGGGAGACCCTGCTCAATCGCGCCGGCATGACGTTTCGCAAGCTGCCGGACAAGGACAAGGCCGGGATCAACGAGAAGAAGGCCATCGCGCTGATGCTGGCGCAGCCGTCGATGATCAAGCGGCCGGTGCTGGATCTCGGCGGCGGCAAGCTCGTGGTCGGCTTCAAGCCTGAAATGTACAGCGAGGCCGTTGCGAAATAGCGAATGGCGGTTGAGAAGAAGATATGGCCGGTGTCTCCCGCTCGCCGCAGTGGCACGATCATCTGTTGAGAACATCAAGCCAAGTCTGTGCGGCCTTGCCTGGCTCCCCGCCCGCGGCAACGGCTTTTTTCCACCAGAACACGGCTTTATCAATATCTTTAGGGACGCCTATTCCATGACTATACACATAGCCAAGGTGGTTCATGGCGTACGCATCACCCATTTGTGCCGCTTTCAAATAAAGTTGCGCAGCCTTAGCATGATCTTCAGGAACACCGAACGATCCATCGGCACCGTACATGACACCCAGTTGTGTCATCGCCGGTGCATAATTCAGATCTGCCGCTTTCTGAAACCAGATGGCTGCTTTGGCGTAGTCTTTTAAATGCCTGCCTGGGATATCGTGGGAACCGAAATAAATCCAGCCAAGCTCATACATGGATTCAGCATCACCGAGTTCGCCTGCTTTTTGATACCATGACGCGGCCTCACTAAAATCAAGACGTTTTTCGGCCTGCTTCGCTTCGGCAATATATGCAGCCGCATCACTGGCGGGGGATGTTGGCGTAACAGTTGATGGCTCTTCGGCAGAAACTGCCGCGCACATCATCAACATCATGACTGTAAAAATCATTCTGATGAGGATTGTCATTTACGGATTGCTCCGCCTTGACTGTCTGAAATCGAAAGACGCGTCGTTGATATATCATTGAATCTGTCGAGAAAAAACCTGGCGTCCGATTTTCATTATTGACGTTCAATTGATCTTGATATTCGCCGCCTCGATCACCGGCGTCCAGCGCGCGATATCGGCGTCGATGTGCGCGCGGAATTGCGCCGGCGTATCGGGGATCGGCTCCATCAATTGCGCGGTGAGCTTTTCGCGGATGGCGCGCGAGGTGATGGCCTCGGTCACTTCGTGATTGATGCGCTGGATGATGGCGTCAGGCACGCCGGCCGGCGCGACGAGCCCCGACCAGGCGTCGGCTTCGACGTCGATGCCGGCTTCCTTCAAGGTCGGCACGTCGGGCAACAGCGCCGAGCGCCCGGCGGTCGAGACGGCGAGGAGTTTGATGGCGCCGCCGGCGAGCTGCGGCACGACCGAGATCGCCGGCAGGCAGACCATCTGCACGTCGTTGCGCATCAGCGCCTGGATCGCCTGCGGCGAGGACGGGTAGGGGACGTGCACCAGCTTGGTGCCGGCCTTGAGCGCGATCGCCTCCATGGCGAGCTGCGACAGCGAGCCGGTGCCGATCGAGCCGTAGGTGTATTTGCCCGGATTGCGCTTGATCAGGTCGATGAGCTCGGCCGTGTTCTTGACGCCGAGGCTGGCATTGACCGCGAGCGCGCTCGGCTGCGCCACCAGCATGGTGATCAGCGCGAGGTCCTTTTTCGGATCGTAGGGCAGATTGCCGAACAGCAGCGTGTTGATGGCGAGCGGCCCGCCGATGCTCACGCCGATGGTGGAGCCGTCGGGGTCGGCCTTGGCGACGGCGTCGGTGCCAATATTGCCGCTGGCGCCGGGCTTGTTCTCGACGACAAATGCCTGGCCGAGCTTGTCGTGCAGGTAATCGGCGATCAGCCGCGCGACCAGATCGGGCGTGGCGCCGGCGGCAAACGGCACGATGATGCGCACGCTTTTCGTCGGCCAATCCTGCGCCAAAGCCGGGAGCGTGCCGAACAGAATGGCGAGTGCCGCCAACACGCCGCGTCGCATCTTGCTCCCTCCGCTTCCCCCGTGGCCTCGGCCAGACGTATCATGGTGCGCAAGGCAGGCGAAGAGGAGAGCAACCGTGGGCGCTGCGACAAAATTGAGAAGCTTGTTCGCCTCGGGCCGCATCGCCGTGGCGCCGGGTGCCTATGACGGGCTCTCGGCGCGGCTCGTAGCGCTTGCCGGCTTCCCTGCGGTTTATGCCAGCGGCGGCGCGATCGCGCGTTCGACCGGCGTCCCCGATCTCGGCTTGATGTCCGTAGATGCCATCGTCGACCGGCTCGCCTCGATGGTGGATGTCGTAGATGTCCCGATCATTGCCGACGCCGACACCGGCTATGGCAACGCGCTCAACGCACAGGCTGCGGCGCGCGCCTTCGAGCGCTCAGGCGTCGCCGCCTTCCATCTCGAGGATCAAACTTTTCCGAAAAAATGCGGTCATTACGACGACAAGAGCCTCGTGCCGGTCGGCGAGATGGTGCAAAAACTTAAAGCTGTGCGCGACGCCTTGCACGATCCCGATTTCGTCGTCATCGCGCGCACCGATGCCATCGCGGTCGAAGGCTTTGCCGCCGCGATCGATCGCGCCTGCGCTTACCGCGAGGCCGGTGCCGATATGCTGTTTGTCGAGGCGCCGACCTCGGAAGCCGAGATCGCGGAGATCGCCAAATCGGTCTCGGGCTGGAAGCTGATCAACATGTTCGAGGGCGGCAAGACGCCGCTATTGCCGGTAGAGCGGCTCGAAGCGCTGGGCTATCACCTCGTCATCATCCCGAGCGACGCCCAGCGCGCCGCGATCAAGGCCATGCAGCGCGTGCTGGTGGCGATCGCCCGCGACGGCAGCGCCGCCTCGATGCGCGGCGACATGGTCTCGTTCAAGGAACGCGAAGTGCTGGTCGATACCGCGGGTTATCTCGAGCGCAGCAACCGCTATGCGTCTTAGCCGCCAGCCCCACCTGCTGGCGCAACCGGCAGCCACCCCTTACACTGCCGATTGCTTGTAGCGTTGAGTAGTCCCAGTTGAGTAGTCCTATGGGCCTTGCCGTCGAAATCCTCGGCCTTGTCATCTTCCTCGGTGCGCATTCGTTCGTCACCATGCGCGACCGCCGGGCGGCCCTCATCGCCAAGCTCGGCGAATGGCCGTATCGCGGCTTGTTCTCCCTGGTCGCCATTGTCGGCCTCGCGCTGATCGCCTACGGATTTTCAAGCTACCGCGCCGCCGGTCCCATCGTCGTATGGACGCCGCCGCACTGGACGCGGCACATCGTCGAAGCGCTGATGTGGCCGGCGAGCATCATGTTCGTCGCCGCCTATATCCCCGGCAACATCAAGCGCGTGCTCAAGCACCCGGTGCTGGTCAGCGTCAAAACCTGGGCCTTCGCGCACCTGTGCGCCAACGGCGATCTCGGCGGCATCATTCTGTTCGCTTCGGTGCTGGCCTGGGCGGTCTATGACCGCATCACGCTCAAGCACCGCAGCGATTCCGGCGCGCCGCCGATCCCCGCCGGCGGCGGCAAAAACGACATCATCGCCATCATCGTCGGCACCATCGTCTATCTGGCGCTCGGCTTCGTGTTCCACCCGGTGGTGATCGGCGTTCCGGCATTCGGGCCTTAAGCCATGTCCCTGCAAAACGAGACGAAGCGACTGACCGCGCCCGACATCCGCGCCCGCAAGGCGGGCGAGCCGATCGTGTGCCTGACGTCGTATCACGCGCACACCGCGAGCATCCTCGACGCCTATTGCGA
The DNA here is from genome assembly GCA_049584715.1 of Xanthobacteraceae bacterium. Classification (GTDB taxonomy): domain Bacteria; phylum Pseudomonadota; class Alphaproteobacteria; order Rhizobiales; family Xanthobacteraceae; genus BOG-931. Next base: position 3,900 of record JBAUYI010000014.1, read on the forward strand.
CGTGATCCTGGTCGGCGACTCGCTCGGCATGGTGATGCATGGCCTCGAGACCACGATACCGGTCACCCTCGACATGATGATCCTGCAGGGGCACGCCGTGATGCGCGGCTCGCGTCGCGCGCTGGTCGTCGTCGACATGCCGTTCGGCTCCTACGAGGCCTCGCGGGAGCAGGCCTTCATGTCGGCTGCCCGGATCTTGAAGGAAACCGGCTGCGGCGCCATCAAGGTCGAGGGCGGACGCCGCATGGCGGAAACCATCGCGTTCCTGGTCGAGCGCGGCGTGCCGGTGATGGGGCATGTCGGTCTGACGCCGCAGGCCATCAACACCATCGGATCGTTCCGCGCCCAGGGCCGCGATGAGAAGGATTGGGCGCCGATCGAGGCCGATGCGCGCGCGGTCGCCGATGCCGGGGCGTTTTCCGTGGTGCTTGAAGCGATCGCCGAGCCGCTGGGGCGCCGCATCACCGAACAGGTCGCGATCCCCACCATCGGCATCGGCGCCAGCGTGGCCTGCGACGGCCAAATTCTGGTGCTCGAGGACATGCTCGGGCTGTCGCCGCGGGTGCCGAAATTCGTCAAACGCTTCGGCGAGCTTGGGCCGTCGATCGAACAGGCGGTCAAGGGCTACGCCGAGGAAGTCCGCGCCCGCGCCTTTCCAGGCCCCGACAACGTCTACGGGATGCGCAAGAAATAGCGATCCGGTCCCGGCCGAAGCGGCCCGCCGCAGCCTCGGATTGATGTCGGCAGTTCCCCATAAAGCATTGCGGCATTTGGTCTTTGCCTTGCTCGCGCCACATCGCTAGGCTAGTTGCGGCGGCGTTTTCCGGGACTTTGGACAGGTCCTTGGGGCAGCTCTTTTGGCGGGTTGGGGACGGGTCCGTGGCCGACATTTTTCAAGAAGTCGATGAAGAAGTCCGGCGCGAACAGCTGCAAAAGCTGTGGCAGCGCTACGGCCACTTCGCCATTGCCGGCTGCATTCTCATCGTCGTCGCGGTCGGCGGCTGGCGCGGCTATGACTGGTGGCAAGCCAAGAAGGCAGGCGAATCCGGTGCTGCCTTCGAAGCCGCGGTGGCGCTCGCCGAAACCGGCAACCATCAGGAGGCCGAGGCCGCCTTTGCCAAGCTCGCCACCACCGGCACCGCCAGCTATCGTACGCTGGCGCGGCTGCGCGAAGCGGCCGAGCTGGCGCGCACCGACAAAGCCGCGGCGGTCAAAGCCTACGACGATATCGCCGCCGACAAGAGCGCAGGCCTTGTCATCGACGATCTGGCGACGTTGCGCGCCGGCTTCTTGTTGGTCGACACCGCGCCATATTCCGACATCCGTGCCCGGCTCGAGCCGCTGACCGGCGCGGATAAAACTTTCCGTCACAGCGCACGCGAGCTTCTCGCCCTGTCCGCCTGGAAGTCGGGCGACATGACCGCGGCGCGGCAGTGGACCGACATGATCATCACCGATCCGCAATCGCCCGAAGCGACGCGAAGCCGCGCCGAAGTTTTGGCCGAGCTGATTGCCGCGAGCGGCAAGGGCTGAGCATGATGCCGACGCGACGCTCACCGTTGCTGGTTCGGGCCGGTTCGGCGGCAGCCCTTGTGCTCGCGCTCGCCGGCTGCACGCCGGGCGGACAGTTCGATCCGACGACGCTGTTCGCCAACGACACGTTCGACACCAAGACGAAACTGAAAGGTGACCGGCAGCCGGTGTTTCCCAACGGCGTGCCGGGCACGAGTTCCGGCGTGCCGCAGGATTTGGTCAAGGGCTATCAGCCGCCGCCCGATCAGGCCGCCGACGCCACTGCACCCGACGCGGCTGCCGAAGAAGCGGCCAAAAACAAACCGAAACCGAAGCCGAAAGTGGCGCGCGCGCCGGCGCAGCCGCCTGCAACGCCGCCACGGCGGATCAATATCGGTCCAGGTCAGGCCGCGCCGGCAGCACCGCAAGGAGCGGCGCCGTCGCCACAGCAGCCGCAACAATCGGCTTTTCCGCCGCCGCCGCCGACCGCTCCCGCGCAGCAGGCGAATCCGACCGTGCAATCACGATGGCCTGATCCGCCCAAGTCCGGCACGTCATCGCAGTAGACGAGGCGCCGCCGTCGGGCATCGCCGCATCCAGACCTAGCTATTCATCGCGCCGCTAACGATGTAAGCCGCGCACTCACGCGCGGGCGGAAGATTTTGATTGCCGCCAACCGTATCAGCGAAGCGCCATCATGACTTTCACCATTGCCATTGTCGGCCGCCCGAATGTCGGCAAATCGACCCTGTTCAACCGCCTGGTCGGGCGACGGCTGGCGCTGGTCGACGATCAGCCGGGCGTGACGCGCGACCGCCGCGAAGGCGAGGGCAGGCTCGGCGATCTTTCGTTCAAGGTGATCGATACCGCAGGCCTCGAAGACGCCGAGCGCAAAACCCTTTCGGGGCGGATGCAGGCGCAGACGGCTGAGGCCTTGGCGCAGGCCGATGCCGTGCTCTTTCTGGTCGATGCGCGCGACAGCACGATGCCGGCCGATCGCGCTTTTGCCGACCTGGTGCGCCGCTCCGGCAAGCCGACGATCCTGGTCGCCAACAAAAGCGAGGGCCGCGCCGGCGCGGCGGGTGCGCTGGAATCCTATGCGCTCGGCCTCGGCGAGCCGGTTTCCATCAGCGCCGAGCACGGCGAGGGGTTGGCCGAACTTTACGACGCTCTACGCGCGGCGCTGCCGGACGTGACCGGCGAACCTGAGAGTGAGAGCGAGGACGCCGCAATCCCGGCCGACGAAGACAAGCCGATCCGGATCGCGGTGGTCGGCCGCCCCAATACCGGCAAATCGACGCTGATCAACCGCCTGCTCGGCGAGGACCGGCTGCTGACCGGCCCCGAATCCGGCATCACCCGTGACGCCATCGCCGTCGATCTTGCGTGGCACGGCAGGCATTTTCGCATTCACGATACTGCTGGCTTGCGGCGCCGCTCGCGGATCGAGGAGAAGCTGGAAAAGCTCTCGGTGGCGGACGCGCTCAACGCCATCCGCTTCGCCGAAGTCGTCATCGTGCTGATCGATTCGCAGACCCCGTTCGAAGAGCAGGACATCCGCATCGCCGACCTGGTCGAGCGCGAAGGGCGCGCTGCCGTCATCGCGGTCAACAAATGGGATCTGGTCGAGCGCGAGCCCGGCGCCTTGACGCGCCTGCGCGCCGAAGTCGATCGGCTATTGCCGCAGATCAAGGGCGTGCCGGTCGTCACGCTGTCGGCGCGCTCCGGCGACGGTCTCGACCGGCTGATGGCGGCGGTGCTCGAAAGCTACGCCGTTTGGAATCGCCGCGCTTCGACGTCGGCGCTCAACCGCTTCCTCGCCAAAGTCGTGTCGGCGCATCCGCCGCCCGCCGTCAAAGGCCGCGCGCTGCGGCTCGACTACATCACCCAGCCGAAGGCGCGGCCGCCGACTTTCGTGTTGTTCTCGTCACGGGCGCACGCGCTGCCCGAGACCTACCGGCGCTACCTGGTCAACGGCCTGCGCGAAAGTTTCGCGTTGCCCGGTACGCCGATCAGGCTGACGCTGCGCGCCAAACAAAACCCTTATGCCGGCAAAAAGCGCCGCCGCTGAAGTGCTCGATCGCGCCGCGGGCGGTCACGCGGGCGGAGCAAATTCCAGGAATTTTTTGGCATAGAAATCATAGAGCTTGCCGGTTTCGGTGCAGCCCGGCAGGCACAGATCGAGGATTTTCTCCGCGACCTCGTCGGGCGTCGGCAACGTCATCGGGTCTTCGCCCGGCATGACATAGGCACGCATGCGGGTGCGGGTCGGGCCGGGATTGAACAGGTTTACGCGCACCGGCGTCGAACTCGTTTCCGCTGCATAAGTTCGTGCCAGCGCATTCAGCGCCGCTTTCGACACTGTATAGGGGCCGGCATAGGCGCGGGCATTGGTGGCGGCGCCCGAGGTCAGGAACACGGCGCGGCCGGCGGTTGAGCGCCGGAGCAAACCGTCCATGGCGCGGATCAGGTGCCAATTGGCAGTGACGTTGACGGCCATGGCCTCGTCCCAGGCCGCCGGCATGACATGGTCGAGGGGCGAGCGTTGACCGGCCACCGCGGCATTGCCGACCAGTACGTCGAGCCGCTGGTGGCGCTCGTTGAGCGCCGACGCGAGCCGGTAGAAGCCGTCGTAGTCGCGCATGTCGAGCGGCACCAAGGTCGCCGAGCTGCCGGCCTTGCGCACTGCGTCGTCAAGCTCCTCGAGCCCGCCGACCGTGCGCGCCACGGCGACCACGTGCGCACCGGCGCGCGCCAGTGCCAATGCCGTCGCATAACCGATACCGCGCGAGGCGCCGGTGACGAGCGCAATGCGGTCCGTAAGAGGCGACATTGCTGGGCTGGGCTTAGCTGGCTTCGGCGAGCAGCGAGAGCTGGCGCGGCGAGGCGTCCTGCGCCGTGCGGTCGGTCAGCGGGGTCGGATATTCGCCGGTGAAGCAATGATCGGTGAATTGCGGCCGCACCGGGTCGCGGCCCTTTTCGCCCATGGCGCGATAGATGCCCTCGACCGAGAGGAAGTTAAGCGAATCGGCGCCAATGAATTTGCGCATGCCTTCGAGATCGTGGGTCGCTGCGAGGAGCTTGTCCTGCTCGGGCGTGTCGATGCCGTAATAGTCCGGGTGCGTGATCGGCGGCGAGGCGATGCGGAAATGCACCTCGCGGGCGCCGGCCTCGCGCATCATCTGCACGATCTTCACCGATGTCGTGCCGCGCACAATCGAGTCGTCGATCAGCACGATGCGCTTGCCGGCGACCACCGCGCGGTTGGCGCTGTGCTTGAGGCGGACGCCGAGTTGGCGGATGTGCTGGGTCGGCTCGATGAAGGTGCGCCCGACATAGTGATTGCGGATGATGCCGAGCTCGTAGGGGATGCCGGATTCCTGGGCATAGCCGATCGCCGCCGGCACGCCGGAATCGGGCACCGGGACGACCACGTCGGCGGTGGCGGGCGCCTCGCGCGCGAGCTCCGCGCCGGACGCCTTGCGCACGTTGTAGACGCTCTTGCCGCCGATGATCGAATCGGGCCGCGCGAAATAGATGTATTCGAAGATGCAGGGCCGCGGCGACATCTGCCCGAACGGCTTGTGCGAGTGAGCGCCGTCCTCGTCGAAGACCAAAACCTCGCCGTTGTCGACGTCGCGCACATATTGAGCGCCGATGATGTCGAGCGCGCAGGTTTCCGACGCCAGGATCGGGCAGCCGTCGAGCTTGCCCAGCACCAGCGGCCGAATGCCCAGCGGGTCGCGCGCGCCGACCAGTTTCTTGTTGGTCAGGCCGACGAAGGCGAAGGCGCCTTCGAGGTTGCGCAAGCCCTCGATGAAGCGGTCGACGAAGCGGTTGCGGTGCGAGCGCGCCACCAGATGCAGGATCACCTCGGTGTCGGTGGTCGACTGCATCATGGCGCCGTCGCGAATGAGCTGTTTGCGCAGCGAGATGCCGTTGGTGAGATTGCCGTTGTGGCCGATGGCAAAGCCGCCGGCATTGAGTTCGGCAAACAGCGGCTGCACGTTGCGCAGGATGGTCTCGCCGGTGGTCGAATAGCGCACATGGCCGACCGCGGTATTGCCGGGCAGGCGGTCGATGACTTCGCGCCGCGAAAAGGCGTCGCCGACCAGGCCGAGACGCCGTTCGGAGTGGAAACGCTTGCCGTCGAAGGAGACGATGCCGGCCGCTTCCTGGCCGCGGTGCTGCAGGGCGTGCAGGCCGAGCGCCGTGATCGCGGCCGCGTCCGGATGGCCGAAAATGCCGAAAACGCCGCACTCTTCGCGCAGCCGATCGGCATCAAGATAGAGGAGGGCGGGTTCCGTCATCGGCTCTCCAAGCGCGTCACCGCGCCACCTTCAAGGCCTCGACCAACTGCGGCATCCCGATTCGGCCGCCGCGATCATAGCCCGCGTCCACCAGCTTGTCGGCGGGATTGGCAAGTTCTCCATGCTGATCCGCCGGCGGCGGCGCATCCGGATTATCGGTATCTTCAGGCCGCGGCTTCTTCAGCTTCTTTAAAATGGTGCTTTCGGGGTCGTCCGGCAACATCGACATCAGCCATTGCCCGGTTCCGGCGAGCACCACCCGCGATTTGGCGCTTTTGACCCATTCCGGCTGGCTGCGCTCGGGGACCAGCCAGGTGAAGAACTGGAAGGCCACGACCACGATGACGAGGCCGCGGGCAAGCCCGAACAGGAAGCCCAGCGTGCGGTCGAGCGCGCCGACACGGCTGTCGAGCACCATGTCGGAAATCCGGATGGTCAGTACCGAGACGACGAGGAGGGTGACCAGGAATACGCCGCCGACCACGGCAACCGCGGCGACGATGTCGTTGTTGAAGTACTGTTTGGCGAGCGGCAGTAGCTTTGCATACGAATAAAGGGTCGCGGCGGCGGCCAAGAGCCAGGCGGTGATCGACAGCACCTCGCGCATGAAGCCGCGCACCATGGCGAGGAGCCCCGAAATCAGCATCACGACGATAAGCACGATGTCGAGCAACGTGATCGGCATGGTTCCTGCGAACCCGAGGCGGTGGCGGTGGCGCGGCGAAGGCGAAGACCCGCGGGGTGTATAGCCGGGTGCGGGCACGCCGTCACCCGTCTTCTCATGATCCTTCCCGTGGTCCGTCTCACGGGCTCGCTGGGCTCACCGGGCAATGGTCATAATCGTGGCCTGGCCACGGGCATTAACCACGTTATCAGCAAGAGGACTCAACTTTCCTGACCGCCGACGCGACGAAGCGCCGGCACGCCGTCGCGCGCGATATCGGCGACCAGGTTCGCCAGGGTGCCGATGGTCGAGAGCGAGAAGCCGTCGGGCGCTTCGGCGCGCGCCGCTTCGGGAACGATCGCGCGCGTAAAACCGAGTTTTTGCGCCTCCTTGAGCCGCGTCGCGGTCTGCGCCACCGGCCGCACCGCTCCCGACAGCGACACTTCGCCAAAATAGACCGCATCGGCCGGCAACGGCGCGCGGGCCAGCGAGGACACCAGAGCCGCCGCAGCGGCAACGTCGGCCGCCGGCTCCTGGATGCGCAAGCCGCCGGCGACGTTGAGATAGACGTCATGGCCCGAGAGGCGAACGCCGCAATGGGCCTCGAGCACAGCGAGCACCATGGACAGCCGGGCCGGATCCCAGCCGACCACGGCGCGGCGCGGCGTGCCGAGCGTCGTCGGCGCGACCAAGGCTTGAATCTCCACCAGCAGCGGGCGGGTACCCTCGATGCCGGCAAATACGGCGGTGCCGGGGCTGCCGAGGTCGCGTTCGGACAAGAACAGTTCGGACGGATTGGCGACTTCGCGCAGGCCAGCGCCGGTCATTTCGAATACGCCGATCTCGTCGGTCGGCCCGAAACGGTTTTTCATCGCCCGCAAAATGCGGAATTGGTGCGAGCCGTCGCCCTCGAACGACATCACCGCATCGACCATGTGCTCGACGACACGGGGGCCGGCAATCTGGCCGTCCTTGGTGACGTGGCCGACCAGGATCACGGCCGCACCACTACGCTTGGCAAAACGGATCAGCTCGCCCGCCGAGCCGCGCACTTGCGTCACGGTGCCGGGGGCCGCTTCCACGCGCTGGGTCCACATGGTCTGAATCGAGTCGATGACCAAAAGCCGCGGCGTCGATCCTTGCGACATCGTCGCGATGATATCCTCGACCGCGGTTTCCGCGGCGAGCTCGACGGCGGCGTCGGAGAGGCCAAGCCGTTCGGCGCGCAGCCGCACCTGGGCCACGGCCTCCTCGCCGGAAATATAGACGGCGCGATGCCCGGCGCGGGCGAATGTGGCCGCGACCTCCAACAGCAGTGTCGATTTGCCGATGCCGGGATCGCCGCCAAGAAGCAGCACCGAGCCGCGCACCAGGCCGCCGCCGGTCACCCGGTCGAATTCGGCCATGCCCGACGGCAGCCGCGGCGCCTCATTCGGCTCGCCTTTGAGCGGCTCGACCACGAACAGCCGGCCTTTTCGCGATGACCGCGCCGCTGGCGCGGCGGAGTCTTCCTCCACCAAGGTGTTCCAGTCACCGCAGGCTTCGCAGCGGCCGGACCAGCGCCCGTAAGCGGCGCCGCAGTTCTGGCAGACATAGTTCTGTGTGCGCGCCGCCATTGGGTAGCACCTAAAAGATCACGGATTCGGATCAAGCCCGCGATAGACAAGATGGCAACGCATGCCGAGTCGCGTAAGGACCTCATAGCCGATTGTTCCGGCGTCGGCGGCGCAATCGTCGATCGGGATGCCGGCGCCGATGAAGGTCGCGACGTCGCCGCGGTGGACGGCGCCATCGGGCAGGTCGGTGACGTCGATGCAGACCTGGTCCATTGAAATGCGGCCGGCGATCAAGCAGGGCTTGCCGGCAACGATCGCCTTGCCGCCCGGTGCGCTGTCGCTGGCGCTTGCCGAGCGCAACAGTCCGTCGGCGTAGCCCACCGCGACGACGGCGATGCGCGAGGCGCGTTTGGCGGTCCAGGTCGCGCCATAGCCGACGGGCTGGCCCTCCGCGACCCTGCGGATTTGCAGGATGCGCCCGCTCAACTCGACGACGCCTTGCATCGGATTGGGCCGGCCGGGCGTCGGATTGACGCCGTAGAGCGCGGCCCCAGGCCGCACCAGATCGCACAGTGCCGAGTCGCCGAGGAAAATGCCGGAGGAATTGGCGAGCGAGGCCGGAATGCCGCGATAGAGGCCGCGGAGTTCGCGAAACAGTTTGATCTGGCTCACGGTGAGCGGATGGTCGGCGATCTCGGCGCAGGCCAAGTGACTCATCAACAGCGTGATGCCGTGATTTTCGGTCTGGGTGCGCGGCGCCAGCGCGGCGGCTTCTTCCGGCGAAATGCCGAGCCGGTTCATGCCGGTGTCCACCTGCAGGGCCGCGCCGCCTTGCCAGTTGCGGGCGGCGACGAAGGCGTCCCACTCGGCAAGCTCGGTCATGCTGTTGATGACCGGCCGGGCATTGAGCTCGACGAAGGCCGGCGATCCTTCCGGCGTGCAGCCGTCGAGCACATAGATCGTTGAGTCGCGCGCCCGCGCGCGTACGCGCCGTGCTTCCGCAAGATCGGCCACGAAGAACGTCTTGCAGCCGGCCTTGACGAGCGTGGCCGTGACCGGCTCCAGGCCCAGGCCATAGGCATTGGCCTTGACCACGGCGGCGCATTCGACGGTGAGGGCCTGGTGCGCCAGCGCGCGCCAGTTCGCCGCGATGGCGGCAAGATCGATGATCAGCGTGCCGCCGATTTCGGGCTCCGCCATCGCGGTAGCCGGTTCGGGGACTGGTTCAGCGGGTGCCATTGCGGGTTTATGGCTGCCGCTGGGGCAGCGGTAAAGGAGGGGACGCAGGAGGTTGTCTAGTAACTCGGCTGCAGACCCCTGCTGAGATTGCCGAAGCGAGTGACGGCGGCCTCGAATTGCAACTCCACTGTGCCGGTCGGGCCGTGGCGCTGTTTGCCGATGATGAGCTCGGCTTTGCCGTGCGCATCGGTAATTTGCCTTTCCCAGTCTGAAAATTCCGCAGTTCCCTCACGCGGCTTCTTGTTTTCGAGATAATATTCTTCGCGGAACACGAACAGCACCACGTCGGCGTCCTGCTCGATCGAGCCCGACTCGCGCAGGTCGGAAAGCTGCGGCCGTTTGTCGTCGCGGTTTTCGACTTGTCGTGACAGTTGCGACAGCGCCAGGATCGGGATGTTCAGCTCCTTGGCGAGCGCCTTGAGCCGGGTGGTGATTTCGGTGATTTCCTGCACGCGATTTTCGCTGGCGCGGCGGCTGTTGCCCTGCAAGAGCTGGACGTAGTCGATCACCAGAAGATCGAGGCCGCGCTGGCGCTTGAGCCGGCGCGCCCGGGCCGCCAATTGGCCGATCGAGAGACCGCCGGTCTCATCGACGTAGAACGGCAGGTTCTGCAATTCGATCGAGACGTCCTTGATTCTCTCAAAGTCGCTTTCGTCGATGTCGCCGCGGCGGATTTTGTTCGACGGAATGCCGGTCTGCTCGGAAATGATGCGGGTGGCGAGCTGCTCAGCCGACATTTCCAGCGAGAAGAAGCCGACGATGCCGCCGTTCACCGTGCCTATGTGGCCGTCGGCGCGCACTTCGCCGGCCCAGGCCTTGGCGACGTTATAGGCGATGTTGGTAGCGAGCGCGGTCTTGCCCATGCCGGGGCGGCCGGCAAGGATAACGAGATCGGACTGCTGCAATCCGCCCATGCGGTTGTCGAGGTCGGTCAATCCGGTGGCAAGCCCCGACAGGTTGCCGTCGCGCTGATAGGCGCGCGCTGCCATGTCGACCGCGATGGTGAGCGCCTGGGCGAAGCGCTGGAAGCCGGAATCATAGCGTCCGGTTTCGGCGATCTCGTAGAGCTTGCGCTCGGCCTCCTCGATATGACTCGCCGGCGTGGCGTCGACCGGCGCGTCGTAGGCGGTGTTGACCATCTCCTCGCCGATCGCGATCAGGTCGCGGCGGATCGAGAGGTCGTAGACGGTGCGGCCGTAATCCTCGGCATTGATGATGGTCGTCGCTTCGGCCGCGAGCCGCGCCAGATATTGATTGAGCGACAGGCCGGCGATGTCGACATCCGCCGGCAGGAACGTCTTCAATGTCACCGGCGTGGCGAGCTTGTTGGCGCGGACCAGGCCGCTGGCCAGTTCGTAAATGCGTCGATGGACCGGCTCGAAGAAATGCTTCGGCTCGAGGAAGTCGGAAACGCGGTAGAACGCCTCGTTATTGACCAGGATAGCGCCTAAGAGCGCCTGCTCAGCCTCGATATTGTGCGGCGCCGCGCGGAACGCCGGTTCCGCGGGGATTTGCTTGCGTGCAGCCGAATCGAATGGTGCCATGGTCCCGATCAAAGGATTCGCATTTGGCCGATTTTGAGTCGGCCACGCTGAGGTTAGACAATTTTTGGTCACTCAACATCGCGGATCACTCGACGACGGCGGCACTCCCCGCAACCGCACGCACCCACGCACGTGTCGTGATTAATCGACCCGCGCCGCGTTGGGAAATCATGTTTGCGGCTGTCCCCGCTACCCACTGCAGGCCGCAACAGACCGTTGATAGGTCCGCTTCGCCCTTGACGGCAGCTTTCCGCCACACCCCCCGCGGTCAGCCTATTCGCCGGCCAGCCGCAGCGGCGTAGCGGAGCCGCGTTCGCGCGCGCGCAGCCGCGCTTCTTCACGCGCGATATAGTCGCGGGTCGCCGGCGTGACGCCCTTGTGCTTGGCCAATTGGATTTGAAACACGACCATGTCGCTCTCGCGGAATGCCATCTCGGAACTGGCGAGATAGAACTCCCACATCCGCACGAAGCGCTGATCGTACAGCCGCAACACCTCGTCGCGATGGGCAAGGAAACGCTCGCGCCAGGCTTTGAGCGTCTCGGCATAGTGCAATTGCAGAATCTCGACGTCGCTGACCAGGAGGCCGGCGCGTTGGACGGCCGGCAGCACCTCGGACAGCGCCGGGATGTAACCGCCCGGGAAGATATATTTGGCGATCCAGGGATTGGTGATGCTGGGCGGTCCGCTGCGGCCGATGGTGTGCAGCAGCGCGATGCCGTCGTCGGCCAGAAGCTCCTCGCATCTGCGGAAGAAGGCGTCGTAGAAGCCGACGCCGACATGCTCGAACATGCCGACCGACACGATGCGGTCGAAGCGGCCACCGACATCGCGATAATCCACCAGCCGGAAGGCGGTATTCCCGGTCAGGCCGCGCTCAAGTGCCCGGTTCTGGGCGCGCTTGTACTGCTCTTGCGACAGCGTGATGCCGGTCACCCGCGCGCCGGCAATTTCCGCAAGATAGAGCGCCAAGCCGCCCCAGCCGCAGCCGATGTCGAGCACCTTGCCGCCCGGTTTGATGCAGAGTTTCGCCGCGAGATGGCGCTTCTTGGCCAATTGCGCGTCGTCGAGCGACTGATCCCGAGATTCGAAATAGGCGCAACTATATTGCTCGTCGCCGTCGAGAAAGAGCCGGTAAAGCCTGCCGTCGAGGTCGTAGTGATGGGCGACGTTGTGGCGGGCGCGGGATCGCGGATTGAATTGCTGCCAGCGCCGGAACAGATAGCGCATGAGCCGCGGCAGCAAGGCCCAG
>JBAUYI010000015.1:0-40146 GCA_049584715.1 Xanthobacteraceae bacterium
CGAACACAGTGCTGTCCATGCGATCAAGGCCGCTTTCTCGGCCTTGGGAGATAACCTGCTGGCAACAAACGGGAGGCGCATTCGCCATGCACGACACAACGCTCACCACCACATGCGCCATCGCCGGCGGCGGACCGGCCGGGATGATGCTCGGCTTCTTGCTGGCGCGCGCCGGTGTCGACGTCGTGGTGCTGGAAAAATACCCGGACTTTTTTCGCGACTTCCGCGGCGACACCGTACATCCATCGACGCTCGAACTGATGTACGAGCTTGGGCTGCTCGAAGCGTTCCTCAAAGTACCGCACCAGAAGATCGAACGGATCAGCGCCCAGGTCGGCGCCGAGCGCGTGCCGATGGCGGATTTCACTCATCTGCCGACGCACTGCAAATTCGTGGCGCTGATGCCGCAGTGGGACTTTCTCGATTTCCTGGCCGCACAGGGCAAACGCTATAAAAGCTTTCATCTGCACATGAATACCGAAGCCACCGACCTGATCGAGGACGGCGGGCGTGTCGTCGGGGTGCGCGCCAAGGCGCCGGACGGCACGCTTTCGATCCGCGCCGCGCTTATCGTCGGTTGCGACGGCCGGCATTCGACCGTGCGCGACAAGGCCGGTTTCGTCAGCGACGATTACGGTGCGCCGATGGATGTGCTGTGGTTTCGCATGTCGCGCAAGGCGACCGACGACAGCGAAACCTTCGGCCACATCGAGGCGGGTAAGATGATGGTCATGCTCGATCGCGGCGATTACTGGCAGTGCGCCTTCGTCATTCCGAAGGGCGGTATCGAAGAGGTGAAGGCGAGGGGGCTCGACGCCTTTCGCCGCGACGTTGTCTGGATGTCGCCGTTTCTTGCCGACAGGGTCGGCGAGCTGAAAAACTTCGACGACATCAAGCTCCTGACCGTGACGGTCGATCGGCTGCGCCAATGGTGGCGGCCGGGATTGATCTGCATCGGCGATTCCGCGCACGCGATGTCGCCGATCGGCGGCGTCGGCGTGAACGTCGCGGTCCAGGATGCGGTGGCCGCCGCCAACCGGCTCGCCGGGCCGCTGCGGAGCGGGCAGGTGAGCGATGCCGATCTGCGCGCCATCCAGGAACGCCGCACGCTCGCGGTGCGCTTCACCCAATGGCTGCAGCTGACGGCGCAGAAGCAGGTCGTCAGCCGCGTCCTGAAAAGCGAGCAGCGGCCGAAGCCGCCGCTCATGTTCAAGCTGCTCGGCATTTTCCCGGTGCTGCAACGCATCCCGGCGCGCCTGCTCGGCCTCGGCATCCGCCCCGAGCACATTCACACGCCCGAGGCGGCGCCGGGCACGTAGGTCAGCGGCGCTGCAACTCCGCCGCGGCGCGGGCGAGGATTTCGACCAAACGCGATTCGTCTTCCGCGTCGCCTTCAAGCCGCTTGCCGATCGTCTCGCGCAGATGATCGAGCGTGGCCTCGACGAGGGCAGGGAGCGTGCGGCGATTACCGCGCTCGCCACGTTCGCTGCGGCGCCAGCGGCTGATGCGCTCGCCGAGCGCAGTCAGCCGGTCGAGCACGGCGTCGACCACGTCGCGGTTGGCCTCGAGATAGACGCGCCCTTCGGCGGTGATGGCGTAGAGCTTCTTGGCGCCTTCGGTCGAAGCGGTGACGTAACCGGCTTCCTCCAGATAGGTCAGCGTCGGATAAACGATGCCGGGGCTCGGCGAGTACCAGTCCGAGGTCTTCTCCTCGACCAGCTTGATGATCTCGTAGCCGTGGCGCGGCTCTTCGGCGATCAGCGCAAGCGCGATCAGCCGAAGGTCGCCCTGCGCCAGCATCCGTCCGGCGCGCATATCGTCCGGGTTCATGCCGCCGCCGTGGCGGCCGCCGAAACCGAAGCCGCCATGGCGGCCGCGGCGATGATGCCGGCCCGCGGCCCAGCGGCCTTCCTGGGGTTCGCAATGTCTATGCATATTCAGTTCTCCGTTGTTGAAAGATATATCTTTAGATAGATCATTTGGCGATGTAGTGCAAGATATATCTTTAGATGCGTCATACGTTGATAAAATATTATTGATATCAATATGTTATATCGAAACAGAAGCCCCCATGCTCGCACCCAAGGGGCGGTAGTGGGTCAGTTTGATTGTGGCAGGGCGCCCCGGGCCGTTTAAAAAGTGTGATATTATGCCCCCGCAACCATTGGGAGGGGGAAATGAAGGCTTTCTTCGGGACGCTTTTCAGCGGCGCGTTCGGACTAGGGTTCATAGCCATCTATGTCGGCGGCTTTATCGGCTGGTGCTGGTGGATGTGGATGGCAATCCACCTGGGCAGCTTTTGGATGTTCGTTTTCGGGCTACTCGGAATCACGACACCCGTAGCTGCGTTGCTTGGCCTCTGGTCAATCCTTTTCGGCGCGCCGCTGTGGCTTCTTCACATGGTCGCCTAGCGCGCGGCTTCCCACGCCTCGATCATTTCCACTACGTCAGTCATTTCCCAAAGCCGCGACGTGACGCCAGCGGCCATTGCCGGGGTGACTTTGAGGGTCTGATGGATGCGGACGAAATTGTAATAGAGGAAGTGCAGCGCCATTGAATGCGCGTGGTTTTGGACTTTCTTGGAAAAGGCGTTTGTCAGGCGGGTCATGCGGCGATTGTGCATCCGAACGTTCAGGTTGTTGCGCTCGCTATGTGACGTGCTGATCCGCGCCGGATCGGGGTTGCCCTGCACAGCTACCTTACGCGCACCGACACATGCTGGCGGGCTGTAGCGCCCCCTTGCACTCTCAGGGGTGGCCGCGAAAACCTTCACGATCTGCCCGTAGTCGGCCTCGGGAAAGGCGCCTTCAACGGCCTGCGCATACGCTGAGAATGCGTCGCTGCTGATTTGAACTTTATCACCGACGCGGCCAGCCAGGTTCAGCATGAACGCACGCGCGGCGTGGCCGCTACGGTGCCCGACATACCAGTACGGGACCAGCTTTGTGGTCCGGCACGTCGCTATCCAGACCCAAATATCGCCCTGAACGCTCTGCTTGTCGTGCGGGGTGTTGGCCTGCTTTGAGCCGACAAATCCCCAGATTTCGTCCGCCTGAATATCGGTGCAGGGCAGGTTGCGCAGCGTGCGGTCCTGATACCAAACGGCCGCCTGACCGGCATCCACAAGCAGCTTCGTTATCGTGTTCTTGCTGGCGCCGGTGAGCCGGGTCACGGCGCGGATCGACTGCCCCTCGCAAAGCAGGTGGAGGATACGGGCGCGGGCTTCTCTGGTCAGCCGGTTCATACTGACCATTATGCGTAGCTAGGGGCCCTTGTCAAGATATACTATTACACTATGTGTAACAATGTAATTGACGTTGTAATGGTGGCGGTCTATAAGGGTTTCTATGGGGACTGAGGGACCATGGACGTTGAGCACACCGACGAAACGCTTTGCCGACTGGAGACCGATCTCCAGTTTACGGGCGGCTTTTCGGTGGAAATCGTCAAATCCTTTCGCAAGCGGCTTTGGTTCATCCGGCAGGCGCCCGATGAACGAGACCTGTACGCGATGAGAAGTTTGCATTTTGAAAAACTGCAAGGAGCACGTTCCCATCAACGATCAGTGCGCCTGAACTTACAATGGCGATTGATCTTGGAGATTACGGAGACAGGGCAAACAGAAAAGACAGTGCGGGTCATCGCCATTGAAGACTACCACTGAGACCATGGAGGGTCGAAAAATGAATAATAAGATTCCTGCGCAGGCGTTCTCTCCGGGTGAATTCTTGCGTGATGAGTTGGAAGCGCGCGGCTGGAATCAGACGGAGTTTGCCGAGATTATCGGTAGGCCGCCGCGCGTCGTAAACGAAATCATCGCTGGAAAGCGTGGTATCTCGCCTGAGACGGCGCATGAATTTGCCGCCGCCTTTGGCACGAGCGCCCAGCTGTGGATGAATCTGGAGACGGCCTATCAACTCGCGCTTGTCGCGCCAAAGACTGAACGAATTGCACGCGAAGCGTCCTTGCGGGCGCGCTTTCCCATTAGAGATATGGTCAAGCGGGGTTGGATTCCAGCAACAAAATCTTACGAGGAAATCGAAGCGGCAATCCTAGGTTTTTTTGGGATTCAAACAATAGACCAACAGATTCAACTCCCACACGCTGCACGTAGAAACTACAAAAAGGATGTTTCCGCGGCGCAATGGGCTTGGATTTTCCGGGTCAATCAACTGGCAACGGCATTTCAGGTGCCCGCTTTTTCGGAAACGCGCCTAAGGGCCGCGATTCCCGATCTTGAGCGGCTAATGACTGAACCAGAAGAGATCAGACATATTCCAAAGATACTTGCGGAATGTGGCGTTAGGCTTGTGATTGTAGAGCCTATTCCGGGCTCTGAAATTCAAGGTGTTTGTTTCTGGATCAATGGCGATAAGTCGCCCGTTATTGGTCTTACGCTGAAGGGGGATCAGATCGATAAGTTTTGGTTTGATCTTTGGCATGAAATTGAACATCTGCTCAAAGGCGAAGGCAAAGGCGAACTAATAATTGAGGATTTTTCCGAGAACAAGGAAACCACCGATGACAGTGAGCGTGCGGCCAACAACGCCGCCGCCGCTCATTGCGTGCCCGCGAGTGCAATGGAAAGCTTTAGTGCGCGGCATAATCCGATGTTCTCCGAGAAAAGTCTGATCGGTTTCTCGAAGATTGTGAAGCGTCACCCTGGAATTGTCGCCGGTCAAATTCAAAAGAGAACTGACCGATGGGACTTGTTCAAGAAGCATCAAGCGAAAGTGCGACAGATAATTATTCAAACCGCCCTTACTGATGGTTATGGGCGAACAGGACCGTCAAACTTTTAGGAGCCTTCCATGGCCAACTATACGAAGCAAATGCAGCGTATCATTCAGGAGTCTCGGGCATCCGATGAGCCGTGGCCTGCATCGGCCAAGAGCATCGCGGATTGGGCCATCCTAACCGGGCGTTGGCAAATGCCTGCTGCTGCTATTCGCCGCCGATGTGCCGATGACATCGCATCAGCCATGCGGGAGGAGTACTACACCGATAAGAAAAATCGGCGTGTGCGGCTTCTGCACCCCGCTCCTCTCTTCTCTGACGGCGAACGCGTCATCCTTTGGGATGACATCCGAACTGCAAAGCGCTCTCATATGGAACTGTCGTTCCAGACGCGGCGGCAGGGCATCGTAGGCGATTGCCGTCAGTTCAAGGTGGACGCCGACAGTTACAACGACTCCCATCCCGACGATCAGCCGCTCCTAGTCATCTTCGATTTCACTATGGACCTTGCCGAGATCGAGGCAGCCGAGGACGATAAGGCGGCCTAGGGCTTCTTCCGCCAGCGAGCTTGGGCGGCCAGTTTGGCCGCCTCTGCTCTTTGCGCGGGGGTCAAATGACTGGCTCGCGCCCGGCCACCCTTGGCCCCGGCACCGGACCGCTCCGCCGATACTGGCCGCTCTTCCGCCTGCCCCGTCGCCAAATCGACCATGCGCTTGGCCCACTGGTTCATGTCGCGGGGGCGTTTGGGGTGCTTTTCGGCCATATTGCCAATATGCCCCGAAATGGCCGAGTCTGCCACCGGGAACCGTGGCTGCCTTATTCAAACTGACCCACTACCCAAGGGGCATTCTGACGCAAGTAACCGCTGCAGGGAGATCGTCCACGCATCTTTTGCGCAGGTGAGGCGGCCCCGTTTCGCGGTAAAGTGGCCCGATGTTCGCGACCTTCTTCCACGAGCTGAAAGCCGCCGGCTTGCCGGTGACACTGCGCGAATATCTCACGCTGATCGAGGCGATGGAGAAGGATTTGGCCGACCGCCGGGTCGAGTCGTTCTATTACCTCTCGCGCGCCGCTTTGGTGAAGGACGAGCGCAATCTCGACAAGTTCGACCGCGTGTTCGGCCACGTCTTCAAAGGCCTCGACCTGGTCGAAGACGCGCTCACCGCGGAAATCCCCATCGAGTGGCTCAAGAAACTCACCGAGAAATATCTCACCGAAGAAGAGAAGAAACAGATCGAGGCGCTGGGCGGCTTGGAAAAGCTTCTCGAAACCTTGCGCCAGCGGCTCGCCGAGCAGAAGGGCCGTCACCAGGGAGGCAAGAAATGGATCGGCACGGCAGGCACGTCGCCGTTCGGAGCCTACGGCTACAATCCCGAAGGCGTGCGCATCGGCCAGGACACCAACCGCAATTTCCGCGCCGTAAAAGTGTGGGACAAGCGCGAGTTTCGCGATCTCGACGGCGACGTCGAGCTCGGCACCCGCAACATCAAGATCGCGCTGCGGCGGCTGCGCAAATTCGCCCGCACCGGCGCGCCGGAAGAGCTCGATCTCGACGGCACCATCAAGGGCACCGCGCACAAGGGCTATCTCGATATCCTGATGCGGCCGGAGCGGCACAACACCATCAAGGTGCTGTTGTTCTTCGACATCGGCGGCTCGATGGATTGGCACGTCAAGGCGACGGAAGAATTGTTCTCGGCGGCGCGGACCGAGTTCAAGCACATGGTGCATCTGTACTTCCACAATTGCCTGTACGAGCGGGTGTGGAAACAGAACGCGCGGCGCTGGACCGAAACCACGCCGACCTGGGACGTGCTGCACACCTATCCGCACGACTACAAGGTGATCTTCGTCGGCGACGCGGCGATGTCGCCTTACGAGATCGTCGCGCCAGGCGGCTCCGTCGAGCACTTCAACGAAGAAGCCGGCCAGGTCTGGATACAGCGCGTGCTCGCGACTTATCCGTCCTGCGTCTGGCTCAACCCCGTCGCCGAGCGCGAATGGGAAACCACCGCCTCGATCCGCTTGATGCGCCAGCTTCTCGGCGGGCGGATGTATCCGCTGACGATCGAGGGGCTGGATGGGGCGATGCGGGAGTTGGCGCGATAGACAATCTACCTTCGTGCCGGCTCCTTGATTGCAGGCTTGGCCGGTGCCGGCCCAATGCATCTTCCGAATCTCTGCGCATGCCCTATATTGCCGCCATCGCTAACAACCGAAAGGAGGTGATCCAGTGTCTCATTGTCTAATCGCCGTGGTCGCCGGCATTCATGAACTGGATCTTCGCCTCAGCCGAGGGTCCCACCAGGTGGCTTAAATCCGTCACCGGCTCATGCGCGTGAGGCAGATCATCGCCTCACGCAACCGGGCCACGGCCTGACAATGGAAGGGCTGCTCGCGAGGGCGGCCCTTCTTCTTTCAGTCGCCCTAAAGCGGCCGTCCGCGACCTGCGACCTTGACTTCTGTGCATTAATTCCTAGTTGAGCTTTTCGTGCTCGGCGCGATCATGACGCGTCATAGGCGGAGGTTATGAAAGTGGTGCCGCATATCGGCGGCCGCTTTCGCGACCGGCCCGTAGAAATTCGCCGGTCTGGTGGAGCGCCGGGAGGCGCAGCGCCCGTTCAGCGGGCTTCGCAAAGCCGTTGGATCGGACGCCGCGCCTCGCGAACGGGCGTCGCAACCCCGTTCGTCGGGCGCGCGATCCCGGAGCCTCGCAAGCTCCGGTAAGGGGTCTCGCAAGCCCCTGGCGCTCCCGGCGCTCCATTCTCTTCAGAACGGAAAAAGGGAACGGGCGGCCCCGCGCCCGTTCATCACCAGGGGCGGCGAAGCGTTGGCTTAAGCCCATAATTTCGTCTGTGACTTTGGTTTGATTGCCGACATGTCGTTGAACGCGGTTGAATGGATTTTCGCGACGTCACATGTTATCTTTTGCCCATGAGCGCGAAGCTGCAAAATCTCTTCGAACGCATCGCCGCCTTGCCGGACGAACTGCTCGGCGAGATCGAGCAATCGATCGACGAAATCGAACGCTGGCGTGGCGACGTGTTTCGCCTGACGGATGAGGAGCGGGCGGCGGTACGCAAGGGCATGGAGGCTGCGCGGCGTGGCGAGTTCGTGACCGACGAGGAATTGGCGGCGTTTTATCGTCGCCACCGCGGATGAAGGTCCGCATCACGCGGCCGGCGCTCGACGATCTCGAGCGCATTCACGCCTATATCAGCAAAGATAATCCGGCTGCTGCATCGCGTGTCGTGACGCGCCTGGTCGATCGGGCAATGGAATTGGCGCAAGCGCCGTATCAGGGCCGAGAAGTCGACGAGCCGAATGCGCGTGTGATCGTCGTTCCCCGCTTTCGCTATTTTATCTTCTACACCATCGCGGGCGATGAAGTTCACGTCACCCATTTTCGGCACACATCGCGGCGGCGACCATGGGAGGTGGATTAGGCTCGAATTTCCATGACGCACTTCGCACCAGGTAACTACCGTATCCAACTTTCCGAACGTGGCTAGAATATCACATGTGAAAGGCTAACCCGCGCAGGAGCCAACCCATGCCCGCCGAACGTTTCGACTTCCGCAACAAAGAAGGCAACCAACTCGCCGCGCTGCTCGACCGGCCCGACGGCCCGATCCGCGCGGTGGCGCTGTTTGCGCATTGCTTCACCTGCGGCAAGAGCAATCGCGCGGCGCGGCATATCGCGGAAGGGTTGAAGCTGCACGGCATCGCGGTGTTGCGCTTCGATTTTACCGGGCTCGGCGCCAGCGAGGGCGAGTTCGCCAACACCACGTTCTCGTCGAATGTCGACGATCTGGTCGCTGCTGCCGATCATTTGCGGACCACGTTGATGGCGCCCGCGATCCTGATCGGCCACAGCCTCGGCGGCGCCGCGGTGCTCGCCGCCGCGCATCGCATTGCCGAGGCGCGCGCCGTGGTGACGATCGCGGCGCCGTCCGATCCGGCGCATGTCATCGGGTTGTTCGGCGAGCGCGTTGCCGAGCTCGATAATAAGGGCAAGGTCGAGGTGACCTTGGCCGGCCGGCCGTTTCGCATCCGCCGCGTCTTGCTGGACGATATCGCGCAGCAGAATCTCAAACCTCTCATCGCTGAGCTGCACAAGGCGCTGTTGATATTTCATTCGCCGACCGACGATACCGTCGGCATCGACAATGCCAGCGAGATCTTTCTCGCGGCAAAACATCCGAAAAGTTTTATCTCGCTCACCGGCGCCGACCATCTCATCAGTCGCGCCAGCGACGCCGCCTATGCGGCGCGCGTCATCGCGGCCTGGGTCGATCGTTATCTCGACATGGCGGTCGATGTGGAACCCACCGAAGACACGCCGCCCGGCACTGTCGCGGTGCGCGAGACGCGGCGCGGCAAGTTTCAGCAGGAGATCATGCTGGGCGCGCACCGGCTCCTGGCCGACGAGCCGGTCAAGGACGGCGGCCTCGACTCCGGCCCGGGGCCTTACGACCTCCTCCTCGCCGCGCTCGGCGCCTGCACCTCGATGACGGTGCGGCTCTATGCCGATCTCAAGAAAATTCCGCTTCTACGCACGCAAGTCCGCCTGCGCCACGAAAAAATCTACGCCAAGGATTGCGCCGAGTGCGAAACCAAGGAGGGCAAGATCGACCACATCGATCGCGCCATCACCTTCGAGGGTGAGCTGAGCGCCGAGCAGCGCGCGAAGCTTCTGGAGATCGCCGATAAGTGCCCGGTGCACCGCACGCTAAAATCGGAAGTGGATATCAAGACGACGGAGGTGGCCCCATTGTGAAATTGCAGCGCTCATCGCGGTGCCCTCTCCCCTTGCGGGAGAGGGCGACTCGGCGGTCAAGCTGAAAGAATGGGTGAGGGGACGGGCCGCGAAGGCCCTCACCCGTCAGAGTTTGTGGCAAAGCCCGCGATGCCCTCTCCCGCAAGGGGAGAGGGCACGACGATTGGAGCTGCGAATGGCCGGGAGCCCCTAAACCGCGGCCTTTGCCACGCGCGCCCGTACCGCGGCGATGACTTCCGGAATAGCCGCGTCATTACCCGGCGCCATGATGTGGACGCCGGCGACGCCCGGAATGGTCGAATAGTCCTCGATCAATTCGGCGCAGATGCTTATGCCTTCGCGCGCCGGGTCCGCGGCTTGCTCCATCCGCGCGATGAGCGGATCGGCGATGATGGTGCCGAACAGGTGGCTTTTCATCCATTGCGCCGATTTGGCCGAGCGCAGCGGATTGACGCCGATGAGGATGGCAAGCTGTTTGGTGACGCCGGCCTGTTCCAGCGCGCCGACATAGCGGCGCACGATCGCGGCATCCATGCAGAACTGGGTCTGGGCGAACTGCGCGCCGGATTTGATCTTGCCCATGAGCGCATTCGGCTGCCAGCCAGCCGGGGGATCGATCGGCATGTCAGCAGCACCGATGAAGAAGGCTGCCGAGCCCGCGATTTTGCGTCCCGTCGGCAGCGTGCCTTCGTCGCGCAGCCGGCGCGCGGTTTCGATCAACGTGGCTGAATTGACGTCGAACACCGGTTTGGTGTCGGGCTGGTCGCCGGCTTTCGGATCGTCGCCGGTGAGGAGGAGGAGGTTGCGGACGCCGAGCGCAGCGGCGCCCATCATCTCGCTCTGCAGCGCGATGCGGTTCTTGTCGCGGCAGGTGATTTGCAGGATCGGTTCGATCTCCATGCCGATGAGGATGGAGGCGGCCGCAAGCGCCGCCATATGGGCGCGGGCGCCGGCGCCGTCGGTGACGTTGACCGCGTCGGCGAGCCCCTTCAGCGGCGCCGCCTTGCTGCGCAGGTCCTGCGCGTCGGCCGACACCGGCGGGGCGATTTCGGCGGTCATGACGAACCGGCCGGCCCGCACCCGCTGTTCGAACGTGCTCAGGCCAGGGCTTGCTTGGTCGTTCATCGTCATGTCTCGGTGGGGAGCGCTGCGGAGAGAGAGCGCATATATGCTTTGCCGGCGCACTGCAATTGTGCCGTTCCTGGACAGGAATCGCCTGTCCCGCTAGAGAGTTGCGGCACATGAGCGGCGTCAACGACATCAGGTCGAGTTTTCTCGACTTTTTTGCGCGCGAGGGGCACGAAGTGGTGCCGTCGTCGCCGCTTGTGCCACGCAACGATCCGACATTGATGTTCACCAATGCCGGCATGGTGCAGTTCAAGAACGTCTTCACCGGCCTCGAGAAGCGCCCCTATGTGCGCGCGACCTCGTCGCAGAAATGCGTCCGCGCCGGCGGCAAGCACAACGACCTCGACAATGTCGGCTACACCGCGCGCCACCACACCTTCTTCGAGATGCTCGGCAATTTCTCGTTCGGCGACTACTTCAAGGAACGCGCCATCGAGCTGGCCTGGCGGCTGGTGACCAAGGAATATGGCCTGGCGCGGGAGCGGCTATGGGTCACCGTCCATCCGAGCGACGAGCCGGCGCGAACGCTATGGAAGAAAATCGCCGGCCTTCCTGACGCGCGCATCGTCGGGCATGCCGATAATCTTTGGGCGATGGGGCCGACCGGCCCCTGCGGCTACAATTCGGAGATTTTTTACGACCAGGGTGAGGCGCTGATTGGCGGCCCGCCGGGGTCACCGGAGGAGGACGGCGACCGCTACCTTGAATTCTGGAATCTCGTCTTCATGCAGTTCGAGCAAGTCGACGCCAATACGCGCATCGACCTTCCCCGGCTCTCGATCGATACCGGCATGGGGCTCGAACGCATCGCTGCAATTCTCCAGGGCGTGTACAGCAACTACGACATCGACCTGTTCCAAGCGTTGATCCATGCCATCGCCGATCTCACCGGTGTCGATCCTAACGGCGAGCAGAAGGCGTCGCATCGCGTCATCGCCGACCATTTGCGCGCGTCGGCGTTCCTGATCGCCGAAGGTGTGCTGCCGTCGAACGAGGGTCGCGGCTATGTACTGCGCCGGATTATGCGCCGCGGCATGCGCCACGCCGAATTGCTCGGCGCCAAAGAGCCGTTGATGTGGCGCCTCGTGCCGGTGCTGGTGCGCGAGATGGGACTGGCCTTTCCGGAACTGTATCGCGCCGACGCGCTGATCACCGAGACACTGAAACTCGAAGAAACCCGCTTCCGCAGCACGCTCGAGCGTGGCCTGGCAATCCTCGACGAGGCGAGCAAGACGCTCAAGAAAGGCGACATGTTCGACGGCGTGACCGCGTTTACGCTGTACGACACCTACGGCTTTCCGCTCGACCTTACCCAGGATGCGCTGCGGCCGCGCGGCATCGGCGTGGACATTGCGTCGTTCACCGACGCCATGGAGGAGCAGCGCAAGAAGGCGCGCGCGTCGTGGGCGGGCTCGGGCGAGGCGGCGGACGAGGCGGTGTGGTTCGGCATTCGAGAAAAGGTCGGCGGCACGGAATTCCTCGGCTATGAGACAGAAAGCGCCGCAGGCGTCGTCTCCGCTCTGGTGCGCGACGGCAAGGACGTCGATGCGCTGAAAAAAGGCGACAGCGGTGCCGTGGTACTCAACCAGACGCCGTTCTACGGCGAATCCGGCGGTCAGGTCGGCGATACCGGGGTAATGACGGGCGAGGGAGTCCGTTTCAAGGTCACCGACACCCAAAAACACCTCGGCGATGTGTTCGCGCACATCGGTGTCGTCGAAGAAGGCACGCTCAAGGTCGGTGCCGCGCTTGCGCTCGAAGTCGATCACCACCGCCGCGGCACGATCCGGAAAAACCACTCGGCAACGCATCTGTTGCATGAAGCGTTGCGCCAGGTGCTCGGCGATCACGTGGCCCAGAAGGGCTCGCTGGTCGCGCCCGACCGGCTGCGTTTCGACTTCTCGCATCCGAAGCCGATGACGGCCGACGAGATCGAGCGTGTCGAAGACATCGCCAACGGCATCGTGCTGGAGAACGTGCCGGTGATCACGCGGCTGCTCAGCCGCGACGACGCCATCGCCTCAGGCGCGCGCGCCTTGTTCGGCGAGAAATACGGCGACGAGGTCCGCGTCGTCGCCATGGGCGAGGGGGGTGGCAACACCATGGGCTGGTCGGTCGAGCTGTGCGGCGGTACCCACGTCAAGCGCACCGGCGATATCGGCCTGATCTCGGTTGTCGGCGAAAGCGGCGTGGCCGGCGGCGTACGTCGTATCGAGGCGCTGACGGCAAATACGGCGCGGGCTAATTTGAACAACCTGGCGCGCCTCACCAAGGCGGCGGCTGCCGATTTGCGCGTGCCGATCGAGGACGTGCAAAACCGCGTCGTCACGCTGCTCGACGAGCGCAAACGTCTCGAGCGCGAGCTTTCCGACGCCAAGAAGAAGCTCGCCATGGGCGGCGGCAGCAATGATGCTGCCGATGGTATTCGCGCCATCGGCGGCGCGAATTTTATGCCGCGCGTGGTGCATGGCATCGAGCTCAAGGACCTGCGCAGCCTCGCCGACGAAGGCAAGAAGCAGGTCGGCTCCGGTGTTGTCGCTATTGTCGGGATTTCTGACGACGGCAAAGCCGGCATCGTGGTCGGCGTGACTGACGATCTGGTCAAGCGGTTCAATGCCGTCGATCTGGTGCGTAAAGGTGCGGAAGCGCTCGGCGGCAAAGGCGGCGGCGGCCGACCCGATATGGCCCAGGCCGGCGGTCCCGATGCGTCGAAGGCGGATGCCGCACTGGCGGCGATCGAAGCGGCACTCGGCGGATGATTGCCGCATTTGCGTGAGAGAGGATGCGGCGATGGTCGAAATCCATTTCACCAGTCACCTGCGCAACCTCGTGCCCGACGGCCCGCTGTCGGCGTCCGGGGTGACGGTCGGCGAAGCGCTGGACAATCTCGTCGCCGGGCAGCCCCATGTGCGCGGCTATGTGCTCGACGACCAGGGCCGGCTGCGCAAGCACGTCTGCATCTTTGCCGACGGCGAGCGGCTTGCGCACGATAGCGCGCTGTCGCGCCGGATCGGCCCCGGCACCAAGCTTTATATCATGCAGGCGCTTTCCGGCGGTTGAACGTAGCGAACAGGAGTGCTCATGAGCGATCGGTTGCTGGTGGCAACGCGTAAAGGTTTGTTCACGCTGACGCGGCAGCGCGCCGGCTGGACGGCAAACCTGATCGGCTTCGTCGGAAATCCGGTGACGAATGCGTTGCGCCAGGATGGCGGCGTCATCTTCGCCGCACTCAAACTTGGGCACTTCGGGCCGAAGCTGCATCGCTCCGACGACGATGGCCGCACCTGGCGCGAAATCGCGGCGCCGGCCTTTGCCGCCGACACGCCAGGTTCTCCGTCGCTGTTCCAGATCTGGACGCTCGAAGGCGGCGGCCGCCACCATCCGGACCGCTTGTGGATCGGCGCCATTCCTGCCGGCCTGTTCCGCTCCGACGATCGCGGCGAGAGCTGGCAGCTCATGAATGCACTGTGGAACATGCCGGAACGCGCGCGCTGGTTCGGCGGCGGCTATGACGATGCCGGCATCCACAGCATATCGCCCGACCCGCGCGATTCCGACCGCACGTTCATCGCCATCTCCTGCGGCGGCGTGTGGGAGACCCGCGATGACGGCGCCACCTGGTCCGTGCTCGGCAAAGGGCTTGTCGCGCCCTATGTGCCGCCGGAACAGGCCGAGGACAGCGCCATCCAGGATCCGCACCGAGTAGAGCGCTGCAGCGCGATGCCCGATGTCATGTGGATGCAGCACCATGCCGGCATCTATCGCTCCGCCGACGCCGGCGCGCACTGGACGCGGCTGTCGTTGCCCTGCGACGATTTCGGCTTCGCGGTCGCGGCGCATCCGCGCGATGCGCAGACCGCGTGGTTCGTGCCGGCGATCAAGGACGAGATCCGCATGCCGCGCGATGGCGCGCTATGCGTGAGCAGGACCAACGATGCCGGCAAGACCTGGCAGATCATGCGCGAAGGACTGCCGCAGCGCGACGCCTACGATCTGATCTACCGGCACGGTTTTGATGTCGACGAGTCCGGTTCGCGGCTGGCCATGGGCTCGACGACCGGTGCGCTGTGGACCAGCGATGACGGCGGCGAGCGCTGGGACCTCGTCAATGCGCATCTGCCGCCGATTTATGCCGTGAGCTTCATCTAGCTCACAGTTCGACGATCATGCCGTCTGCGGCGGTTTCGTAGGGTACCTCGGCACGGCGCGCCAGCATGTCGTTGCTCATATGGGTGAGCACGAGGCGTTTCGGCCGGATCTGACCGAGGTGCTTCTCCAACAGCGACAGCGCCATGTGGGTCTGAATCGGCTTGTCCCGCGTATAAGCCTCGCAGATGAAGAGGTCGGCTTCGCGTCCGACCTCGATCAGCACATCGGTCCATTCCGTATCGCCGGAAAAAGCGATGGTCTTGCCTTCGACTTCGAAGCGGAAGCCGAGGCAAGGCCCGGCGCGATCGTCATGCACGACATGGAACGGCGTCACGGCCACGGCGCCGATCTCGTGGCGCTTGCCGATTTCAAGCTCTTCGAGGTGCAGCGGAAAGTTCAGCTCCATCGATCCGGTGCCCGGGAAGCCGCTTTCCATGATGTCGGGAAAGCGCGTTTTCAATCCGGGCGGCCCGACGATGGTCAGCGGCCGCGAGCGCTTGGTGACGTAATTGGCCTCGAGGAGAAAGAACGGCAGACCGGCGATGTGATCGGCATGAAAATGCGAGACGAAAATGACGTCGATGGCGTTGCGATCGATCGCAAGCTTGTTCATGGCGACGAGCGAGGTTGCGCCGCAATCGATCAGCGCGTTGACCTTGTTGCCGACGAGATGGAAGCAGGTGTTGAATCGTCCGCCGGAGCCGAAGGCATCACCGCAGCCGACAAATTGCAGGTGCATGAAATGTCCCCAAGAAGCTCGAGACAATAATTCCTAATCTTCCCCTGGAGCCGATCCGCGGCCACGACAGTGTCGCGTCAAGACGGGCAGAAATCCGTGATGAGCATCACAAAGCGGGGTCTGATGGTGCAATCGAAAAGCGCCCCCAATCCCCTGTCTCGGCATTGATTTTTTACCTTTACTGCGTTTATTCAACGGCTTGTGGTCATGCGGCGGAAGCCGCTAGCATGGTCGCTAGCACAGTGTAGGACGGCGCGCCATGATCGCAACATAAACTGGCGCATCCTGCATTGGCGGCGGCTTGAAGTTTAAGGGGATGTTCGGGTGTACCTTGGATCGATCCGTTCCGGCGTGTTGGCGGCGCTGGCGATGGCCGGCCTGCTCGGCGGCTGCGGCGATGTCGGTTGGGATACCGGGACCTTGTTCCGGAAGCCGGTCGACGTGGTCGGCCGCACCGGCGGCTACACCTATTCCGACTTGCAAGAATCGAGGCAGTCCCGGCCGGTCACCGATAGCGATCTGGTCGATGCCGGCGGCAGCTGTCCGGCAGCGGCGGCGCCCGGCGGCGACGCGTCCGGGCTTAGCGAGGGTGTCGGCCTCGGCATGACCGAATGCGAGGTGGTCACCCGCGCCGGTCCGCCGGGTAGCGTCCAACTCGGCAGGAATCCCAACGGCGATCGCACCGCGATCATAAGCTATCAAAGCGGCCCGCGGCCCGGCATCTATCACTTCGAGCGCGGCCGGCTCATGCAAATGGATCGCGTCGAGGTGGCACCACCGCCGCCGCAGAAAAAGCCCGCGAAAACCAAGAAACCGGCCTCCGGCAATAACGCGACTTAAGCGCGTCTGTGGGCGTCCCGAACTGTCCTGGCTGGAGCGATCGTCAGGGCAGCGTTTCAAGTCGTTTTGAAACGCCGCCCTGATTTAATCTGGCCTTGAAAACGATCAGGCGAGGTCGAAGCGATCGAGGTTCATCACCTTGTTCCAGGCAGCCACGAAGTCTTTCACAAACTTCTCCTTCGAGTCCGCACACGCATAGACTTCCGCGACAGCGCGCAGCTGCGAGTGCGAACCGAAGATCAGGTCGACGCGAGTGCCGGTCCACTTGACCGCATTCGTCTTGCGGTCGCGGCCCTCGTACACGCCATCGGAGCCGGCAGGCTGCCATTGCGTGCTCATGTCGAGCAGGTTGACGAAGAAGTCGTTGGTCAGCGTCTCGGGCTGCTTGGTGAAGACACCGTGCTTGGACTGCCCGGCATTTGCGCCGAGAACGCGCAGGCCGCCGAGGAGAACCGTCATCTGGGGCGCGGTCAGCTTCAGCAATTGCGCCCGATCGACCAACGCTTCTTCCGGGGCCATCCACTGTTTGCCGTGAGAATAGTTGCGGAAACCGTCGGCGACCGGTTCCAGCGGAGCAAAGGAGTGTGCGTCGGTCTGCTCCTGCGATGCGTCCATGCGCCCTGGCGTGAAGGGAACCTTGACGTCGACTCCAGCGGCCTTTGCGGCCTTCTCGATTGCCGCGCCGCCGCCGAGAACGATCAGATCGGCAAGCGAGACCTTCTTGCCGCCCGAGGCCGAAGCGTTGAACTCCTTCTGGATCGCTTCTAGCTTCGCAAGCACTGTGGCGAGCTGCTTCGGTTGATTGACGTCCCAATCCTTTTGCGGGCTTAGGCGAATGCGTGCGCCGTTTGCGCCGCCGCGCTTGTCAGAGCCGCGGAACGTCGATGCCGACGCCCAAGCCGTCGAAACGAGCTGGGACACGGACAGGCCGGAAGCGAGAATTTTCGCTTTCAGAGCTGCAATGTCCTGCTCCCCGATCAGCGGATGATTCACCTTGGGGATCGGGTCCTGCCAGATCAGCTCTTCCTTCGGCACGAGCGGGCCGAGGTAACGCACGATCGGGCCCATGTCGCGATGGGTCAGCTTGAACCACGCCCGCGCGAACGCGTCCGCGAACTGATCCGGGTGCTCGAAGAAGCGCCGCGAGATCTTCTCGTAATCGGGATCCAGCCGCAACGACAGGTCGGTGGTCAGCATGGTCGGTACATGCTTCTTGGACTTGTCGAAGGGGTCCGGGATCGTGGCGGCGGCGCCTTTGGCTTGCCACTGCGGCACGCCGGCCGGGCTTTTCGTCAGCTCCCATTCGTTGTTGAACAGGTTGTCAAAGAAGTGGTTGCTCCACTTGGTCGGCGTCTGCGTCCAGGTAACTTCCGGGCCGCCGGTGATGGTGTCGGCTCCTATGCCGGTGCCATGCTTGCTCTTCCAGCCGAGGCCCTGATCCTCGATTGCCGTGCCTTCCGGCTCCGGGCCGACCAGGGACGGATCGCCGGCGCCGTGGGTCTTGCCGAAGGAGTGACCGCCGGCAATCAGCGCGACGGTTTCCTCGTCGTTCATCGCCATGCGAAAGAACGTTTCGCGGATGTCCTTGGCCGCCGCGACTGGATCCGGCTTGCCGTTCGGCCCCGCCGGATTGACGTAGATCAGGCCCATCTGCACGGCGCCAAGCGGACCATGAAGCTGGCGCTCGCCGCTATAGCGCTCGTCGCCGAGCCACGTTCCCTCAGGACCCCAATAGAGCTCTTCAGGCTCCCAGACATCGGCGCGGCCGCCGCCGAAACCGAAGGTCTTGAAGCCCATCGAGTCCAGCGCGACGTTGCCGGCCAGCACCATCAGATCGGCCCAAGAGATTTTCCGGCCGTATTTCTGCTTGATCGGCCAGAGCAGACGGCGCGCTTTGTCGAGGTTCGCGTTATCCGGCCAGCTGTTGAGCGGGGCGAAGCGCTGCTGGCCGGCACCGGCGCCGCCGCGGCCGTCGGCGATGCGATAGGTGCCCGCGCTGTGCCATGCCATGCGGATGAACAGGCCACCATAATGGCCGAAGTCGGCGGGCCACCACGCCTGCGAGTCCGTCATCAAGGCAGTCAGGTCTTTGACCACGGCATTCAGATCGAGACTCTTGAATTCCTTGGCGTAGTCGAACTCCTTCCCCATCGGATCGGACAAGGAAGAGTTGCCGTGGAGACCCTGAAGGCTCAACTGGTCCGGCCACCAGTCGCGGTTCGTGTGTGCCTGGAAGGGGCATTTGCCCGCGCTCTTGTCATCACTCTTTGCGTCCATCTTTGCTCTCCGACCGTGTTTTGTTTTTTCCTGATCCGAAACTGCCCTTCGCCTCGGTATTGAGATGCCCGCTGTTCTGCCGCTTCTCGCTATGCGGGCGTGATCAATTTTTGAGTATACGGGCCAATACCGTGCTCACCGGGAGCTGGGCCATGCGCATGACCGAATGCGGCAGGCCGTGCCACGCGCGGGATGACGACATTCATGCCATTTTCAACTGCTAAACGGAGGTATTGTCAACGGCCGCAAGTATGCGGCCTCTGATTTGGTGGTATGCAGGCAATCCCTTGTGATCGCAGGGATACCGGCGGCAGCATTGCTTGGCCGTCGTGCGCGAGTCGATCGTCCGAGTATAAAAACACCCCGGCCTCTGGCGAGGCCGGGGTTGCCGCTTCGAACGTGCGAAGGAGAACGGCTCAGTAGCAGACGTTGACCCAGCGCACCACCGGCCCGTTCGGTGTGTTGAACACCCGTTGCGCCATGCAGGTGCTGTCGTAGGCCGCGCCGGCGAGAATTCCGAGGCCGATCGCGGTACCGACACCGAAGCCGCCGTGCCAGCCACCACCGTGCCACCCGCCGCCGCCGCCGCCGCCCGCGAATGCGGAGGTCGGGGCCAAGGTCGCCGCGCTCAGCGCGGCCGCTGTCGAAAGGGCGAAAATCGTCTTGCGCAACATGGGACGTCTCCTCTGGTTTGGGCGCGCTCATCACGCAGCTATCCGTGGGTAACGACGCCCCCCTTTTCGGTTCATGCGGCGAAGTCGGAAAATCGCGCAGGAAACGCTTTAAGAATTGAATTCATTGAGGAATTATCGTCCCGGATTCGACATGGACGTGATCCTTGTCACACCTCGCGGCGCGCTTTTCCCGCGCTTGCTGGGACAGTGATCGAAGGCTATAAGCCGGCACGTTTTCACGCGGCTTCCGCAGCGCTTTCGTTAGCCCCACGCTTCCGCAACACGACAAAGGACGATCCGATGGCGATCGAGCGTACGTTTTCGATCATCAAACCCGACGCGACGGCGCGTAATGTCACCGGCGCCATCAATGCGATGATTGAAAAAGCCGGACTTCGCATCGTGGCGCAAAAGCGCATGCGCATGAGCCGCGATCAGGCCGAGACATTCTACGCGGTGCATCGCCAGCGGCCGTTCTTCGGCGAGCTTGTCGATTTCATGATCTCCGGGCCGGTCGTCGTGCAGGTGCTCGAAGGCGAGAATGCCGTGGCGGCCTATCGCGATTTGATGGGCGCGACCGATCCGGCCAAGGCCGCGCCCGGCACCATCCGTAAAGAGCTTGCCAAGTCGATCGGCGAGAACTCGGTGCATGGATCCGACGCCGCCGACACCGCGGCGAAGGAAATCGCGCAGTTCTTTTCCGGCAACGAAATCGTCGGCTGAAGCCGGTGCGCTCGCCGCGCGGCGAATGCGCTTGAGGAGCGGCGGTGGGCTCGATCCTGCAATACCTGCATCCTTCGCTGTGGGGCGACATGCTCCATGCCAGCGTCAACGATTTGGGGCGCGCGGCGTTCTGGGCCGCGGTGCTGCAGATCGTTTTCATCAATATCCTGCTGTCGGGCGACAACGCCGTCGTCATTGCGATGGCGTGCCGGGATCTGCCGCAGCGCCAGCGCTTCTGGGGCCTGGTGATCGGCGCCGGTGCCGCGGTGCTGCTGCGCCTGGTTTTCACCGGCGTCGTCGGGCAGCTCATGCTGCTGCCGTATCTCAAATTGATCGGCGGATTGGCGCTGGTCTATGTCGCCGCCAAGCTCCTCGTGCCCGAGCGTGCCGACAAGAACAAAGTCGAGGCCGTTGCGCAGTTGTGGCGCGCGGTGCAGATCGTCGTGGTGGCCGACATCGTGATGAGCCTCGACAACGTCATCGCCGTCGCTGCCATTGCGCAAGGCAGCTTGGTGTTGCTTGCGATCGGTCTGATCGCCTCCATTCCGATCATCATCGCGGGCGCCGCTCTGATCATGGTGATGCTCGATCGCTTTCCGATTTTTATCTGGGCCGGCGCGGCGTTGCTTGGTTGGGTCGCCGGCGATGTCATGGCGACTGACCCGGTGGTATTCGGTCATCTGTCGGCGGCGCTTGGCGAAACCTTCGCACGCCAGGTCGAATTTGCCGCAGCTGGCGCCGGAGCGCTGCTGGTGATCGGCGTCGGCGGGCTATGGCGACAAGTCTCCAGGGCGCATGCCGTGTCGGGGACCAAGGAAGTTGGCGGCAGCTGAGCTTCGCTTTCTGCCGCGTCGATTGTGACATCGTGGATATTTCGTTGACGCGACTGCGTAATCGCGCTGATCGCGCGCAAGATCATCGTCACGATGTTCAAAACATCGGTTGTTCCCGCGCCATTGACTGACGTTTTGCAGCCATGCTGGCGCCGTATTTATCGGCCCAATTTTACCGGCAATCGGATTTTGGCCATCCGGCCGGTGCTGTCGTGGGCGACGTGGGCGACATGATCGTTTCTGACTTCCGCTGTTTCGGACTTTCCCCAAAATCTTGCTTGTGGCGCGGATCGCAGCATCTGCATTGCGGTGCAGCGGCTGTCGGGTTGCGTCTTCGCTGGCATCGGGAATGACGGAGGAGGCAGACGATGCAGAAGGGCACCGTCAAATGGTTCAACCCAACCAAGGGCTACGGGTTCATCAAACCGGCAAGCGGCGACAAGGACGTCTTCGTCCATATCTCAGCCGTCGAGCGCGCCGGCTTGCGCTCGCTCAATGAGGGTCAGGCCGTCGAGTACGAACTCGTGACCAATCGCGGCAGGACATCGGCGGAAAATCTCAAAGTCGCATGATTGATCGTGGTCCGGACATTCCGGTCCACGCGTAGCCCCCGGTGTCCCGCCCGGGGGTTTTTATTTTTCAGGTAGCGGAAAAGACTTCGCGCCATTACCCGCGTGTCGCCGCAGTCGCGGCCGCAAGTGTGACGCGGCCTTCGGCAACGAGGCGCAGCGCCTGGGGATAAATCCGGTGCTCGACCTCCAGCACCCGCGCGGCAAGCGTTTCCTCGGTGTCGCCGTCGTGCACCGGCACCGAATCCTGCACCACGATCGGCCCTGAATCCATTTCCGGCACGACGAAGTGAACGGTGGCGCCGTGCCGCTGTACGCCGGCCTCAAGCGCGCGGCGATGTGTGTGCAGGCCCTTGAATTGCGGCAACAGTGCCGGATGAATGTTCAGCATGCGGCCGCTCCAGCGCGTGACGAACCAAGGCGTCAGAAGCCGCATGAAGCCGGCGAGGCAGACCAGATCGATGCGGTGCGCGTGCAGGGTGTCGTCGAGCGCGCGTTCGAACGCCTCGCGATCGCCGCCGAACGGCCTGTGATCGACGACTACGGTGGCGATGCCCGCAAGCTGCGCCCGGGCGAGACCCGCGGCATCGGGCTCATTGGACAAGACGAGCACGATTTGCGCGGGATAATCCGGCGCCGTGGCCGCCTCGATCAACGCCGTCATGTTCGAGCCGCGGCCGGAGATCAGTACGGCAACGCGCTTCCTGGTCATGCGCCTGGCCAAGCGAGATCGAGGTGTCCGCGGAAGCCGACACGGCCGCCGTCCTTCGCTGCGACGACCTTGCCGAGTTGAACGACGGTTTCTCCTTGCGCCGAGAAGCGCTCGCTGGCCGCCTTGGCCGCGGTCGGATCGAGTACCGCCACCATGCCGATTCCGCAGTTGAAGGTGCGCAGCATTTCGGCCTCGGTGATTTTGCCGCTCGCCGCAAGCCATTTGAACACCGGCAGAACCGGCACGCGATCGAGATCCATGGCAACGGCAAAGCCTTGCGGCAATACTCGCGGAATATTGTCGACGAAACCGCCGCCGGTGATGTGGGCGAGCGCCTTGACCGCCTTGGTTTCGCGGATCGCGGCAAGGCACGACCGCACATAGAGCCGCGTCGGGGTGAGCAAGGCTTCGCCGAGCGTTCGCGACGGGTCGAATGGAGCCGGCTCCTCCCATGCCAATCCGGCCGTGGCCGCGATACGGCGTACCAAGGAAAACCCATTCGAGTGGACGCCGGTCGAGGCAAGGCCGATCACGACGTCGCCGGCTGCGATGTCGGCACGCGGCAACAAGTCCGCCCGCCCCACCGCGCCGACGGCGAAGCCGGCAAGGTCGTAATCGCCTGGCGCATAGAGCCCCGGCATTTCCGCGGTCTCGCCGCCGATAAGCGCGCAGCCGGCCTCGCGGCAAGCCGCCGCAATGCCCGTCACCACCTGCGCGCCGACTGCCGGATCGAGCTTGCCGCAGGCGAAATAGTCGAGGAAGAACAACGGTTCGGCGCCTTGCACCACAAGGTCGTTGACCGACATGGCGACGAGATCGATGCCGATCGTGTCGTGGCGGCCGGTCTCGATGGCGATTTTGACTTTGGTGCCGACACCGTCGTTGGCGGCGACCAGGATCGGATCGACAAAGCCCGCGGCCTTGAGATCGAACAGGCCGCCAAAGCCGCCGATCTCGGCATCGGCCCCGGCGCGCGCGGTGGCGCGCACCAAGGGCTTGATCAATTCCACCATGCGGTTGCCGGCGTCGATATCGACACCGGCCGCCGCGTAGCGCGCCTCATCCACGAATGCCACCAAATCGGACAGATGCTTGATTGCCGCCCTTGCGGGGCGGGACCGCTCGGCGCCTCCTACGTCGGAATCGCCGGGTGTGCAAGCGCGCGGGCGCCGGTATATTGAGTTGCAGGACAGCACGGAGAAAAGCTGCCTGAGCCGGGGCCGCGTTTGAGTATCCCAAACCTCATTACCTTGGGACGTATCCTGCTGGTGCCGATCGTGGTCTGGGCGATCACCTCGGGCGGGATGCGCATCGCGTTTTTCCTGTTTCTGGCGGCCGGCATCAGCGACGGCGTCGACGGCTTCCTCGCCAAACGCTTCCACATGGCGAGCGAACTCGGCGCTTATCTCGACCCTTTGGCCGACAAGGCGCTGATCGTTTCGATCTACATTTCGCTCGGCATCGCCGGTGCGCTACCGATCTTCCTCGTCATTCTCGTCGTCTCGCGCGACATCATGATCATCAGCGCCTTCATGCTGTCCTGGCTGGTCGGCAAGCCGATGCCGGTGCGGCCGTTGGCGGTCTCGAAGGCCAACACCTTGGCGCAAATCCTGCTCGCCACTCTGGTGTTGGCCGAGCGGGGTTTTGGCTTCGACGCCGATGTGGTGTCGAAGCTGATGATGGCGCTGGTCGCCATCTTGACCTTGCTCTCGATCGCCTTCTATCTCGCCGAATGGGTGCGCCATATGAACTCGTTCGGCGCCGGGCACTGATTGGCACTGTTTGAAAGGCGCCATGCAAATCGAGCGGCACATCGTGTTCTGGATCGTGGCGCTTGCCGTCTTCGTTGGGCTGTTGTGGCTGTTGAGCCCAATCCTGTTGCCGTTCGTGCTGGGCATGGCGCTGGCCTATGTGCTCGATCCGTTGGCCAATCGGCTGGCCAAGCGCGGCTTAAGCCGCCTGGTCGCGGCCTCGATCATTCTCGGCGGCTTCGTGCTCGCACTCGCGCTGCTGCTCCTGCTCATCGCGCCGGTGCTGGCAAAGCAGCTTGCAGGTTTCATCGATAATGCGCCGGGCTACGCGCAGCGCCTGCAAAGTCTGGTCAGCGACCCGAACCATCCGTGGCTCAAGCGTTTTGTCGGCGACAATCTCAGCGGCGGCGATCATTCGGTCAGCGATTTGATGAACCAGGCGATGGGTTATGTGACCACGGTGCTCGCCTCGCTGTGGACCAAGGGACAAACGCTGATTTCGATCTTTTCGCTGCTGATCATCACGCCGGTGGTGGCGTTCTATCTGATCTGCGACTGGGATCGCATGGTGAGCGCGGTCGACAGCCTGATCCCGCTGCCGCAGCGCGACACCGTGCGCCGCCTCGGTCACGACATCGATGCGACCATCTCGGCTTATGTGCGCGGCCAATCCGGCGTGTGCCTGATTCTCGGTTCCTATTATGCCGTCGGCTTGACGCTGGCGGGATTGAGTTTCGGCTTGCTCATCGGCGTCGTTTCAGGATTGATCAGTTTCATCCCCTATGTGGGCTCGTTGACGGCGCTCGTGCTCTCGCTCGCCGTCGCGGTGGCGCAATTTTTCCCGGAATGGACGCCGATCGTCATCGTCGCCGCCGTCGTGCTGGTCGGCCAGTTCCTCGAAGGCAACGTGTTGGCGCCGTATCTCGTCGGACACAGTGTCGGCCTGCATCCGGTGTGGCTGATGTTCGCGCTGTTTGCTTTCGGCTATCTGTTCGGCTTCGTCGGATTGCTGCTGGCGGTGCCGCTCGCGGCCGCGTCCGGCGTGCTGATACGCTTTGCCGTGCGGCGTTACCGCGACAGCCCGCTCTACACCGGCAGCCGGCCGGTTTAACACCATGACGTCGAGTTCAATGTCCCCCATTCCGCGTCAACTCGCGCTTGCGCTCGATCACCCGGAAAGCTACGCGCGCGAGGATTTTCTCTCCGGACCCGGCAACGAGGGCGCGCTGATGCTGATTGATTCCTGGCCGGATTGGCCGGCGAAGGCAATCGCTCTCGTCGGGCCCGAGGGCTCGGGCAAGACGCATCTGGCGACGATCTGGGCGGCTGCGGCGGGTGCGCGTGTCGTGTCCGCCCACGCGCTCGACGAGACCGGGCTTCGTTCCGCGCTCGCCACCGGCGCGCTGGTCATCGAGGATGCGGCGGCGATCTCGGACGAGCACGCCCTGTTTCATCTCATCAATATGGCGCGCGGGGAGAACGCCTACTTGCTGTTCACCGCGCGCACCGCGCCGGCCACCTGGCCCATCGCCACCCCCGATGTCATCTCGCGACTGCGGGCGATGCCGGTCGTGAATCTTGAGGCGCCGGATGATGCCATGCTGCGTGCCGTCATCGTCAAGCTCGCCGCTGATCGCCAGCTCGCGCTCGATGAAAGCGTGGTGAGCTATCTCTCGACCCATATCGAGCGCTCGTTCGCGGCGGCGCGTGCGACGGTGATCGCACTCGACAACG
Source organism: Xanthobacteraceae bacterium (assembly GCA_049584715.1). Taxonomy (GTDB): domain Bacteria; phylum Pseudomonadota; class Alphaproteobacteria; order Rhizobiales; family Xanthobacteraceae; genus BOG-931. The sequence continues at coordinate 25,647 of JBAUYI010000015.1, forward strand.
AGGCGTTGCGCTTGGGACGCCCACCGTCGCGCGCGCTCGCCGCCGAGCTGTTTCGCGACAGCACTTGAGAGCGGTTGCCTTATCAGGCTACGCATGCGGTGCGTGTTCTGCGTGAAAACTAAATCGAGTCGACGGTGCACAGCAGCGCAACAGCGACAGCAACAAGCAACACCGTTGTGTACTTCGATCGCTCCATAATTTCGAGACATACCGCGAAACAGGGATATTTTCCTGGAATGGCGTGCTTTTGTTCAACCTGTGGCTTTGTTGTAACAGACAACATTAGTAGCTTTTGATTGTATGCCGGGATGTGCTTGTCCCGTGGATAAAAATCTCAAGTTTGTGGAGATAGGTCGTGGCGATTGGGCAAACGACAGCACGTCGCCGAGGCGCAAGCCGCGCTTTCAGCATCGCAACCTGGTTCGCTGTTGTATTAACCGTTACCGCTTGCGGTGTGAGTGGCAAGCCGGAGTTTCAGATATTTGGAGGAGAAGAGGCGGCTCGTCCGACCATCAACAATCTCATAGACCATATAGCGTGTGAGATCGCTAGGTCTATGTACGACCATTTAGGCCCGCCGTCGGAGCGGATCCCCACGCGGAGCCCTCACGGAACTCCTGAGGACGTTTTGTGGGACAGACTGCTTGAAGACAATTTTGTTGCCAGTATCACGCTTAACTTACAGGTTACCAACAACGAGGGACTCAACCCATCTTTGACGTTCCCAACCCCCTTTACTCCCATTGCGACGCCCGGCCTTACGCCCACGACGCCCATTGCCTTTACAGGGAACTTCACTCTCGCTGTTAATGGCCAATTGAATGGAAGCCAGTATAGAACGTTCACGGTTGGCTATCTTATAGATTTGGTTAAGCTATACTTCGATTTCGCGCCCAAGTACCTTGTGAGACAGGGCGAATTGATCCCCACTTGCCAAGTTGCCTCCGTACTATTGGGGGGCGACCTGGGACTTGATGAGATACTAAGCAATGGACTCCACTCGCTCGATAGAGCGAGTTGGTACAATGTTTATGCCGCGCCTAATGTGCTGCAAGCAAGTTCAGCCACCTACAGAAGAAGCGCGGAACGACCGCTTGCGAATCCTCCAACGCCAGCGGCTCCAGGGATCGCCGCAGAAAAGCCAACAGAGGCCGTGGCCTTACAGAAAATAGACCAAGACCTTCAGGCAATTGGCAATCAGTTACAGAGCATCGAAACCCGTATGCGGGCAAACGAGAAGGGGATGGCCGCTACAGCCCCACCCGTAACGGGACCGAGCCAGACTGTATATTTTAGCTCCACTTTGCAGTTTTCCGTAACCGCTGGAATAAGCGGCGGTCCTGGCTGGACGCTCCGTCATTTCACGGGACCAAACGGTAGCGGTGGTGGAAGCGGAGGTGGTGGAAGCGGCGGCGGTGGAAACGGGGGCGGTGGAGGCGGTGGAAGCACCGGAAAAATTGGTGGTGCAGGCGGAAGCAGTGGCGCCGGCCAGGGTTTCTTGAACTTCAATCGCAACGAAACAGATCTTATGTTGTTCCAAGCAGCTGCCACGTGCCGAAAGACGCAATCGACACTTCGAGGTCAAGACTATTGGGACAGCATCCCGAAATGTGCCTCACCCGCTGGGATAGCAGCGCGCAACGCGACGCAGTCTATATTCCAGCTGAGGAGTATATATGCCGTGCCGTACTGACCTCGGGGCTGACACGCGTAAGCGTACCTAAGTGCAAAGGCCAGTGCGTGATCTCTTTGCAACTTTACCGCACCCAAAACAACAACACTGTATACCTAACGGAGGGATTTTGCTTGGAATGAACCCGTGTCGGTCCCCGGCCTTCAAATTATGAACGCTTCGCTTGGCGGATCGCATCGGCAAAAATCGCATAATCTTTGCGTCGTTTCGGCGAGGCTCCGAAAACGCCAATGTCTCTGTATCTCAAGTTTTGTGAAGAGGAAGCCCCATATGTTTATTCAGATAATTAAAGTCGCCCACCGCCAGCGCACGTGGACGAAAGCGTGGTGAGCTATCTCTCGACCCATATCGAGCGCTCGTTCGCGGCGGTGATCGCGCTCGACAACGAGGCGTTGCGGCGCAGCCGGCCGCCGACGCGGGCGCTGGCCGCGGAAATGTTCCGCGACACCGCGTAACGCCGGCGCTCTTTCAGGCGATCGTCCAATCCTGCGTCTGCAATCCTGGAACGCGTGCGAATTCGTTTTTGTTCGCCGTGACCAAGATCGCGCCGCGCCGCCGTGCTTGTGCGGCGATCAGCACGTCGTACGGACCAATAGGAGTTCCGGCTCGTGCCAATGTCGCGCGGATATCTCCGCTCTCACGCGCATCTTCAGCGTCGAAGTTCAGAACCTTGATTGGTCCAGCAAGGAAATCTGTTATTCTTGCGGTGTTATGCGCGCGGCGTTCGCCCTTTGCGACGCCGTACCAGAGCTCAAACAGGACAATCGAAGAAATTGTAACCGGGACATCGCCAACAAGGGCCCGGTTAAGGCGCGCCCTAAGCCGTGACAAGGGCTGATTGAGCGCGACAATGACGACGTTGGTGTCGAGGCAAATCATTCGTCATCAAAATATTTTCGATCGTCGACCGGCATGGGTGGCTGTTCGGGACGTCCCTCGGGCAGGAAGTCGCCGCCATATTTGTCGATCTTGTCCCACCACGCCGCGAAGTCGAAACCTTCTGCCATAGGCTCCAGGAGCACGCCCCGCCCGAACCGGCGAACGCGCACCTCCTTGCCGGGCAAGCGAAACTCCTTCGGCAGCCGAACTGCCTGGCTGCGGCCGTGCTTGAATATCTTGGCGGTGCCGGTTTCGGCCATTTGCAAGCCTCGAATGGTAGATACCAATGATATATACCATCCAGAAATAGCTCCCGCAATGTTTGCCAGGCTCGCTCGCGCTCTATCGACGGGGAGAGGCTTGACGCCGCACTACCCCAGCGCCTTATCTCAGGGGCGAGCAACGTCATCGGATTGTAACGAAGCATGGCGATCATAGCCCTCGAGGAGCACCAAGCCGCCATGGCCGACCGTGGCCAAGCCACTGTCGTCGCTTTAGAATCCGGCTCGTCGCGGCGGCCGGAGGAACCGGCGCGGGTGTCCGAGCTGGCGTCGAGCCCGGACCGCTTCATCAATCGCGAGCTGTCCTGGCTGAATTTCAACCGCCGGGTGTTGGAGGAATCCGCCAATCGCGGCCATCCGCTGTTGGAGCGGATCAAGTTCCTCTCGATCTCGGCCGCCAACCTCGACGAATTCTTCATGGTGCGCGTTGCCGGTCTCGGCGCCGCGTTGCGCGCCGGCATCGTCGAGAGGAGCCCCGAGGGTTTGACCCCCGCCGAGCAGCTCGCCCGCATTGGCGAAGCCGTATTGGTGCTGGTCCGGGATCAGCAGGCGCAGTGGCTTGAGTTGCGCGGGGCGCTGGCCCAGGCCGGCATCGTGCTGGTCGATGGCGCCGATGTCACCAAGGCCGAGAAGGCCTGGCTCGAAGACTACTTTCTCGCCCATGTCTTTCCGCTGTTGACGCCGCTTGCGGTGGACCCTGCGCATCCGTTCCCGTTCATTCCCAATCTCGGATTTTCCATCGCCTTGCAGCTGGCCCGCGCCAAGGACGGCAAGGCGATGAACGCGCTGATCCGCATGCCCAACCGTATCGAGCGTTTCGCGCGGCTGCCGCAAGCCGGCGAGGGCGGGCAGGTGCGGTTGATCTCGCTCGAAGCCGTCACCAGCATTTTCATCGGCAAGCTGTTCCCCGGTTACGCGGTGAAAGGCGTGGGCGCGTTCCGCGTCATCCGCGATTCCGAAGTGGAAATCCTCGAAGAGGCCGAAGATCTGGTGCGGTTGTTCGAGACTGCGCTCAAGCGCCGCCGCCGCGGCATCGTCATCCGCCTCGACATCGAGGCGATGATGCCGCCGGAATTGCAGCGCTTCGTGCAGCGCACGCTCGGCGCCACCGACGAGAGCGTGTTCAAGGTCGATGGCGTGCTGGCGCTCGACGAAATGGCGCAACTCGCCAAGCTCGACCGGCCCGATCTTGAATTCGTTCCCTATGCGCCGCGCTATCCGGAACGCGTCCGCGATCACGGCGGCGATTGCTTTGCCGCGATCCGGCAAAAGGACTTCGTCATCCACCACCCCTACGAATCCTTCGACGTGGTGGTGAACTTCCTGCAGCAGGCGGCGCGCGATCCGGACGTCGTCGCCATCAAGCAGACGCTCTACCGCACCTCGGCCGATTCCCCGATCATCAGGGAGCTCGCCGAAGCCGCCGAAGCCGGCAAATCGGTCACCGCGGTGGTCGAGCTCAAGGCGCGTTTCGACGAGGAGGCCAATATCCGCTGGGCGCGCGATCTCGAACGCGCCGGCGTGCAGGTCGTCTACGGTTTCATCGAGCTGAAAACCCACGCCAAGCTCTCGCTCGTCATCCGCCGCGAGGGCACCGAGCTTGCCTCCTACGTCCATGTCGGCACCGGCAACTATCATCCGGTGACGGCGCGCCTGTATACCGATCTGTCGTTCTTCACCTCCGACCCGTTGATCGCGCATGATGTGGCGCAAATCTTCAACTACATTACCGGCTATGCCGAGCCCGCCGAGCTCAAGCGCATGGCGGTGTCGCCGTTGACGCTGCGCAAATGCATCCACAGCCATATCGACGAGGAGATCGCCAATGCCAAGGCCGGGCGGCCTTCGGGCATCTGGATGAAAATGAATTCGCTGGTCGATCCCGACATCATCGACGCGCTCTACCGGGCGTCCGGCGCCGGCGTGCCGATCGAGCTCGTGGTGCGCGGTATCTGCTGCCTGCGGCCGGGTGTGCCGGGCCTGTCCGACAATATCCGCGTCAAATCCATCGTCGGCCGTTTCCTCGAGCACGGCCGCATCTACTGCTTCGGCTCGGGTCACGCGCTGCCCCATGCCAAGGCCGCCGTGTACATCTCGTCCGCTGACATGATGCCGCGCAATCTCGACCGCCGCGTCGAGGCGCTGTGCCCGATCCTCAATCCCACCGTGCACGAGCAGGTGCTCGATCAGATCATGGTGGCTAATCTCAAGGACAACGAGCAGAGCTGGCAATTGCTCTCCGACGGCACGTCGCGCCGCATCAAGCCCGCACCCGGCGAGGAAGGCTTCAACATTCACACCTACTTCATGACCAATCCGAGCCTGTCAGGGCGCGGCAAATCACAGAAAGAATCGATTCCCCGATTGCGGCACCGGCCGGAGCGGGTGTGAATGGCGCGCGAATCATGCTTACGGTGAGCGTGGCATTCAAAGCCGCACCGGGACTTCAGCAATTCGCGTAATCGGCCAAGATTCAATTGGCCAAAACTCAATCGGCCAAAACTAAATAGGCCATGAGCGGGTTCAAATTCGCCAACGGCTAACTGACGCCAATTTTTACCAATGAAGCGCGCCAAACTCGACGCCCAAGGACGCCTCGATCACGGTCCGCCGGTCGCTGTCATCGACATCGGCTCGAATTCCGTGCGGCTTGTGGTTTACGAAGGGCTCACCCGCAGTCCGACGGAAATTTTCAACGAGAAAGCTTTGTGCGGCCTCGGCCGCGAGGTGCAATCCACCGGCCTTCTGGCCGCAGACGCGGTCGAGCACGCGCTGTCGACGCTCAAGCGCTACCGCGCGCTGTGCGAGCGGATGGGAGTGAAGGAAACACTCGCTATCGCCACGGCGGCGTGCCGCGACGCCAAGAACGGCCGTGCCTTCATTCGCTCCGCCGAGCGCACGTTGAAGACCGAGATCGATATTCTCTCCGGCGCGCGCGAGGCCGAGCTCACCGCGCTCGGCGTCATCTCCGGCGTGCATCGTGCCGACGGCATCGTCGGCGATCTCGGCGGCGGGTCGCTGGAACTGGTCGATGTTCGCGGCACGCGCGCGCGGCATGGGCTCACGCGCCCGCTCGGCGGGCTGGCGCTCGCCGACATATCGTCGAAGTCGCTGAAAAAAGCGGAAAAATTCGTCAAGAAAAACCTCGGCGGCCTGGCGATGCTCAAGGCCTGCGAGAACCGCACCTTCTATGCCGTCGGCGGCACCTGGCGCTCGCTGGCGCGGCTGCACATGTGGCAGACCGGCTATCCGCTGCACGTGATGCACGGCTACGCCATTGCCGCCGACGAAGCGCTCGAGTTCGCCAGATTGGTGCATCGGGTCGATGTCGAGACGCTGTCGAACATCGAAGTGGTGAACAATGCGCGGCGGCCGCTGTTGCCTTACGCGGCGCTCGTGCTCGAATACATCCTGCGCGTCGGCAAGCCGCGGCAGGTGGTGTTCTCCGCACTGGGCGTGCGCGAGGGACTGCTCTATTCGATGCTCAAGCGCAGAGAGCAGGAGAAGGACGCGCTGATCGAGGCAGCGCGCCATCTCAACCAGTTGCGTTCGCGCTCGCCGCGCCACGGTGAGGAGCTGATCGCATGGACCGACCGCTTCATGATGTCCTCGGGGCTCGATGAAACGGGCGAGGAACGCCGGCTGCGCCATGCGGCGTGCCTGCTCGGCGACATCGGCTGGCGCGCGCATCCCGATTATCGCGGCGAGCAATCGCTCAATATCATCGCTCATGGCGGCTTCAGCGGCATCGATCATCCCGGCCGCGCCTATCTGGCGCTCGCCGTGTTCTTCCGCCATGTCGGCTTGGTGATGGACGACGAGCTGTCGCCGCGGCTGCGCGAACTGGTCTCCACCCGCATGCTCGATCGCGCCCGTGTGCTCGGCGCGGCGCTCCGCCTTGCCTATGTGGTGTCCGCGGCCATGCCCGGCGTGCTCCCCAAAACCAAGCTTGCCGTCGAGCGGCATCGGCTCGCGCTGCACCTGCCGAACTCATACGCCACGTTGGCCGGCGAACGCGTCTTGAACCGGTTGCGCTCGCTGGCGCGGCTGATCGGCCGTGAACCGGTGATGCTGATGGGCTAATATCGCCCTTGGCGCAACGCGCGCCGACAGGGAGAGCACCATGCCGGGTCTCATCGTCGCCCCGCTGACGCCGTTCACCGCCGATCTGGCTGTCGACGAAGCCGCGTTGCGGCGGCAGATCGACTATGTGATCGACGATTGTCGCGCCACCATGGTGGTCGCCGCCGGCGTCGAGACCCAGGAATACACCTATCTCGACTTCGAACAGCGCAAGGCACTGATCCGCCGCACCATCGAATGCGTGGGTGGCCGCGTGCCGGTCATGGTCGGCATCTCGCATCCGTCGTTCAAGACCGCGATCGAACTGGCCCATGACGCCGAACGGCACGGCGCCGCCGCGATCCAGCTCTTGGCGCCGTTGCGTCCGTTTGCCGGTCCGCCGACGCAGGCCGACCTCATCGCCTATTTCGAGGCCATAGGCCGCGAGAGCCGGCTGCCGATCACGCTCTATCTCAATCCCGGCCCCGGCGCCGACGTGTCCGTCCCTGACACGATTGCGCTGGCGAAATTGCCGAACGTGCAGCTGATCAAGGAAAGCTCGCGCGACCTCGCCCGGGTGTCGCGCCTGATCGTGGAGATCGATCGCGCCGGCCATGCTCGCTATTTCACCACCATGCAGATGCTGCTCGCGACACTGCAACTCGGCGGCTCCGGCGCGACCATGCCGCCACCCGGCTGCGAAATCGCCCGCCACGTCATCGATGCCTTCGTCGCCAAGGATTTTGAGCGGGCGGCGGAAATCCAGCTGCAGTTCGCGCTGTTTCCGTCGAAGTGGATGCACCGCGGGCTGGCGCCGGCGATGAAGGCGGCGCTGAATCTGATCGGCATTCCGGTCGGGGAGCCTTATCCGCCTTATTCGGCACTGACGCGCGAGGAGATGGCGGCGCTTGCGGCGACGCTGCGGACGACCGTACTTGCGCCGCGGTTCAAGGTCACGGCGGCGGCTTAAGGCTTCCGTCCGGTCAGCCCGATCACCGCCGACATGCCGCCGTGGGCTGTGCCTTCGTGCATTTCAAGTTCCTCTTCGACGAATTTGAGGTCGCGAAAATCGCCAAAAGCCTGTTCCAGCATGGCGCGCGTGTAGAGGCGTTCGATTTCATTCGGCCCGCCGGTACCATATTCGAGCTGCTTTGGTGTGTAGCCCTGCAGAATCAACAACCCGCCGGGTTTGAGCGCCTTGCGCATGCCGGCCCATTTGCGCGGGCGTTCTGCCGGCGTACTGAATTGGGTGAAGATTTCCAACACGACGTCGAACGCATCCGGCGGATAGTCCCAGGCGTGGACGTCGGTATGCACCAGCTTGATGGCGACACCACGCTCCTTCGCCAAGGCCGCTGCCTTGGCCTGCGCGGCTTCCGAGAAATCGATCGAGACGACGTCGAGGCCCTGCTCGGCGAGCCACACGCCGTTGCGGGCTTCGCCGTCGGCGACGGCCAACGCCTTGCCTGACTTCGGCAGCAATGCCTTGCACGACGCCAAAAAGTAGTTCGGCGTTTTGCCGAACAGGTATTCGGGCGCGCTGTAGCGGCTTTGCCAACGCGCATGTTCGTTCGATTCCATTCCTGGTCTCTCGGTTTGCAACGGGTGGAGCGATAAAGCGTGAAGTGCCGGCGCCGCGCTCAGCCGCGCTCGACCATCGCAACGCGGCCCTTTTCGATGGCGAGCGCCAACTGGCCGCGTTTGAGCGCCAGCGCTTTCTCGCCGAACAGCTCGCGCCGCCAGCCCTTCAATGCCGGAACATCCGCCGCGTCGTCTGACGCGATGCGCTCGAGATCGTCGACCGTGGCGATCACCTTGGCGGCGACGTGATGGCGCTCCGAGATCATGCGCAGCAGCACCTTGAGGAGTTCGATCACAGCGGAGGCATTGGCCGCGGGTTGGGCGCGGACGTGGTGCGGCAAAGTTTTGGGATCGCGCGCCAAGCCGCGCTCGACCGCGGCGACGATCGCCTCGCCCCAGCGTGAGCGTTCGAAACCCTTGGGCAGCGAGCGCAGATGCTTGAGCTTCTCGATGGTCGTCGGCGCCTGCACGGCGATGTCGCCGATCGCGTCGTCCTTGAGCACGCGCGAGCGCGGCACGTCGCGGGATTGCGCCTCGCGTTCGCGCCAGGCCGCGACCTCGATCAGGACGGCGAGCTCCTTGGGCTTGCGCACGCGGGTCTTGAGCCGCTGCCACGCGCTCTGCGGATCCATGCGGTAGGTCTCGGGCGAGGTCAGTACCTGCATCTCGTCCTCGACCCAGTCGGCGCGGCCGCGGCGGCCGAGATCTTCGACCAGCGCGTGATAGACGTCGCGCAGATGGGTGACGTCGGAAATGGCGTAGGTAAGCTGCGCCTCGGACAATGGCCGGCGCGTCCAGTCGGTGAAACGGTTTGATTTGTCGAGTGTGTCACCGGTGATGCGCTGCACCAACTGGTCGTAGGAGATGGAATCGCCATACCCGAGCACCATGGCGGCGACCTGGGTGTCGAAGATCGGATGCGGAATGAGTTTCGCGCCGTGCCAGATGATCTCGATGTCCTGGCGCGCGGCGTGAAACACTTTCATGATCTTTTCGTCGGCCATCAGCGCGTAGAACGGCGCAAGATCGATGCCGGGCGCGAGCGCATCGACAACGACCGCTTCCTCCGGCGAGGCCATCTGCGCCACGCACAGCAGCGGGTAGTAGGTGGTCTCGCGCAGGAACTCGGTGTCGATGGTGACAAAGGGATGGCCAGCCATCCGCTTGCACGCGGCGGCCAGTTCCGACGTCGTGATGATCGGGTGCATCGAATGGGAGACTGCGGCGGCACTCGACATCGGCATTGTGGTAGTCTCGTTCAGATATGAGGCACGTGGCAAGGCCGGTCTGGCGCTAGGACAAGGCTTGTTGGGGCGCGGCTGTTATCCGCGGACCTTGGGCATGTTGATGAATTCCCACGGGCTCGGAAAGGCACCTACCGGGACTTCGATCAATGTCGGTCCGTCGCGGTGCGCGAAGGCATGCCGTAACGCCTGACGCAACGCGTCCGGGCCCTTTGCGCGGACCGCCTCGGCGCCAAAACTCTTACCGAAGGCGACGAAATCCGGATTGGCCAGATCGCTGCCGATCAGGCGGTTGCCGAAGCGCTCCTGCTGGATGCGCCGGACGTTGCCGAAAGCGCCGTCGTTGAACACGATGGTCACCAGCGGGATGCGATGCCGAATGGCCGTCGCCATTTCGGTGGCGGTGAACATGAAGCCGCCATCGCCGGAGATGGCGACGACCGGCACGTCGGGCCGGGCGTGCTGCGCGCCGAGCGCGGTGGCAAAGCCCCAGCCGAGCGGGTCCTGATAGCCCGGCGACAGGAAGGTGCGTGGCCTGTAGACCGGAAAGGCCAGCCGCGCCGCAAAACCCATTTGCGTGACCTCGTCGACGAAAATCCCGTCTTCGGGCAGTTCGGCGCGGATCGCTTCGAGATATGCGATCTGGGGTGCGATTTTTTCCAGGCGCTTGCGCCACGCGCCTTGCCGCTCCTGCATCTCGGCCCGGCGCGAGGCGCGTTTTGCGTTGTGCGCCGGCAACTCCGCCAGCAGGCTTTGCAGGATCGGGGTGGCGTCGCCGGTCAGCGCCACCGCCGGCTTGTGCAGGCGGCCGTGTTCCTCGGGATCGGCATCGACGCGAATGATCCTGAGCGCGCGGTCGATGCCCCATTGCCGCAGTTGAATGAGCAGGCGGGTGCCGACCGCCAGCACCACGTCGGCTTCGCCCCACAGATCGCGCCCCAGTGGCAGCGTGACGCTGAGCGGATCGCGGGCGTCGAGCACGCCGCGGCCGCGGCGAAAACCGAGCACCGGCGCCTGCAGCATGGCGGACAGTGCCGTGACTTCTTCCGAAGCACCTTGCGCGCCGCCGCCGCAGATGATCAGCGGCCGCTTCGCCGCGCCGAGGAGCTTTGCCGCCTTGCGGATCGCGCCGTGGTCGATCTTGGTTGCCGGAACCGGCAGCGGCGCTTGCAACGTCACCGGCCCTGATTTGCCCCACACATCGATGGCGCATTCGAGCACTGCCGGCCCCGGCCGGCCGCTGCTCATCGCACGGATTGCCAGCGCCGTTGCCCGCGACGCCTGCTCCGGCTTGCGGATCAGGGTCGAATGATCGACCAGCCGCTTGATGATGCCGCCCTGGTCGCGGATCTCGTGCAATTGGCCGAGACCGCGGCCGATATCGGCGTCGGGGATTTGCCCGATCAGGCCGAGGACGGGCGCATTCATGCCATAGGCGGTGAGCAGCGCCGCCCCGGCATTGAGCAGTCCGGGTCCCGGCACCACGGCGAAGGCCGCCGCCTTGCCGGTGGCGAGCGCGGCGCCGAGCGCCATATAGGCGGCGCCCTGCTCGTGGCGGGTGTGCACCGTGCGCAGCCGGTCCTGCGCCCCGAACAAAGCCTCGAACAGGAAATCGTTCTGCACGCCCGGCAGGGCATAGATGGTGTCGAGGCCGTGGCCGATCAGCGTCGCGATCACCGCTTCGGCCGCCGTCATGGTTGTGGCAGCCGCCGCTAGGCCGGCCGGCTTTTTTCGTTGCTTCGGCATTCCTGCTCCTGGTTCGGCGGCGAGTGTGCAGATCGGCGCGGTTCTGTCGAGGCGCTTGCTTGGTGCTTGACAAATCGGTGCGTAGCGGGTGGTTGTGCGCCACCTTTTCACCCATTGGAATGAGCATGCATCGCTACCGCACCCATACCTGCGGCGCGCTCCGCGAGAGCGACATCGGCATCGAGGCCCGGCTGTCGGGCTGGTGCCATCGCATCCGCGACCATGGCGGCGTGCTGTTCATCGACCTGCGCGACCATTACGGGCTGACCCAGGTGGTGGCCGATCCCGACAGCCCCGCTTTCAAGGTGGCGGAGACGCTGCGCTCGGAATGGGTGGTGCGCGTCGACGGCAAGGTGCGGCGGCGGCCCGGCGGCACCGAGAATCCCGATCTGCCGACCGGTGCAGTGGAAGTCTATATTCGCGAGATCGAGGTTTTGGGACCGGCCGGCGAGCTGCCGATGCCGGTGTTCGGCGACCAGGAATATCCTGAGGAAACAAGGCTCAAATACCGTTTCCTCGACCTGCGTCGCGAGCACTTGCACCAAAACATCATGAAGCGCGGCGCCGTCATTGATTCGATCCGGCGCCGCATGAAGGAGCAGGGTTTTTTCGAGTTCCAGACCCCGATCCTGACCGCGTCGTCGCCCGAAGGCGCGCGCGATTATCTGGTGCCGTCGCGCGTTCATCCGGGAAAATTTTACGCGCTGCCGCAGGCGCCGCAGCAGTTCAAGCAGCTCATCATGGTGTCGGGCTTCGATCGCTATTTCCAGATCGCGCCGTGCTTCCGCGACGAAGACGCCCGCGCCGACCGCTCGCCCGGCGAGTTCTATCAGCTCGATCTGGAAATGAGCTTTGTCACCCAGCAGGACGTGTTCGACGCCGTCGAGCCGGTGATCCGCGGCGTGTTCGAGGAATTTTCCGGCGGCAAGCCGGTGACCAAGAAATTTCCGCTCATTCCTTACGCCGAGGCGCTGAGCAAATATGGCTCCGACAAGCCGGATTTGCGCAACCCGATTATCATGCAAGACGTGTCGGAGATTTTCCGCGGCTCGGGCTTTAAGATTTTCGCCCGCATTCTGGAAAACGCCAAAGGCGCCGTGTGGGCGATTCCGGCGCCGACCGGCGGCTCGCGTGCGTTCTGCGATCGCATGAATTCGTGGGCGCAGGGCGAGGGTCAACCCGGTCTCGGCTATATCTTTTTCGCGCTCGATAACGGCGCGGTGGTCGGCCGCGGCCCCGTGGCCAACAATCTCGGCGCGGAAAAGACCGAAGCGCTGCGCGCGCAGCTCGGCCTGAAGGACGGCGACGCAGTGTTCTTCGTCGCCGGCGAGCCCGCGACCTTCGTCAAATTTGCCGGGCCGGCACGTATCAAGGTCGGCGAAGATCTCGGCCTGGTGCAGAAGGACCGCTTCGAGCTGTGCTGGATCGTCGACTTCCCGATGTATGAGTGGAGCGAGGAAGAGAAGAAGATCGATTTCTCGCACAATCCGTTCTCGATGCCGAACGCTCCGGTCGATGAATTTTTGGCGCTCGATGCGGCCGACCGCGAAAAAATTCTCGCGCTCAAGGCGATTCAGTACGACATCGTCTGCAACGGCGTCGAGCTGTCTTCGGGCGCCATCCGCAATCATCGCCCCGACGTGATGAAGAAGGCCTTTGCCATCGCCGGCTATGACGAAAGCGTGCTGGAGCAGAAATTCGGCGGCATGTTGCGGGCGCTGTCGCTCGGCGCGCCGCCGCACGGCGGCATCGCGCCGGGCATCGATCGCATTGTCATGCTGCTGTGCGGGGAAGAAAACCTCCGCGAGGTCGTGCTGTTCCCGATGAACCAGCGCGCCGAGGATTTGCTGATGGGCGCGCCGTCGGAAGTCACGGCGAAGCAACTGCGCGAACTGCATATCCGCGTCGTCACGCCCGAGCGACCGTAAGCGACGCACGCTCATTCGGCCGCCATCGCGGTCGGTGGATTGCACAGTGCGGCAAGAGTCTCGAAATACTCGGCCTCCATTCGCTTGAAACGCATTAAGCGAAGAACGAGTCGCAGCTCACGCAAAATTTCCAGCGATAGCCGCGTGCCGCCGCCGAGCGCGCTGGCAATCTGAAAGGCTTTTCGCTCATCGCGCCACCAGCGCTCGACGGTGGCAATCGCCGCGTCGAGGCTGCGGCCATGGAGCCGCGCGGCACGGGCGCCGAAGCGCGCGCGCAGCGCTGGGTGACGCGGCCCGCGCCGGATCAGCCGCTCGACCCGGAGCTTGAAGCCATTGATGACGGCCGACTGGTCGAACGCGGCGCCGATTTCCGTCAATGCAATGTCGAGCGCCGATTGCCCCAAGGCGTGCGATGCGGCGGCGGTGCGGCGAGCACGCTCGCGGTCACGCTCTTCGCGCCGGCGGTAGGGCATGGCGCGTTTGTAACCGTAATAGAGACAAGAGTCAAGAGCGTGTAACTATATACGGGACGGCGCCAGAAGCCGGGCGCGACAAATGAAAATCGGCCGGTGACGCGATTCGCGGCCTGGCTGCTTGGACTATTCGGTCGGTTGAGAGACGAGGCCTGCGCTCAGAACAGCTTGAGGCAGGACAGCACTTTGCCGACGATCTCGAGATCGGCAAGCGGCGTCTCTTCGTTGTTGTGGTTCGGATTGTCGGAAATGATTTTCACCTTGGTCGGTTTCGTATTGCGCATCACCTGCAGGCGCTTGACGACGATGCTGCCGAAAGTGTCGCGGATGGCGTAGAGGCCGTCGGGCGTCGGCATCTTGTGGCCGGTATCGACGACCACCCGCTCGCCCGACAGGATGGTCGGCGCCATGCTGTCGCCGTTGGTGTCGAGGACCAGAAGCTGCGCCGGTGCGGCGTGCAGCTGCTCGCGGACGAAACTGGCCGGAAACACCCAGCCTTCCGCTTTTAACGGGTCGGCGTGGCGTCCCTCCTTGCGCACTTCACGCGCCGGCACGCCGCCGCCGCCGAGGCCGGCCCGGGTGTCGAGCTCGGGGATCTGGCCGCGCGGCGGAC
>JBAUYI010000016.1:0-2223 GCA_049584715.1 Xanthobacteraceae bacterium
CGAGGCGTTCGGCGAGCGGCGCCAAGCCTTTGGTATCCTTCAGCGGATTGCCGGGCGTGACGAGCCACCACACCCGGTCGAGGCCAAGCCGGTGCAGCGCCAACAGGCAGGCGGCGCGGTGCGCGGCATGCGCCGGATCGAATGTGCCGCCGAACAGCCCGATGCGCATGCCGGGCGCATTCGGCGGCAGGACAACGCGGTTGCGCATCCCGGCCCTTGCCGCGGCCCGGCGCGAAGGAGCGTGCTCGCTCGTCATGACTTTCGGAAAGAATCCCCTCCCCACGCATCCACTGCCGGCTCTCCTCGCATCATTGCGCGATCAAAGAGTCGATCGGTCACGGCCGCGTTTGTCCGCTGCCGCGGATGCGGTACTTGAAACTGGTGAGCTGTTCGACGCCGACCGGGCCGCGCGCGTGCAGCCTGCCGGTGGCGATGCCGATCTCGGCGCCGAAGCCGAACTCGCCGCCGTCGGCAAATTGTGTCGAGGCGTTGTGCAGCACGATCGCCGAATCCACTTCGCGCAGGAATTTTTCTGCCGCGGTTTTGTCCTCGGTGACGATCGCGTCGGTGTGATGCGAGCCATAGCGCTCGATATGGGCGATCGCCGCATCGACGCCGTCGACCACGCCCGCGGTGATGATGGCGTCGAGATATTCGGTGCCCCAATCGGTCTCGCGCGCCGGCTTGACCCGGCTGTCGGCCGCCTGGACCGCGGCATCGCCGCGGATCTCGCAGCCCGCTTCGATCAGCATGGCGACCAGGGGCTTGAGCATCTTCGCCGCCGCGGCGCGATCGACCAGCAAGGTTTCGGCGGCGCCGCAGACGCCGGTGCGGCGCATCTTGGCATTGAGCACGATGGATTTGGCCATCGGCAGCTTGGCTTTGCCGTCGACATAGACGTGGCAGACGCCTTCCAGGTGGGCGAAGACCGGCACCCGCGCTTCCATCTGTACGCGGGCGACCAGGTCCTTGCCGCCGCGCGGCACGATGACGTCGAGCGCGCCGTCCAAACCGACGAGCATCATGCCGACCGCGGCGCGGTCGCGGGTCGGCACCAGCGAGATCGCCGCAGCTGGCAGCCCGGCCTGGGTGAGACCCTCGACCATGGCGGCGTGGATCGCGGCAGCTGAGCGGAAGCCATCGGAACCGCCGCGCAGGATGGCGGCATTGCCGGCCTTGAGGCACAGCGCGCCGGCATCCGCCGTCACATTGGGGCGGCTCTCATAAATTACGCCGACGACGCCGAGCGGCACGCGCACGCGCTCAATGCGCATGCCATTGGGCCGTCGCCACGACGCCAAGACTGTTCCGACGGGGTCCTTGAGCTTGCGGATGACATCGAGACCTTCCGCCATGGCCTTGATCCGCGCCGCATCGAGGGCCAGGCGGTCGAGGAAGGCGGCCGTTGCGCCGGCAGCTTTGGCCTCTGCCAAGTCTTCGCGATTGGCCGCAAGGATCGCCGCCGCGGCGCCGCGGATGGCCTTGGCCATGGCGACGAGCGCCCGGTTCTTCTGGGCAACAGGCGCCAGCGCCAGCGCACGAGCGGCCTTGCGCGCCTCGCGGCCGATGTCGCGCATCGTCGCTTCGAGCTTGGATTCAACCTTGCCTTGGCTGCCGACCGCTTTGAGCGGAGCGTTCATGGCCTTGATCCGCCTGACTTATATCCAGCGCTTCCTACCACGTTCGGCAGGGTGGGGCGAGGCGGCTCGGCCGAGGTACTTACCCACAGCAATCCACAACCGGTCATGGGGCCGTCAGAGAAAAGGGGGAACATTTTCCACGTTGCCGGTGTTCGAATTTGCAAATTCCCAACGCGTACGAAGAGGGTGCCATGCGTCTGCCAGTTGACCGTCAGTCCAGTCCGCTACCAAAGCGTTTTCCCATTGGCGCCAGATATGTGGTCGAGGGCCGCGGCGGGGAAGATGGGCATTTGCGCGTGGTTTCACGCTACGTGGTGCTGCCGGGCGGGCAGCGGATCAATGTTCCGTCCGATCCCGGCCAGCCGACGGGACTGAGCGCCCATGCGCCGCGTCACAAGCGGGTTCGAAGCCGGGCCGGACGTTCCCGTATGGCGATGAAAAAAATTATGCAGAAGGCCGGAACCACCCAGCAACACCGGAATTGAATATAGGCGCCGGGCGAAGCCCCCCAGCCCCTCACCCTCAATCACCCGGCGTCGAACCCCGGCCGTTTTAGCGGCCGGGGTTCCTCTTTGTGCGTGGC
>JBAUYI010000017.1:0-7798 GCA_049584715.1 Xanthobacteraceae bacterium
GGATTCGCCTCGACGGCACGGGCCGACACGGGGTAGATAACCGTCCAGAAATCACCGCATTGTCGGACCACTATTTCTGGGCCATCAATGCGCAGAACTTGATTCTTTCGACGATGGCGAATGGAGAAGTGCATTGGCAGTGCAATCGGCAAAACTAGCGATAGCGGCACTCTTTCTGACGCTCGCCGCCGCACCTTCCGCGTTTGCTGCGGACCCTTCGGTGTCCGGGCTGTGGCAAAAGATCGATGAGCCAACCAGTAAATCAGTCGGCTGGTTTCTCTTCACCGAGAGCGACGGCGTCTATCAAGGAATGATCGCCAAGCTGTTCCTGCGTCCGGGCGACCCGCCGAACCAAACCTGTACGGCCTGCAAGGATGATCGCAAGGACCAGCCGCTGCTCGGCATTCCCTTGATCAGGAACATGAAGGCGAATGGCCTGTACTACGAAGGCGGCAATATCCTCGATCCGCGCGACGGCAATATCTACAACGCCATGATGACGCTGAGCCAGGACGGCCAGACGCTGACGGTTCGCGGCTATCTCGGCATCGCCTTGTTCGGCCGTGACGAGATCTGGTACCGGCTGCCGGAAACCGCTTACAAGGATCTCGATCCCATCATCATCGCGCGGTACCTGCCGGGGATGACCACGGCTTCGATCAAGCACAAGCAGAATCAAAGCACCGCAAAATCGAGCAACATCACGCGCTGAGCGCTTAAGTTACTCGCTCGACTTACTCGATGACACCGAATTCGCAGCCTGCCGCAGCATAGTGATAGCGCGGAACGCCGAAGCGGTCCTGCGCGACAATCGGCCGGCAGCGTTGCAGCCATTTCTGATCGCGTTCCGTGGCGCGCGTCTTGTCCGCGTCATTTTCAGGTTGCGGCACTGTCCTGATATACGGATTGCCGGCCGGGCCTACGCGCAGCACACAGCTCACTGTACCCGGCGCTCCGACGCAACCGCCGACATAGAGCGTGTCGGCGTAAGCCAACGTCACGAGCGGCAGGGTCAACGCGACGCCGGCATACGCGGCTCGCCACGATGCCGAAAGCAATCTGGCACGGTTGAAGATCAACACCACACTCTCCCTGACGCGCCGCCGCTGCGATGCAATCGGCCGGCGCCGTTTTTCACCAAGCTTGCGCACGTTCGCGGAAGACCGGTTCCGGGACACGCACCAAGCGTCAGTCGTCTGGGAGCAAGGCCAATGCCAGCGAAGATGCCCTGATTTGGCACAGCGCCGGTTTGGTCAAACAACGCGCTTTGTTGAAAGACGGGAAATGGTCAACGCTTGAGGTTAACGCCGGAGAATCACGGACGACGGCAAGCGCCGCCGCTCCCATCCGCTTTGCTCGAGCTCCGGGATCGTGTCATCGGTCTGCGGATAGCCGAGACAGAAATAGCCGATGAATTTCCATTCGGCGGGCACGTCGAGCAGCGCCGCAACCGCCGTGGCATCGAGGATCGAGACCCAGCCCATGCCGATGCCTTGCGCGCGCGCGGCGAGCCAGATCGTGTGCACCGCCGTCACCGCCGAATAGTCGATCATCTCCGGCATGGTGTGGCGCCCGAGACCATGGCCCTGGGTCGTCGCGCGATCGGCAAACGCCGCCAAATGACAGGGCGCCTCATCCAAGCCGGCGAGCTTGAGCTGGGCGTAAAGGCCGGCGCGGTCGCCGCTTTGCGCGGCGAGCGCCTGCGCGTTGCAGGTTGCGAAATTTTGCCGGATGGCGGCGCGGGCCGCGCTGTCCTCGACGATGACGAAGCGCCATGGCTGGCTCAAGCCCACCGATGGCGCGAGGCAGGCAAGTTCGATCAGCGCTTCCAAGGTGCCGTTCGGCAACGGATCGCGCCGGAAGCGCCGGACGTCGCGGCGCCAGATGAGAAGCTCGCGCAAGCGCGCGCGGAATGCCGGATCGAAGCCGGTCGGGCGCGGTGCCGCGCCGGGACCTTCAATTTGCGGTATCGAGTTGGCGCTCATGAGCGAAAGCCTAGCCGTTGTTGCGGAAGGCATCCATTGCAATTTGCAGGCGTTGCCACTCTCCCTCGTCGGCCGGCAAGCCGAAACGCAGCCACGTCGCGTTGTCCGGAAAATTGCGCACCAAAATTCCGGCGCGGCCGAGGTGGTGGAACAGCGCGGGCGCCGCCGACGTTCGCACCAACCGGAACAACGTCGTGCCGCCCGGAATGCCGAGACCGGCACCGATCAAAATGGCGTCGAGCCGTCCGGACGCCTGCAACAACCGATGCCGCGTCTCTCCGATCCACGCCGTATCCGCCAATGCCGCCGCGCCTATGGCCAGTGCCGGACCGGACACCGCCCATGGCCCAAGCATCGCCGCAAGCCGGACCGCCGATGGCTGGTCGAGCAGCGCGAAACCGAGCCGTATTCCGGCAAGTCCAAAAAACTTGCCGAACGAACGCAACACGACGAGATTGCCGCGGCCTACGTCGCCGGCGAGACTGAAACCGGGCGGTCCGACATCCATGAACGCCTCGTCGACGACGAGAACGCCGCCGCGGGCACGCAGCATTGCGGCAAGAGCGAGCAACGCGTCCCGTTCGATGAGCCGGCCATCAGGGCTGTTGGGATTGGTGACGATGGCGAGATCGGCATCGCCGAGGGCGGCGGACTCGCGCGTCTCGATGACGCTATGGCCGGCAAGGCGCGCCGCGCGGGCGTGCTCGTTATAGGTCGGTGTCAAAACGGCCGCACGGCCGCGCCGCACCAAGCCCGCGACAAGACCCAACAGGCTCTGCGTGCCGGGCGCCGGGACGACATGCGCTGCCGACGGCGCGCCGTATGATGTCGTGGCGGCTGCAGCGAGACGGGTGGTTGCAGCCGCATCCGGCAAGCGGGCAAATAGTTCGACCGGCAGCGGCGGCAGGGGATAAGGATTGGGATTGATCCCGGTCGAGAGGTCGATGAAAGGTTTTGGCGCATCGGGGAACAGCCGCCGTGCCGCACCGAGGTCGCCGCCGTGTGGCGGCGGCTCGTCCGCATCGTTGTAGGGGAAGATGTCCGTCGCACTCGCCCTTTTGGCCATGCTGATCGAGCTCTGCGCCGGTTATCCGCAAGCGCTGTTGCGGGCGATCGGCCATCCGGTGACCTGGATCGGCCGCCTGATTACCACGCTCGACCGTTTGCTCAATCGCGATACGGCCGACGCATGTTGGCGGCGAGGCGCCGGCATCTTCGCGATCCTACTGCTCCTTGGCATTGTCGGCACGGTTACGTTCGTGGTCCAACACGAACTGCTTCTTCTACCGTTTGGATTGATCGCCGTCGCTGTCATCGCCAGCACCCTGATCGCGCAGCGTAGCCTGCACCAGCATGTCGCCGATGTCGCCACCGCGTTGGAACAAGACGGCGTCATCGCCGGCCGCACGGCGGTCGCCAGGATTGTCGGCCGCGATCCGCAGACGCTCGATGCCGCCGGCGTCGCCCGCGCGGCAATCGAGAGCCTCGCCGAGAATTTTTCCGACGCTGTCGTCGCACCGGTGTTCTGGATGGCCATTGCCGGTCTCCCTGGCGCCGCACTCTACAAAGCAATCAACACCGCCGACAGTATGATCGGGCACCGCACGCCACGCCATGAAGCCTTCGGCTGGGCCGCGGCAAGGCTCGACGATCTGGTCAACCTGCCGGCATCGCGGCTGTCGGCGCTTCTTCTCGTTGCCGCGGCGGCGTTGAACAAGACCGCGGCCGCCGCTTGGCGCGCCGTGCTGCGCGACGCTCCACGCCATCGCTCGCCCAATGCCGGCTACCCGGAAGCGGCGATGGCCGGCGCGCTCGGCCTTTCGCTCGCCGGCCCGCGCGTCTATGCCGGGGTGACAATCGACGACGCCACGATGGGCGACGGCCGCCGCGACGCGACTGCCACCGACATTCGTCAGGCGCTGGTGCTCTATCGTTATGCCGATGCGATTTTGCTCGTACTCGTCGCCGCGATCGCCGGCATCCTCATCGCGCTAATTTAAGCAGACGATTAAGGTCGATGTGTGCGGCGAGATGCTCTGCCAGCGCATCAAGTGTCTGCTCGACGAGATTTTCATAGGCGACGTTTGGTGCGCCCGCGCCGAAACGCCGCAGCCACGCTGCGCGCTGCCGGTCGTCCGCAAACAGGCCGTGGACATAGGTACCGATCACCCGGCCATCGGCCGAGATCGCGCCCTCGGGCGAACCATCGGCGAGCCGCGCGAACGGCCGCACACGGTCATGTCCTTCGGTCACGCCCATATGCATTTCATAGCCGGAAAACGGAACGCCATCGCTGGTCGTTCCGACCACCGGTTCGAGACGCTTGTCGTTCGACAGCGTCGTTGCGACGTCGAGAAGACCGAGACCTTCGACCGTCGCCGACGGGCCTTCGATGCCGTCGGTATCCGCGACCGTATGCCCGAGCATCTGATAACCGCCGCACAGGCCCAGCACCATTCCGCCGCGCCGCCGATGCGCCGCGATGTCGATATGAAATCCCGCGGCGCGCAGCGCTTCGAGATCGTCGATAGTCGCCTTTGAGCCCGGCAGCAGGATCAGATCGGCATCTCCGGGAAGCGCCGTCCCTGGCCGCACGCGGACCACTTCGACGGCTGGCTCGGCATCGAGCGGATCGAGATCGTCGAAATTGGCGATGTGCGGCAGGATCGGCACGGCGATGCGGAGGCGCGTATTGGTCTTTGCCGGCCGCGCCGCATCGAGCGCCAACGCGTCTTCCGCCGGCAATAGCCGCGCCTCGGGAAAAAACGGCACCAGGCCGAGCGCCTGCCATCCCGTCAGCTGCGCGATCCGCGCCATGCCTTCGGCAAACAGCGCCGGATCGCCGCGAAACTTGTTGACAATGAAGCCGCAGATCAGCGCGGCATCCTCCGGCGCGATCACGGCCTTGGTGCCAACGAGGCTCGCAATGACGCCACCGCGATCGATATCGCCGACCAGCACCACCGGCACATCGGCGGCACGCGCAAAGCCCATATTGGCGATGTCGTTTGCGCGCAGATTGATTTCGGCGGCGCTGCCGGCGCCTTCGATCAGCACGATGTCGGCCTCAGCCTTCATGCGTGCGTAGCTGTCGAGTACGAACGGCAGCAGCTCGGGTTTCATTTTCTGATAGGCCGCGGCCTTGGCGCTGCCGTAGACGCGGCCCTGCACCACGATCTGGGCGCCGATCTCGCTCTGCGGCTTCAGCAGCACCGGATTCATATGCACGCTCGCCGCCGCGCGGGCCGCGCGCGCCTGCAGCGCCTGGGCGCGGCCGATCTCGCCGCCGTCCGCCGTCACCGCGGCATTGTTCGACATGTTCTGCGGCTTGAACGGGCGGACCTTTATCCCGCGCAGCGTGAGGGCGCGCGCCAGCCCGGCGACGATCAACGATTTGCCGACATCGGAGCCGGTGCCTTGAAACATCAGGGCGCGCGCCGGCATCGTTCAATACTCGATACCCGCTTGCGCCTTCACGCCGGCGGCGAAGTGATGCTTCACCAGCGTCATCTCGGTGACCAGATCGGCGGCGGTGATCAGCTCCGGCTTGGCATTGCGCCCAGTGACCACGACATGCAGGCCCGGCCGGCGCGCCGCAAGCGCGGCGACGACAGAATTGAGATCGAGATAATCGTAGCGCAGCGCGATATTGAGTTCGTCGAGCACGATCAAACCGAAGCCGGTATCGGCCATCAGTTCCTGCGCCTTCGCCCAGGCGCGCGCGGCGGCGGCGACATCGCGGGCGCGGTCCTGCGTCTCCCAGGTGAAACCTTCGCCCATGGTGTGCCACACCACCTGATCGCCGAACGCGGCGAGCGCGTCGCGTTCCGCCGAATGCCAAGCGCCTTTGATGAACTGCACGACGCCGACACGGTGGCCGCGCCCGAGCATGCGCAAAGCGAGCCCGAACGCCGCCGTCGATTTGCCTTTTCCCGTTCCCGTATGGACGATGAGAAGGCCCTTCTCGATGGTCTTGCCGGCGACCTCGGCATCCTGCACGGCCTTGCGTTTGGCCATCTTGGCGCGATGGCGCTCGGCTTCGGCCTCGGTTTCACTCATGGCGTTTCCTTACAAGGAGCCTTTCAGGGCGAGCGGCAGTCCGGCAACGACCAAAACCACGCGGTCGGCGCGCGCAGCCATGCGCTGATTGAGCACGCCCTGCAAATCCCGGAATTTTCGGCCGAGCGGATGATCCGGCACGATCCCGGAACCGACCTCGTTCGCGATCAGCACCACCGGCGTCTTTGCCGCCGTCAAGGCATCTTCAAGCCGGGCCATTTCCAGGTCGATATCGGCGTCCGCCAGCATATGGTTGGAGAGCCACAATGTCAGGCAATCGACCAGGACCGGCGTTGTCTCGCATTCCGCCAGCGCTGCCGCAAGATCGCGCGGCGCCTCGATGGTCCGCCATTGCGGACCGCGGCGCGCCCGATGGCCAGCGATGCGCTCGGCCATTTCCGCGTCGAGCGCTTCCGCGGTCGCCACATAGGCCCAAGGCGGCTGCCATGGCGGCGGCAATGTGGCGATCACGCTTTCGCCATAGCGGCTTTTGCCCGAACGGGCGCCGCCGAGGATAAAAGTGAGTTTTGGCACGCTCGACATCACGCCCAAAAGCCGGTTTTACAAGCAGTCCGCCAGATTGACAGGGCCGCCAATCGAAATCTATCACTAGCGGACCGATGGTCCCTCGTGAGAGGGCGAAAAGGGAATGCGGTGAGGCAACGCTGAAAGCGCTGCCAATTCCGCAGCTGCCCCCGCAACTGTGACCGGGAAGTCTTGTCCGGATGTGCCACTGACGGCCGTTTGCCGCCGGGAAGGCAGGGCAAGGCGACGATCCGCGAGCCAGGAGACCTGCCGTCGGCCGTGTCGACGCGACAAACATCGGTCGGGGTGTATCGGTGGATGATCCAAAAGACGTAAAGTCTTTTGGTCCTCGCTCGCGCCGGCGACAGGCGGCAGGTCAGGCGAGGTCTTTTTTGTGTTCAATTTCCTGAAATCGGCGGTCGATGACGCCTCGGCCAATCAGCGCACCAAGATCGGCGCAATCTATATCGTGCTGTTGGCGGCGAGCGCGTTGGTCTGGATCTGGGCGTTGATTGCCTTGGAAGGACGGCCGACGCTGATCGGCACCGCCTTCCTCGCTTACGTGCTCGGCCTGCGCCACGCCGTCGATGCCGACCACATCGCCACCATCGACAATGTGGTGCGCAAGCTGATGCAGGAGGGTAAGCGGCCGTACTCTGTCGGCCTGTTCTTCTCGCTCGGCCATTCGCTGTCGATTGCGCTTGCGGTCGCGGCGATCGCTGCCACGGCGTTCGCGCTGCAGGGCCGTTTCGCCGAGTTCAAGGAGATCGGCAGCGTCATCGGCACGGCGGCTTCAGCATTTTTCCTGCTCGCCATCGCCGCCATCAATCTCGTCATCCTGCGCGGCGTCTGGAAAAGCTTTCTGCGCGCGCGCCGTGGCGAACCGGTCGAGGAGCAGGAGCTGAACCTGCTGCTGTCCGGCCGCGGCCTGCTCGCCCGCATTTTCAGGCCGCTGTTCCGCATGGTGTCGCACAGCTGGCAGATGTTCCCGATTGGCTTTCTGTTCGGGCTGGGTTTTGACACCGCGACCGAGATCAGCCTGTTCGCCGTTGCCGCCAGCCAGGCTTCCGGCGGCATGACCGTCGGCACCATCATGATTTTCCCGGCGCTCTTCACTGCCGGTATGACGCTGGTCGATACCAGCGACAGCGTGCTGATGGTCGGTGCCTATGGCTGGGCGTTCCTCAATCCGATCCGCAAGATCTGGTACAACCTCACCATCACCGCGA
>JBAUYI010000018.1:0-31285 GCA_049584715.1 Xanthobacteraceae bacterium
CGCTTTGATCGTCACGCGCATAATTTCCGGATGCGTATCGATGTCTGTTACCGCAATCGCTGACTGACAGTTCAGAATTTCGCATTCTTCGATTCGGGGGCGCGCATTGGACCCAATTCTGAAACCCATGCCGGGCATATCGTGAACTCGACATGACTTGAACTCCGGCTTCGCGCCATTGCCGACTATTATAGCGGGGGCATCCTCCTTAGCGCAGTTGTAAGCCTCCAACTTGTAGACTGAACCGGCTGCCTTGTTCGCAAATACGACCGCAGCACTGCTGGCGTCGTGAATTTGAACGTTCGTAATCTTGGGACGAGTCTCAGGCCCTTCAACAGCTATGCCCGCTGCGCAATTCCAAATCTCCCCAACATCAATTTCGGGATGTGCCCCTTCACCGATCTCGATCCCAAGACCTGCTGTATCGCTCAGCTTGAAAGAACGAATGGTCGGTTTTGCGCTTTCGTCAATAAGAACGGACGAGCTGTTGTCATCACCACATTTCGATATTTCCAATTCCGTTGCGAAACCCCCGGCGCCATCGGTGAATCGGACACCGAACTTCTTTGTGCCGTATACTTTGAGACGCTCAATCTGAGGATCAGTATCGCTGCCTTTGACACCCATGCCGATATAGCAATTCGATATTTCCGTTCCGATTATTTGAGGCCTCGATCCGCCATGGATCAATAGACCTATTCCAGCGGTGTCATGAATCCGCGTGTCCTGGATGGTTGGCCTAGCTCCTCCTTCTATCAGCAGGGACGAGCACGAAGGGTCGTTGCCACAGTCTGAAATATCCGCCGCCGTTACCACTCCGGTTGCGCGGTCTCCGAAGCTGATGCCTCCCGTCTTGGCCCTGCAGATGCGAATTCGGCTGATGTTGGCGCGTGCGGCCACGCCCCGCACGCTGATGCCAATCGCGCAGCCCTCGATTTCCCCTCCTTCCATTTCGAGTTTTGAATTACTGACCAAAACGCCGATGCCCGGCGAATTGTGAACACGGCACGAGCGGATTATGGGCTTGGCCCCATTTAGTAGGACAATTGAGGGCGCTGCCGCGTCGTTACCGCAATTCGAAAGCTCGACCTCTGAAATGGTCCCCGCCGCCTCATTTGAAATGCATATGCCCCGCGCACCAACATCATGAATACGAGTGCGGAAAATTTCGGGCCCGCTGCCAGCGTCGGAAATGTCGATACCCGACACCGGGCACCCCCAAATTTCAACATCTTCAATCTTTGGACAAGCGCCACCGTCAATGAAAATTGCCCTATCCAAAGTGTCGTGCACCTTCGACGACCGAAACGTGGGGGACGATCCCCTAATCAACACCATGCAATCGGCATCGATATCGGAGGCCACGCCTGCCGCCCCATCCAAATAGCAAATGGATTTGGAATCGGCATTTCGAATTCGCACCGAGCGAAGTTCCGGAGCGGTTCCGATGCCCATGACAGCAATAGCCGCGCTCTCGCACTCGGAGATTTCGCCGTCCTCAATACGCGGTCGAGCCCCCTGATCGATGACCACTCCAAAATTTTTGATATTGTGGATGCGAAACGAGTGAATTGTCGGAGATGCGTCTTTGGTAATCAGGATTGCCGGATCGTTGCCACATCGAAATATCTCGAGATCAGAAGCGGTGCCTGTAGCGCCATCAGTGAAATATATTCCATACTTGCCGGTGTCATAGACTCGCACGCCGGAGATCTTAGCGCGCGTTTGTCTCCCTTCGATCCAAATGCCAACCGCTTCAGAACCCGTGATCGAGAAATTGGCCAATTCGACGGAACCGGAAGAAATGAGCATTTCTCCGTTGATCACAACCCCTGCCGAATCCGTGCCGATGATCTTGAGCGGCTTATCAATGACGAGCGGCTTTTCGATGTACTCGCCCTTACTTACGCGAATTTCATCTCCGGATGAGGCCCGCAGGAGAGCATCCGCGATCGTGCGCGCAGGATTGGAGAACACTCCGCCGGCCGTCTTCGAAACTGTGATGATGGCCACCTTATGCCCCTACATATAATTATAATTGCGTTGCGTCTTTATTCGAACGAGGTTTCCTCCTCTCCCGAATAAGACGATCTATTTGTCATCAAATTCTGCAAACTCTGACATGCTTCTTTCAAAATTCGTTCCTGTCGGAGTAATATACCCACTCCTCCGTGCTCGATGTACGTAACGCCCTTTCTCAGATTACTCAGATACAGTCCGACACCAGTTGGTCCGTTCCCCGCCTGACGAGCATCCTTTTCGGTGCTGTATTCGGTGGGCGATGTGGCTTTAAATACATAAGAGACGCCATAGCCAAAAATCCCACCTTCTTGACCGATGTATCCCCCCTGGTAGGTCATTGGATAATCGCTACCGACGTACTTGGTCAGGATTGCATCTTCGGTGTCGGAGAGTACGAGGCGGCATGTCAGCCTGTATTCTATCTCCTTTGTTTCAATGCGCTTACGAAGAAGTCCCGCTTCTTGTATTATTTTGACCTTCTCTTCATGCCCCCGTTTGAAGACCAATTTCATTTTGTTACCTCCATTCGCAAGCTGAGTTTTAACGCCCAATGCTGCCTGTGCGTCAAACAAGGCTATCGAACAAGCTACCAGCGTCCTAAACGCACAACGACGAGTTGGTTAGGATGGTCCAGCGTTTTTTGTCTGCAAGATTCCACTTCAAAATTTGTAATGCGCCCGTTCGGCTCTTTGTTCTTCGCTCCTGTTTTGTTCGTGTCATCGAGGTAGAATTGCGCCACTTTCAGATGATACAGCGCCGTATCCGGGTCTTTGTACGCCATAGCTCCCCCCCTAAAAGCAATGAGAGTGTCAGGTGCCCACCTGCGCCCTCTGTGGTCATCTATCACGAAAGCACAACACGCGCTCTCTCTCCGACAGGCAGTATGTGCTAGTTGAGACAGTCGAGCACCTCAGATGTACACCAAACAATGGCTGCCCGGCGTGCGTTGTGTTGATCGCTCGATGCAGAGGCATCGGTGCCCCTGGCCTTTGTATTGCCCCTAATGCCTGAGCGCAAGTTGAGCCCATTGCATTTACAACCCGTGTGCTTTTATACTCAATCGGGACAAGTGCCTCTGTCCGCCGCCACCGCTGAAACGGCTGTTGAGTGCGCGCCACACGAGGATGCTGCATGAAATGAAAGCGGCCAAGGTGGAATTCGTCGCGGCGCGAGCCCGAATCGACGAACCGGGATTCCGCGACGCTCTCAAGGAGCCGAAGTCTGCCATAGACGCCGATGCAGAACCCCTTAAGCAAAGCGACCCATTCGAACTCAGATGACCAGACGGCCCGCAGCAAGACGCGGATTAGCATGTCCGGTCGGAATTCAGGCACCAACATTCAGAATCTTAGAAAGGGGAAAAGCAATGGCGACAGACAAGGAGTTTAGGCACAAGCTTGTAGTCATTGTGAGCAACATCGCGCTAGCAATCACTGACCTAAAGGCTGCACTGGCAATCACGGACCTTGAGCGAGGTGAAGTAAGGGATGAGCTAAAGGAGGTTGATGGCAGAATTAATGAAATTATCGACGGTCTTAAGCAACTCAGCAGATTGAACCAACAGATGTGATTGGTCATGACCTAAGCCGCAGATTACTCGGCGAAAAAAACTCGTTCGTTCTGGACAATCAAGGCAACCCGGAACTTATGTCGTCACCAACCTAAAAGGAACAAATCATGGGAAGTTCAAAGAAGGTAAAGAGCGGGAAGGAATATTATAGACTGAGCGAAGGCTTTGGAAAGATTGCGGTCACGTGGTTGAATGGGCTTGGTTCCAAAGAAATTGGAACCGCAAAGACTGAGGTCGAAGCGATAAATATTGTGAAGAGTCACTCGGGATCGAACGAGTTCAAATTCGTATAATAGCGCTCCAATGCCAGCTTGCCGACATCGTATCGGTCACTGAAACTGCCGAGGCAGATTCATAAACCGGGGCCATACACTCAAATGACCGATTCCCTTAAACGATGTCCGAATTGCAAGGAAAGGAACATCGATTACCGAGTTTTCAGATGCAAGTGCAGCCACAAAGGCTGCTGCAATACGGGCCAGATTTTTCGGTGGAGCAATAGGGGCTGCTGGACCTCGGAAAAGTGCCCTATCTGTGACCGCGTCAGGGAATATGAGGTGATAGCCGTTATACGGTAGCCCCAATTTCAGCCGCGGCTCAGTGTAGGGGCAGTCGCCAGGGCGCAAGCTGACGAGCCGTCATTTTAGTCTTATTCTTCAGTATGTTGTTTTACTATATTGGCGGAGAGGGAGGGATTCGAACCCCCGATACGGTTGCCCGTATGCCGCATTTCGAGTGCGGTGCATTCGACCACTCTGCCACCTCTCCGAATTAAGAAGGCTTGAGCGTCGCGGCGCCGTATTTAGCGGTGACGGGGGCGAGACACAAGAGCGCGACTGCGCCGCGCGCTGTCAAAGCTCACGCCCGAGCTTGCGGTCGAGCGAATATGGCCCGCCGCCGCGCAGCGCGATGGCGAAAGAGATCAAGCCCCACATCAGCGTGTATTCGTAGCCGCGCCGGGTCCAGGCGAAGCCGGTTTTCCAATAGATCATCGTGATGATCAGCATCTCGATCGCCACCGCGGCGGCGAAGAAGCGGGTGAACAGGCCGAGAATGAGCGCAATGCCGGCGGTCGTTTCGAGCGTGGTGCTGCACCAGAACCATGGCGCCGGCGGAATAAAGCCCATGTCGCTGTAGCCCTTGAGAAACGCCTCCGTCGGCCCGGCCATGAGCTTGCCCCAGCCGTGCACCAACAGGTTCCAGCCGACCGCGACGCGGACGATCAGCCACGACAGCGGTCTAGCGGCGTCGTAGAACGGCCGCAGGGCTGGCAGCAGCAATTTTGGCTCGGCATCCGCCATGGACGTTCTCTCCGTTTCGGGTCGTGATTTTCGCGTAGCATAGAATGCGGCAGCGGCGCTGCACAGTTCTATAGTCCACGCGCGGCGCGACGCCCGGAAGGCGCGCAAATTTGGCGCGGACTGGCAATGCCGGTGGCGGGATGCTACAGCCGCCGCGTGCAGCGGGTGTCGCCGATGGCCCAATATTGGCAAGCAGGCGGGTGAATGTTCGGCCTGCCGGATATTTTCGCCGGGCGGAAGTCGACGTTGCGCGGCGCACGAACCGCCGCGAGCCCGGACATGGCGCGCAGCCTGTCTTTCGCATTTCTCGGCTTCGCCGCGCTGTGTCTTGTCGTGCCGCTCCTGCAAACCTTGTATCCGGTCTTCGGCACGATCGTGGCACCGCTCGAGGAGCGGCGCGCTGCAAACCCGTTGCCGCCGCTGCGGCGTCTCCTCGGGACCAACGGCGATTTCGCCGCGGCACTCAACACGTGGTTCGACGATCGCGTCGGCTTTCGCGCCCTGTTCATTCGCGTCAAAAATCAGATCGATTACACGCTGTTCGGTACCTCCAGAAAAGTCTGGATCGGCTCCGACGGCTGGCTGTTCGATCGCTTTCCCGCAGGCTTCGATCTCGACGATGCCCAGTTGGCGATTTTGCAAAAGGGCTACGTGACCTTGGCGCACCGGCTGGGCGACAGGAACATCCACCTGATCGTCGTTGGCTACCCGGACAAATCGGCGCTCTACCCGGAAATGGCGCCGGCACGAATGCCGCTATTGTGGACGAGCAGCAGCAATTACGGGCGGTTCCGGCAATTCCTCGCCGGCCAATCCGAGTTCACGTTCATCGATGCCGAAGAGATCATGAAACGCGAGAAGTCCCGCTCTCCGGAAAATCTGTATCAAAAGGCGGATCTGCACGTTACCGAGGTGACGCAGATTGCCGTCGTCAAGGCGATCGTCGCCCGGGTTGCACAGGCGGAAAATCGCCGCGACGTGCGCTGGGACGAAAAATTGACGTTGAGCCATGAGCAGCAAAATGGCGGCAGCGAAGCGCGTCTCATGGCGTTGCTGACCCCGCCGCTGGAGGAAGCGCCGTACTACGAGGGCGCCTACACGATCGGCGCAACCGTGCCCGACGGGCGCTGGACCATTCCCGATCCCGGCGTGCTCGAGCGCGCCGACGCGGGCATCGGCCGGCCGTTCGACTGGGAATTCCGTTCGTTGCCCGAGCTGTGCGCATCGCGCCTACCTGGCGTGGTGCTGTTCGGCAACTCCTTCAGCGACTTTTATTGGCAGCTCGGCCTGCAGCGTTACTTCTGTTTCAGCCGCCGCGCCCGCGAGCCGGCCAGCCGTTTCAAATTGTTTTATGACACGATGCCGGCCGACACAAAATATTTCATCCTGCAATATTACGAGCCGTGGCTGCCGCGCGAGGCGGCATTGTTCAAGCAATTGCTCGCGGCGAACTAGATCCAATGGCAGGATCGCCCGCCATGGTATTCACCACACAGGGTTCCGGCTGGCCGATCCATGCCCAGCGGTTATTTCTCGGATTTGTCGCTTTCTGTCTGGTCGCACCGTCGGTGCAGACCCTTTATCCGATCTTCGGCAAAAGCATCGTAGCGCCGGTCGAAGAACGGCGCGCCGCCAATCCGTTTCCACCGCTGCGACTATTGGCCGGAGCGAACGGCGATTTTGCCGCCGGACTCAACACGTGGTTCGACGATCGCGTCGGCTTTCGCGATTTGCTTATTCGAACGAAGAACCAAGTCGATTACTCACTTTTTAACACGTCGAAGGATGTCTTCATCGGCGCCAACGGCTGGTTGTATCGTCATCAATTCGACAGCATTGCAGGCGTCGACGCCGCCGGCTTGGCGGCGCTTGAAGCAAGCTACCTCACGCTGGCGCGCCGGCTGAACGATAAGGGTATCCATCTGATCGTTATCGGCTATCCGCAAAAAGTAGCGCTCTATCCGGAAATGGCGCCGCCCGACATGCCGTTGAAGCCCGGCGGCGGTAATTATGAACAGTTTCGAAATTTTCTTTCCAGCCGATCCGAGCTGACCTTCATCGACGCCGAGCCGATTATGCAAGGTCTTAAAACCCGCTCTGCGGAATTGCTGTATGCCAAGGGTGACATACACGCCACCCAGTTTTCCGAGCGCGCGGTCGTCAAGGAGATCGTCGCGCGTATTGCGCAGATCGAAGGCCGCCCGGATATCCATTGGGGCGAGACGCTGACCTTGACGCATTTGCATTGGCGCGGCGGGGTTGAAAGAAACGCGCTCGCGGTGCTGTTTCCACCGGACAACGAGATACCGCTATTCGAGGGCGGTTACAGCGTCGGCGAGCCGGAACCGGACGGGCAGTGGACTGTGACCGATTCCAACTTCGCCGATCGGGCCGATCTGGGGGTTGGACGGCCGTTCGATTTCGAGTACCGCTCGCGGCCGGAGCTGTGCCCGCAACGCCTGCCCGGGACGGTGTTGTTCGGCAATTCGTTCAGCGATTACTATTGGATGCTCGGCTTGCAGCGTTACTTCTGCTTCCTCCGCCGCGCCCGCAACCCGATCAGCCGCTTTGAAGCATTTTATGAGACGATGCCGGCCGAAACCAAATATTTCATCTTTCAATATTACGAACCCTGGCTGGTTCTCGATACTCCGCCGTTGAAATAAGCCTGACGAGCCGCCCCGCCATGGTCTTCAGCTCGGAATTATTCCTCTACGGCTTCATGCCGATATTTTTCTCGCTGTATTATCTGATTGCCGATCGTCGCAAGAACTGGCTGATCCTGATCGCGAGCCTCGTCTTCTACGGCGTCGGCGCCGGCAGCACGGTGCTGGTGCTGCTGGTCTCGATCTTCGTCAATCAATACCTGGCGCTGCGCATCGAACCTGCGCCGGAGCCTCGCCGCAAAGCGCTGCTGGCGATCGGCGTCGCCGTCAATCTCTTCGGTCTCGGCTATTACAAATACGGCACGTTCCTGTGGCAGGTTGCCGGTGGTGCCGCGGGCGCGCTGGGCTTGCCTGCGCTGCCGGCGGCGCCCGCGATCCCGCTGCCGATCGGCATTTCGTTCTTCACCTTCCAGGCCATCTCCTACCTCATCGACGTCTACCGGCACGAAATCTCGAGCGCGGGCAGCTACGGCGAATTCGCCACCTATCATTCGCTGTTTCCGCAGCTCATCGCCGGCCCGATCGTGCGCTATCGCGAGATCAAGCTGGAAATGCAACAGCGCCCCATCGGCCGCATGATGCTGACCGAGGGCGCCTATCGTTTCTGTCTCGGGCTGGGCAAGAAGATGGTGATTGCCGACAATCTCGGCACCGTCGTCGACGCGACCTTCGCGTTGCCGGCGGCGCAGCTCGATGCCGGCCGCGCCTGGCTCGGCATTTTTTGCTACGCGCTGCAGATCTATTTCGACTTCTCCGGCTATTCGGACATGGCGATCGGTCTCGGCCGGCTGCTCGGGTTCCATTTTCCGGAAAATTTCGATCAGCCCTACCGCTCGGCGAACATCACCGAATTCTGGCGGCGCTGGCATATGACGCTGTCGCGCTGGTTCCGCGATTACCTCTACATCCCGCTCGGCGGCAACCGGCACGGCAGGCTGCGCACCTTCGTCAATCTGTGGATCGTGTTCTTCCTGTGCGGCCTGTGGCACGGCGCCGGCCTGACATTCATCGCCTGGGGCCTCTACCACGGCCTGCTGCTCATTCTCGAACGCTTCGCCCACACGCAATGGAACTGGCGGCCGTCAGGCGTGTTCGGCATCGCCGCAAGCTTCATCCTGCTGTTGTTCGGCTGGGTGTTGTTCCGTTCGCCGACGCTTCCTGTCGCCAGCCATTATCTGGCGGCCATGGTCCTGCTCGGGCCGCGGACCGGCAGCCTCACCGCAGCGCTGTCGGGGCTAGAGTCCGATGTGATGTTCTATCTGGCGCTCGGTACTTTCTTCGCGTTTGCGCCGCTTGACCGTTTGGCGCGCTTGCGCTTCGACAGTCCCGCAGTGATGGCGTCGCAGCTTACGCTTTCAAGCCTGAGCCTCGTCTATTCGTCCCTTCTGCTGGCGGCCAACAGTTTCAATCCCTTCATCTATTTCCGCTTTTGACGGCGGCGTTGCTCGCCTCTTATACTCGCGTGGCACGCAGCGAACGGCCGCACGGTCGGCGGCCGCAGCAATCCCGGAGCGAAGCGCAATGGCAGAATGGTTCGTCGCCAAAACTTCCGACTTGCCCGACGGCGACCGGCGCATCGTGACCGCCGGCAATAACGAGATCGGCGTCTTTCACCACGGCGGCACCTATTACGCCTACAGCAATTACTGCGTTCATTCCGGCGGGCCGGCCTGCGAGGGCATCCTGATCAACCAGGTGGTGGACCTGATCGCGCCGGATCGTACCTATCAGGGGCAGACGTTCTCCGACGAGGTGCATTTCGTCTGTCCCTGGCACGGCTATGAGTACGAGCTCACCACCGGCCAGTGCGTGGGCGATCGCAAGCTGAAGCTGAAGAAATTCGAGGTGGTGCGGCGCGGCGACGACCTTTACGTGGTCGCCTGAGGGAGAAAATCATGGACACGAGTCCGAACGAAGTTCGCAAGCTTAACTTCGACGATTACTCGACCGCAAAACATCTCGAACACGCGGCGCAGCAGGCACGCGCCCGCAACTACCAGGATTTCCTGATCGTCGATGTCGACGCGCATCATTACGAGAATGAATCGTACAAGGAGGTCTTCCAGTACATCGAGAGCCCGGTGATCCGTCACGACGTGATGGATTCCGCTCAGCGCCCCGGCCGCTCCGCCATGATCAACACATCGGTCGGCAATCAAAATCTCGGTGGCCGCATCACCCGCTCCAACTTGCGCAGGCTGCAGAAAGTGCCGCAGGACGGCCGGCACCGCGACGTCGCCATGACCGTCGAGTGGATGGATTCGCTCGGCGTCGATTACGCCTGCCTGTTCCCGACGCCGATGCTGTTCCTCGGCCTGCATCCGCAGGTCGAGATCGAGGTGGCGCTGTGCCGCGCCTATAACCGCTGGCTCTGCGAGCGCATCCTCGCGGTCGAGCCGCGGTTGATCTCGATGCTCTATCTGCCGTTCAACGATCCGGAGGCCGCCTATCAGACGGTGAAGGATTTCGGCGACAAGAAAGGCGTCGTCGGCTTCATGGTGACGTCGCCGCGCTACAAGCCGGTGCACGACAACGCCTATATGAAGACCTACGCGCTGCTCGAGGAGCTCGGCAAGCCGATCTCGTTCCACGCCGCCTATAGCTGGGAAGACCGCGCGCTGCAGATGACCAACCGGTTCATCTCGGTGCATTCGCTCGGCTTCATGTGGTTCAACATGATTCACATGACCAATTGGGTGATCAACGGCCTGCCCGAGCGCTTCCCCAAGCTCAAGGTGCTGTGGATCGAAAGTGGACTGACCTGGGCCTACGCGCTGATGCAACGGCTCGATCATTCCTACTTGATGCGCACGTCGGACTGCCCGTCGCTGAAAAGAAAGCCGAGCGAATACATGCGCGAGATGTTTTATTCCTCGCAGCCGATGGAAAAGCCCGACGACAACTCGATCCTCGAAGCGACCTTCAAGATGATCAAGGCCGACACGCAACTCTTATGGTCGTCCGATTATCCGCATTGGGATTTCGACACGCCCGGCGTGATCTACGACCTGCCGTTCCTCAACGAGACGGCCAAGCGCAACATTTTGGGCGCCAATGCCGCACGGGTGTTCGGACTCGATACGAAAGTCGTGAAGAAAATCCCGTAGCCCGGCGCTGCGTTGCCCGTCCTACGGTTGCGGAGGGGAAACGTCATGATGTGCCTTGGTGCCAAAGCAGTGCGCCTGCTCGCCTTGCTGTTACCTTGTCTCGTCGCGGGCGGTCCTGCCGACGCGCTCGATTATCCGACGCGGCCGGTGCGCTTCATCGTCTCGTTCGCCGCCGGTGGCCCCAACGACACCATCGCGCGCATCCTCGGCCAGTACTTGTCGGAACAGCTCGGCCAGCAATTCATCATCGAGGATCACGTCGGCGCCGGCGGCAATATCGGCATGCAGGACGTGCTGGCCTCGGCGCCCGACGGCTACACCATCGGCTTCGTGGCGCCGAACAATGCCATCAACGCCACACTCTACGAGCATATCCCGTTCGACTTCGTGCGCGACTCCACGCCGATCGCCGGCACCATGAAGCTCGCCAATGTCATGGACGTGAACATGGATTTTCCGGCCAAGACGCTGGCCGAGTTCATCGCCATGGCAAAAGCGGAGCCGGGCAAGATCAACTTCGCGTCCGGTGGCGTCGGCACCTCGCCGCACATGTCGGGCGAGCTGTTGGCAATCATGACCGGCATCAAACTCACCCACGTGTCGTATCGCGGCACCGGGCCGGCGATGACCGATCTACTCGGCGGCCAGATTCCGGTGCTGTTCGACAACCTTCCGGGCTCGATGCCGCAGATCAAGGCCGGCCGCATCCGCGCCCTCGGCGTCACCACCAAGGAGCGCGTTGCATCCATCCCCGACGTGCCGACCATCGGCGAAACCGTCCCGGGTTATGAAGTCTCGGTGTGGTTCGGCATCAGCGGGCCGAAAGGCATGCCGCCCGAAATCGTCGCCAAGCTCAACGCCGCCGTCAACGCGGTGCTGGCAAAACCTGAACTCAAGGCGCGCTTCCACGACCTAGGCGGTGAAGTGATGCCGATGAGCCCGGCCGAATTCGGCCATCTCATCGCCGACGAGACCGCGAAATGGGCCAAGGTGGTGAAGTCGGCGGGCCTGAAGGTGGAGTGACGCGGGTTAGGTCCCGGTGAAGACCGGTTTGCGCTTTTCCATGAAGGCTGAGCGGCCTTCGTTGTAGTCGTTGCTGGTGAAGCACTTCTCCACCATTTCGGTGGTGCGCGCGATATTACGCTTGGAGTCTTCCCTGACGATTTCGTTGACGGTGTATTTCACCGCCTTGATGGTGAGCGGCGCGTTGGCGCAGATCATGTCGGTGATGTTTTTGACCGAAGCTTCGAGCTCGGCCGACGGCACCACGCGGTTGACGAGGCCCATGGTGAGCGCTTCTTGAGCGTCGAATTGGCGAGCGGTGTAGAATATTTCCTTGGCGAAGGCCGGGCCGACGACGTCGACCAGACGCTTCAAGCCCACATAGCCGTAACCCAGCCCGAGCTTGGCGGCGGGAACCGCGAAGCGCGAATTGTCGGTCGCGATGCGCAGGTCGCAGCACGTCGCTAACCCAAGCCCGCCGCCGATGCAATAGCCACGGATCATCGCGATGGTCGGCTTGGGGAATTCGTAGATGCTGGCATAGGCAGCTTCGGACTTGGCGCCGTAGGCGCGCGCCCCTTCAAGATTGGCGCGTTCGCTCTCGAACCTTGAAATATCCGCCCCGGATACGAAGGCCTTGCCGCCGGCGCCGGTGACCACCACGACGCGGATGTCGTTGTCGGCAGCAAAATCGTCGAGGATGCGCTTGGTCGCTTCCCACATGTCGAGCGACACGGCGTTGAGCTTCTCCGGATTGTTGAAAGTGACGTAACCGACGCCTCCTTCTTTGCGGGAGAGCATCTTGTCGGTCATGGCTGAGCTCCTTGTCATTTGTCTGGTCATCATCCGCGAAGGCGGATGACCCAGTAATCACCGTGTTTCGAGGTTGATCTCATGGGTTGCGTTTACTGGGTGCCCCGCTTTCGCGGGGCATGACAGTCCGTTTATACAGCTTTCGCCTTATGCAGCGCGGCGATGTCGCGCTTGCTGAAACCGAATTCCTTGAGCACCGAGTCGGTGTGCT
Organism: Xanthobacteraceae bacterium; assembly: GCA_049584715.1. Taxonomy (GTDB): domain Bacteria; phylum Pseudomonadota; class Alphaproteobacteria; order Rhizobiales; family Xanthobacteraceae; genus BOG-931. The sequence goes on from JBAUYI010000018.1 coordinate 12,693, forward strand.
CGCCGAGCTCCGGCGGCCGCACCACCAGCCGCGACGGCGTGCGTGACAGCGTAACGCCCTGGCCGACAAGGCGCATCTTGCTCTTGTCCTTCTTGGTTACGCTTTGGGCAATGCCGAGATGCTGCACCTGCGGGTCGGCGAACATCTGGTCGATCGCGTAGATTGGCCCGCACGGCACGCCGGCCTTGTTCATGCGTTCGATCCATTCGGCGCTGCCGCGGCCGACGAGATAGCGATTGATCTCGGCGTCGAGCGCATCGCGGTTCTTCGAGCGGGCCGCCCCGTTCGCGTAGTCCGGATTTTGCAGGAGCGCGGGCGCCTCGATGATCTCGCAGAACCGCTTCCAGATGGTCTGCCCGGCGGTGGCGATATTGATATAGCCGTCGTCGGTCTTGTAGACGCCGGTCGGCGCGCTGGTCGGATGATTGTTGCCGGCCTGTTTGGCGACTTCGCCCTGCACCAGATAGCGGGCAGCCTGAAAGTCGAGCATGAAGATCTGCGCCTGCAGGAGCGAGGTCGCGACCTGCTGGCCCTTTTTGGATTTCTCACGCTCCAACAACGCGACCAGGATGCCGGTCGCCGCCAACAGTCCGGCGCTGAGGTCGGCAATCGGAATGCCGACGCGGACCGGGCCTTGCCCCGGCAGGCCGGTGACCGACATTAGCCCGCCCATGCCTTGCGCGATCTGATCGAAACCCGGCCGGTTGGCGTAAGGGCCGTCCTGGCCGAAGCCCGAAATGCTGGCATAGACGATGCGCGGATTGATCTTGGCGAGCGCCTTGTAGTCGATGCCCAATCGCTTTTTCACGTCGGGACGGAAATTCTCCACCACGACGTCGGCCTTTTTCACCATGCGCTTGAACGCGGCCAGCCCCTCCGGCGCTTTCAGGTTCAGCGTCATGCTGCGCTTGTTGCGGTGCAGGTTCTGAAAATCGCCGCCCTCGCGCGGCCCGCCCATCGGCTCTTCGAGGCCGGGCGGCGTCTCGATCTTGATGACATTGGCGCCCCAGTCGGCGAGCTGGCGGACACAGGTCGGGCCCGACCGCACGCGGGTCAAATCGAGCACGGTGAAACGGGCTAGCGCCTTCGAAGCACGGGGAAAGGGCATTGTGGGCGCCTCCAACGCCGGTTTTTCGCAGGGCCTTGCGGCCGGCGGAATTTTTGCCGGCCGCAAAGGGAACCATAGGACCGGAAGGGCCAGAACTTTGCCGATCTGATCGCTGTTGTCTACCGGCTCCCCGGCATGGGTTTTGATCGTCGTTTTGACGACCTTACATGGATAAAATGTTAGGCAGGACAGCCATCTTTCCGGCACTTTCACGAGGCGATCATGAACGAGGAAGCACTGAACGTCAGCGTACGCAAATTTCTCAAAAAGGTCGGCATCACCTCGCAGCGCGAGATCGAGCAAGCGGTGCGGGCCGCCGTCAGCGGCGGCAAGCTCAAAGGCAATGAGGCTTTGCCGGCGAAAGTGGTTCTCACCGTCGAAGGAATCAGCCTGTCGGTGGAGATCGAAGGCGCCATCGAGCTCGAATGACGCGTCACGCACGGCCGCCAAAGTTCCGGGAAACGAACATGATTGATCTACGTCGCGTTGTTGTCGCCTTCATGCTGGTCGCCTTGGCCGGTACCGCAGTCGCCCAGGACCGTCCCGGACGAGGCGGCGGCGATCGGCCCAGTCGTCAGGAGCAAAGCCAGCAAGGCGGATCCGACCACGAGCAGGGCGGCCCGGGCGTCCTCTCGCTGCTACCGGCTGACGCGGTCAGCGAGCACAGCATCGATACGCCGAGCGGCAAGCTTGCTTATACGGCGACCGCCGGAACGTTGTCGCTGTTCAATCAGTCGGGCGATCGTTCGGCGGCGGTGTTCTACACCGCCTATGTGGCCAAAACCGACAATCACGCCGCGCGGCCGCTGACCTTTGTCTTCAATGGCGGGCCCGGCGCGGCTTCGGCCTTCCTCCATCTCGGGGTGGTGGGTCCGCGCCTCGCCCAGTTCGGCATGGCCGGGCGCGACGGCGCCGACGTCCGCCTGGTCGATAATCCGGACACCTGGCTTGCCTTCACCGATCTGGTGCTGATCGATCCGATCGGCACCGGCTGGAGCCGGCCGGCCAAGCCCGATGGCGGCAGCGTGTTCTGGGGCGTGCACGGCGACGCCAGCTCGATGGCGAAGGTCATCGCGCTTTACGTGGCGAAGAACGGCCGCGTCAGCTCGCCGAAATTCATCCTCGGCGAAAGCTACGGCGGATTTCGCGCCGCCAAGGTCGCGCGCACCGTGCAGAGCGAGCAGGGCATCGTGATTTCGGGAATTTTGATGCTGTCGCCGTTGCTCGAAGGCGCGTTCCAGTTCGGTGGCGACCGTTTTGCGCTGGGCGCCGCGTTGCAACTGCCTTCGCTCGCGGCAAGTGAAATGGAGCGCAAGGGCACTTTCAGCAAGGACGCGCTCGCCCAAGCCGAGCATTTCGCCTTGACCGATTATCTCTCGACGCTCGCCGGCCCGCCGCTACAGGGCGACGCGGCCAAGAGCTTTTACGTACGCGTCGCGCAAATGACCGGGATATCGGTGGACGCCATCGCGGAATCGCGCGGCTTCATCCGCGAAGATTATGTCAAGAATCTCAACCTCGGCGACCACAAGATCGTCAGCCACTACGACGCGACGTTCGCATCCGACGATCCCTACCCGGAATCGCCGACGGCACACGGCCCCGATCCGATTCTCGACGGCGTCGTGCGCGCCTACGGCAGCGCCTTCGTCGCTTACGCGCGTGACGAGCTGGGCTTCAAGACCGATATGACCTACACCCTGCTGGCGTCCGATATCTCCGGCAAATGGGACTGGGAAGGGAACGCGGGCCACGGCCAGCCGAGTGCTGCCGACGATCTGCGCGTGTTGCTGGCGCTGACGCCGTCGTTCCATCTGTTGGTCGCCCATGGCTACAGCGACATGGTCACGCCCTACGCGGTGAGCCGCTATGTGCTCGACCATCTGCCGCCGGTCGATGGCGAGGAACGCGCCCAGCTGAAACTCTATCGCGGCGGCCACATGTTCTATCTCGACCCGGAGTCACGCAAGGCTTTCACCGCCGACGCGCGCACCATGTACGCGCTGCCATGACCGACGTTGGCCGTCACATATTTCCTGCACATATTTCCCGCACAGGGCCGCCGCGCCGCCGAACGCGGATGAGCTCGATAGCCGGACGTGGCTGCGCAAGACGTTTGGCATGGAAATGGTTTTGCGGTTAACGGCGTCCTGGGCAAGCGCGAGGGCTTAAGCCTGCTGCTGCGCCGGCAACAGCGGCTCTTTGTCTCACCGCTCGACGGGGCGCTAGCCCAACTGCAAGCCGTATGGGATCGATTTTTAGGTTCCGGGGCGCAAGCCGCGGACAAATGAAAGAAATCCGGCTTGGCGACGGCGTCCGCCGAGCCCGATCTCTAGCCGCCTTGCGCGTTGCATTCCCGGCCATTATGCGACATTGGTTTGATTGAATTGTGAAAGCAATTTAAGCATAAAGGCCGGTCTTCAGAAAACCAACCAAAGAACACCCCCGAGGGAGTAAACATGTCCAATCTGATCAGCCGCCCGGTCCGGCGGCGCACGCTTCTCAAGGCCGGTCTCGCGATCGGCGCCATGCAAGTGGCCAGCCCGTTCGTGGTGAAGTCGCTCGCGGACGAGCCGGTCAAGATCGGTCTCGACAATCCGCTGACCGGCACCTTCGCCGCGCTCGGCAAGAATGAATTGATCGGCGCCCAGCTCGCGCTCGACCAGATCAACGCCAACAACGGCATTCTCGGCCGCAAGGTCGAGCTTCTGGTCGAGGATTCGACCAGCGGCGATACCGCGACCGCGGTGCAAAAGGCCGACAAGCTGATCGACCGCGACAAGGTCGACTTTCTCATCGGCAACATCAACTCGGCGCTGGCCCAGGCGATGGCCAATGAGAGCAACCAGAAGGGCAAGTTCCACATCGTGCCCGGCGGCCATACCGACAGCGTCACCGGCAAGCAGTGCCACTGGAACGTCTTCCGCGTCTGCAACACCACGCGCATGGAAACCAATTCGGTCTCAAAACTGCTGCTCACCTCGTATGGCAAGAAGTGGTATTTCATCACCACGGACTACGCCTTCGGCCACTCGCTGCAGGAAGGTTTCGAGGCGAGCTTGAAGGAAGCCACCGGCACCGAGCTCGGCGCCGATTACACGCCGCTCGGCACTACCGACTTCTCCGCCAATCTGATCAAGGCGCAGTCGACCAATCCGGACGCGATCATCTTGTTGCTGGCCGGTGACGACATGATCAACTGTCTCAAGCAGGCGGTGCAGTTCGGGCTCAACCAGAAGATCCACATTGCCGGCGCGCAGCAGGAGCTCGAAGTCAACAAGGGCCTGCCGCCAGAAGCGCTGTTCGGCGACTGGGTGTTCGAATGGTACTGGAAGCAGCCCGGCGTGCCCCATGTCGAGCAGTTCGTCGCCGACATCCGCAAGCGCACCAATGGCAACGTGCCGACCGCGCGCACCTGGTTCGGCTTTGCGGCGATCCACACCTGCAAGCTCGCCGCCGAGAAGGCAAAATCGCTCGACTCGGTTGCGATGGCCAAGGCCATGCAGGGCCTGGAGCTGCCGCCGGAAGTGGCCCTGATGCCGAACACGCCGTATTACCGCAAGGGCGACAACCAGCTGATGCCGACGCTGTTCGTCGGCCAGTCGCAGCCGGCGCCGGCCGGCGGCGACAAAGAGGACCTGTTCAAGGTCAGCCAGCTGGTCAAGGGCGACGAAGCCGCCCTGTCGGTCGAAGGCACTGGATGCAAGATGACTTGGCCGGCCTGATCGCTGTATAAACTAGGCGCCGCGCCTCGATCGCGGCGCCTGGAATTTCCAGCCGGGGTGGGGGTTCTAAACATCGATGTCGGGGAATGGGGGATCGCTACGCACCGCCGGCGGCCGGCGTGATCTGCGGGCGATGATGATGTTTCGCGTATGACCCAGCTGCTACTGTTCAATATCTTCAACGGGCTCATCATCGGCGCGTTTTACGCGCTGATGGCGCTTGGGCTGTCGCTGATCCTCAATCTGTCGGGCGTGATCAATTTCGCCCACGGCGGGTTTTTGGCCATCGGCGGCTATCTGGCCTACACGCTCATTCCCTATGTGGGCTTCTGGGGGGCGCTGGTGGCGTCGCCGTTCCTCGTTGCCTTCATCGGCATCGCGGTCGAGCGGGTGCTGATCCGACGGCTTTATGGCCGCGACCCGCTCTACAGCCTGCTGCTGACCTTCGGTCTCGCCTTCATGATCGAGGATGGCACCCGCTTCATCTGGGGCGCGCAGAGCCTGCCCTACCAGATACCGAGCTGGCTCTCGCGCCCGCTCAGCCTGCAGTTCTTCTTTCTCACCGGCTATCGCGTCTTCATGGTGATCCTGGTCACGGCGGTCGTCGCCGCACTGTTTGTGATCCTCAACTATACCCGGCTCGGCATCCGCATCCGCGCCGGTACGCTCGATCTCGAAACCGTCGCCGTGCTGGGCGTAAACACCCGCGTGTTGCGCAACTTGAATTTCGGCCTCGGCATTTATCTGGCCGGCCTCGCCGGCGTGCTCGCGGTGGGCATGCTCGGGTTGCAGCCGACGATCGGCGACAATCTGATCATGCCGAGCTTCATCGCCATCATCGTCGGCGGCCTGGGCTCGTTGCCGGGTACGCTCGTCGGCGGCATTCTGATCGGCGTCGTCTCTGGCGTCACCACGGTGTTTCTGCCGGCCGCCAGCGAAGCCGTCATGTATGTGATGATGGCGGCGGTCTTGATCGTGCGGCCGCGCGGCCTGTTGGGTGAGGAGGGCCGCTTCTGATGAAATTCGACAAGCGCGCCGGCGATGTTCTGATCTGGGCGCTGCTGCTGACGGCGCCGTTCTGGCTGCCGCTGGCCGGCAGCTATGTCGAGCTCGGCACCCGGGTGGTGATCTACGCGCTGGCCGCCATGGCGCTCAATTTCCTGCTCGGCTATACCGGCGTCCTGTCGTTCGGCCACGCCGCCTATTTCGGCCTGGGCGCCTACGGCACCGCCTTGACCATCAAATATCTGATACCCTCTACGCCGGTCGGCATGCTTGCCGGCATCGTGCTCGGCACCGTCGCTGCCGCCATCATCGGCCCGATGATCGTGCGGCTGCGCGGCGTCTACTTCGCCATGTGCACCATCGCCTTCGGGCAAGTGTTCTACTTCATCGCCTTTCAATGGTTCTCGCTCACCGGCGGCGACGATGGCGTCAGCGCCTGGCATCGCGAGCCGCTTCATTTCGGCTTTGCCACGCTCGACATCCTCAACAGCAACAAGGCGTTCTATTATTTCGTGCTGGCGGTCTTCGCGGTTTCGGCAGCCGCCATGGCGTTCCTGCTCCGCTCGCCGTTCGGCCGCACGCTCTTGGCGATCCGCGAGAACGAGCGCCGGGCGCGATTCCTCGGCATTCCGGTCGATCAGCACATCTGGATGTCGTGGGTCGTCTCCTGCTTCTTCGTCAGCATCGCCGGCACGCTGTTCGCGCTGATGAACGACTTCGTCGATCCCCGTGCGTTGCGCTGGGACCAGTCGGGAAATTTCGTTATCATGGCGGTGCTGGGCGGCATGCGCAGCTTCTGGGGGCCGCTGATCGGCGCGGCGATCTTTTTGGTGCTGCAAGACTACATTTCGAGCGAGACGCAGAACTGGATGTCGTTCATCGGCCTGTTCTTCGTCCTCGTCGTGCTGTTCTTCCCACGCGGCGTCTTGGGTATCATCCGGCGAAAGGCGACATCGTGAGAAAGGCGACAATGTGAGTCTGCTGCGAGTCGAGAAAGTCTCAAAACATTTCGGCAGCCTCGTCGCCGTCGACAACGTGTCGATGACGGTCGAGCCCGGCGAGCTGCGCGCGGTCATCGGACCGAACGGCGCCGGCAAGACCACCTTCTTCAACCTGATCAGCGGCTTTCTCTCGCAGAGCTCAGGCCAGATCATCTTCGACGGCGAGGATATTTCCGGGCTGCTGCCGGCGCGGCGGGTGTGGCGCGGCATCGCCCGCACCTTCCAGATCACCGAAGTGTTCCCCGAGCTGACGATCCGGGAAAATCTGAAAATCGCCGTCGAGGTGGCGAGCGGCTATCGGCTGCGCATGTGGCAATCGGAAGAAGCCGACGTCGATGTCAAAAAGCGGGTCGTCGAGCTCCTTGAGGTGAGCGGACTGAGCCACAGCGCCGACCGGCTGGTCGGCGAGCTCGCCCACGGCGATCAGCGCGCCACCGAGATCATGATGGCGCTGGCGCTCAAGCCGCGGCTGTTGCTGCTCGACGAGCCGACCGCCGGCATGGGCGATCAGGAAACCTACAACATCACCCAACTGATCCGAAAACTGCACAAGGACGGCAAGCTGACGATCGTGCTGATCGAGCACGATATGCGCGTCGTGTTCCATCTGGCCGACCGCATCATGGTGCTCGACCAGGGCAAATTCCTCGCCGAAGGCACGCCGCCGGAAATTGCGGCCAACAAAGCGGTGCAGACCGCCTATCTGGGTCAGGCCGCATGACCGCCGCGCTGACCGCCGAAGGGCTGCATACGTTTTACGGCAAGAGCCACATCTTGCATGGCGTCAGCCTCGAGGCCGCCGAAGGCAAGGTGACGGCGCTGCTCGGCCGTAACGGCGCCGGCAAGACTACGACGCTGCGCAGCCTCATGGGGCTCACGCCGCCGCGCGAGGGTCAGGTCACGATCTTCGGCAACAAGACCACGGGCATGCCGCCATTTCGCGTCGCCGCGCTTGGCGTCGGCTATGTTCCCGAAGGCCGCAAGATTTTCCCTAATCTCACCGTCGACGAGAACCTGATGGTGCCGCTGGTGCGGCCGGGCCCGTGGACGCCGGCCAGCGTCTACAAGCTGTTTCCCCGGCTCGCCGAGCGCAAGTCCAATCGCGGCCGGCAGCTGTCCGGCGGCGAGCAGGAAATGCTGTCGATCGGCCGCGCGCTCCTGCTCAATCCAAAACTGCTCATGCTCGACGAGCCGTCGCAAGGGCTGGCGCCGCTGATCGTGCGCGAAGTGTTCCGCATCGTGGCGCAGATGCGCTCGGAAGGGATCACCGTGCTGCTGGTCGAGCAGAACGTGCGCATGAGCCTCGAAATCGCCGACCACGCCTATGTGCTCGACGACGGCCAGGTGGTCTATTCCGGCCCGGCGCGCGAGCTTGCCGCCGACGAAGCGCGCGTGCAGTCGCTGGCCGGCGCCAGCGCCGAAGAGTGGACGCCGCACGCCTAAGTTTTACGTCGCGCTGTTGGGATCGAGCCCGTGCGTGGCGCACATGTTGGCGACGATGGCCGTATCCTTGCCGCCGGTGATGAGACCCAGCGCGGCCGCGGTGATGTGACCGCCGCTAACCTTGGCGTCGACGATATAGGCCTGGCGTCCGTCATAGGCGGCGTGAGGGCTCTTGGCGTCGACAATTCCGCAATAGCTGACTTCGTCCGACGGCGGCACGATCGGAAATTTCGCCCATTTGTATTTTGCCGAGCCGGGCTCTCTGAGAGAAGGCGCGACTGCGTCGACGATGATCTTCTTCTCTTGCGGCGTGAGATCGCGCAGTTGCGACGCCGGTGTGGCGGCGGCAGCCGCGGGTGCTGTCGCCGGCGTGGTGCTTGCCGCGGGCTGGTCGGCCGGTGGCGACGCTGCACAGGCCGCAAGCGCCAGGCTGGCGGCGACGGCGGCAATCAGGCTTCTTGTTGTTATTCGCAAAGCTCATCCCATTGGTTACGGCGAAGAATACCAACAATCGCTACCGAGGTGCAATTCCGCGACCGGTCGGCATCGGCTTTTTACTTCTCGTTCGGCAGCAGCGATTTGACGGTTTCGATCACGCCCGGCGGCGTTTGGTAAAGTTTTTCGACGAGTTGCTCCAGGTGATCCGGCGGTGTGTAGGTCATGTCCATTTTGATGTTGGCGGCTTCGGCGACCAGTTCCGGGTCGTGTACCGCGTCGGCAATCGCCTTGCGCATGATGTCGACGCGATCCTTGGGCACCTCGGGCGGGAACACATAGGGCCGGCCAAATTCGGTGGAGGAGAATACGAAGCGCATGAGCTGGCGCTGCTCGTCGGTCTTGGCGTAGTCGAAGATCGACGGCACGTCAGGGATGCCCGGGATCGGCGCCTCCTCGGCGCGCAGCAGGAAGGTGAGCTTGCCGTCCTTGATGAGCTGCTCGTTGACCCGGAATTGCTGGTAGGAGGCGCACAGGCCCTGCAGTTCGCCGCGCTCGACCGCGAGCATCGAATCGCCCATGCCCTGATAGCCCTGGACGATGCGGAATTTGGTGCCGAGCACCTTGTTGAGCACCGTCGGCAGGATGGCGAGCGAGGACGTGGCGCCGGCGGCGCCGACGATGAATTCCGTCGTGAACAGATCGGCCGGCGTCTTCACCGGCGCGGTGTACCAGCGCACGCAAACCCGCGCCGGCCGCGAGGTGGCGCCGAGCCAGTTCATGCGCCGCGGATCGATCTCGACATTGGGCTGTGCCGTCAGCGCGTCGTTGACGATGTTGCGCGAGAACGAGCCGAGCACGGTGCCGTCGCGCGGCGCCTGGGTATAGAGGTAATTCGCGGCGGCGACGCTCGCCGCCTGCGGCATGTTCTGGACAATGATGGTCGGCTGGCCCGGAATATATTTCGGCAGATATTTGACCAGGAGCCGCGCACCGAGATCGTAGTCATTGCCCGCCGGAAAGCCGGCGATCAGGCGGAGCTGCTTGTTCTTGTAAAAATCCTCCGCGCTCGCGCCAGCCACAAACGACGCGATGACGAGCAGGGCAAGTGCAATTGCAGCTTTGCACGCCATGCGCGGCTATTCGGCGGCGCGTTTTTGGGTCAGCGCCTCGGCCGCCTTGTCGTAGCTCTCCTCGCGCGTCAGCATCGCCTTCAGCCCGACCAGCTCGTAATAGTCGTCGAGCGGCAAGAGGTGATCGAACGTGGCGGTGAGCGAATTCTCGCGTTTGAGGATACGCAGCACATTGCGCACCGCGTTCGCCGCGGCAAACAGTGCGATCGAGGGAAAGGTCGCCGCGACCACGCCGGCGGCTTCGAGCTCCTCGAGGCTGCGCTTTTTCAGGCCTGCGGCTTGCGACAGCGTCGCCATATGCGGGCCGCCGACTTCGCGCAACACGCGTTTGATGTCCTCGATGGTATCGACGCCCATGGGCTTGGCCATGTCGGCGCCGGCTTCCATGAACAGCCGCGCGCGCTCGATGGCCGCGTTGAGGCCGTCGACGGCGGCGGCATCGGTGCGCGCGGCGATGAAGAAATCCGGATCGCGTCGCGCATCGAGCGCGGCCTTGACCTTGGCGAGCATCTGCTCGACCGGGATCACCTGCTTGCCCGGCAGATAGCCGCAGCGGTTGGGAAATACCTGATCGCTGATGAACACGCCGGCGACGCCGGCAGCCTCGAAGGCGCGAACCATCTGCCGCACATTATTGACGCCGCCGAAACCGGTATCGGCGTCGACATAGACCGGCACGTCGACGGCGCCGCAGATGCGCGCGTAATGATCGGCGTAATCGCGCATGTTGGACTGGCCCATGTCGGCCTGCGCCAGCATCGAGCCGATGGCCGCGTAGCCGCCGGCGCAAATCGCCTCGAATCCTTCGGCTTCCATGATGCGCGCCGACAGCGCGTCATAGGCGCCGGGCATCAGCACCAGGCGTTCGCCCGCCATGATCGCCCGAAGTTTTTTGCGCACGCTCATTACGCGTCTCCCTTTTTAGCGGCTGTCCCGCGCCGTTTGCAGCCAAGGCTGCGCCGTAGCGGCGCGTTGCTCCCATTGCACGATGTCGTCCATCTGCTTGAGCGTCAGCCCGATATCGTCGAGGCCTTCGAGCAGCCGCGTGCGGTCGGCCGCCGCGATCTCGAAGGCGACGTCGGCGCCCTCCGGCCCGCTGATACGCTGCGTCACCAAATCGACCGTGAACGGGCCTTCGCCATTGACGCGCACCACACGCGCGATGAAGGTTTCCGCCTCGTCCGGGGCGAGCACGATCGGCAGCAGGCCGTTCTGCAGGCAATTCTCGCGATAGATGTCGGCAAAGCTCTTCGCCACGATGACGCGGATGTCGTTGGCGATCATGCTCCACACTGCCGATTCACGCGACGAGCCGGCGCCGAAATTGTGCCCGGTTGCCAAAATGCCGGCGTTGCGGAACTGCGGCTTGTTGAGGATGAAATCCGGATCTTCGCTGCCATCGTCGCGTGCCCGGGCGCGATAAAACAGCGTCGTCTTGTAGTCTTCCTTGAGGCTGCGCGAAATCCGGATCGGCGCGATCTGGTCGGTGTTGATGTCGTCTTTGAGAAGCGGCGCAGCGATGCCGGTATGGCGGGTGAACGGTTCCATCACGCCGCTCCCGACAGCAATTGCCGCACGTCGGCGATGCGTCCGGCGATCGCGGTCGCCGCCGCGGTTGCCGGGCTGGCGAGATGGGTGCGCACCTTCGGGCCCTGGCGATTTTCGAAATTGCGGTTGGTGGTCGAGACGCAACGCTCGCCGGGCTCGCCGCGGTCGCCGTTGCCGCCCGCGCACATCGAGCAGCCGGATTCACCCCAGAAGAACCCGGCATCGCGGAACACGCGATCGAGCCCCGCTGCTTCCGCCTCTCGTTTCACCGTCGACGAGCCCGGCACAACCATGGCGACGACGCCATCGGCAACCTTGCGGCCGCGCACCACGGCGGCCGCGACTTCGAGGTCCGGCAGCCGGCTGTTGGTGCATGAGCCGATGAAAACGCGATTGACGGGGAGCCCGGCGAGCGGCGTGCCCGGCGTCAGGTCCATATAGGCGAACGCGCCTTCGGCGGCAGCGCGCCGGCTCGGATCCATCGCAGCCGCCTCGGGCACGCGGCCGGAAATGCCGACCACCTGGCTCGGATCGGTGCCCCAGGTGATTTGCGGCTCCAGCGTGCCGCAGTCGAGCACGACGTCGCGATCGAATTCGGCGTCGTCGTCGGTCGCGAGTGAGCGCCAATAGTCCAGTGCGCGATCCCACATGGCGCCTTGCGGCAGATAAGGACGTCCGGCGAGCCAGGAGAAGGTCGCGTCGTCGGGCGCGACGAAGCCTGAGCGTCCGCCCATCTCGATATTGAGGTTGCACAGCGTCATGCGCTGCTCGATCGGCATGGCGCGAACGGCGGAGCCGGCATATTCGACGACATAACCGCGGCCGCCGGCGACGCCGAGCTCGGCAATCAGGCGGAGCGCCACGTCCTTGGCGCTGACATGGGCGCCGAGCCGGCCGTCGAGCCGCGTGCGCATGCGCTTCGGCCGCTTCAGCGCCATCACCTGCGTGGCGAGAATATGCGTCATCTCGCTGGTGCCGCAGCCGAAGGCGAGCGCGCCGACGCCGCCGACCGTGCTGGCGTGGCTGTCCGGCACCGCATGCGTCGCGCCCGGCAGCACGATGCCGAGCTCCGGCGCCACCACGTGGGAGATGCCCTGTTCCGGGTCGTCGATGTCGAAAAGTTTTATGCCGTTCTTGCGCGTGCCGTCGCGCATCGCCCGCAAGAACGCGGTGCCGGACGGATTGGTGTCGTCATCGCGGCCGGCTTTGGTGGCTACGGTGTGATCCTGCACCGCGAAAGTCAGATCGGGCCGGTGGATCGGCCGGCCCTGCTTCTCCAGCGCGGTAAAGGCATGATGCGCATGCAATTCGTGCAGCACATGGCGGTCGATATAGAGCAGGTCGCGGCCGTCGGCGCGCTGTCCGACCAGGTGCGAATCCCAGATTTTGTCGAACAAAGTGCGCGGCATGGCGTTGGTCCCTGGACGGATGGCTTGTGCTATCTTGGGCGGGCCAAAGGTTCAAGGCAAGCGCCGGACCGTAGCCCGGATGGAGCGAAGCGAAATCCGGGTGCAGACTTGCCGCAACGCCCACCCGCATTTCGCTTCGCTCAACGCGGGCTACAAATCGGACGATCCCATGCCTCGCGTCGTCGGCATCGATCATCTCGTACTGAGCGTCGGCGATTTCGCGCGCTCGAAGGCGTTTTACGACAAGCTGTTAAAATTTCTCAGCTTCACATTGAAACACGAATATGACGACATGGCCGGCTGGAGCAACGGCAAGACGTTGTTCTGGATCGCCGCCGCCGATGCGCAAGGGCGGAAGCACAAATATCGCAAAGGCGATATCGGCTTCCACCATTACGCCTTCGAGCTTGCCAGCCGCAAGGCGGTCGACGATCTCGGCGTCTTTCTCGAAAAGAACGGCATGACGGTGGTCGATCCGCCGGGCGAGTATTACGGCGACAGCTATTACGCGGTCTATTTCACCGATCCCGACGGCATGAAGCTCGAAGCCATGATCTGGGCGCCGCCGAAGAAACGCAAGCGCCGCTGAGACTGGCGGCTAGGCGACCAGCGGCGGCGTCTCGTAGATGGTCCGCGGCTCCGGCTCCGACGTGCTCACCAGCGTCGGACCATTGGCGTCCACGCGATTGCGGCCGCGCCGCTTGGCGGCATAGAGCGCGCGGTCCGCGGCCTCGACCAGATCGGCGGCGGTCTGGCCGGCCCGCGGCACGATCGCCTCGACGCCGATGCTGATGGTGACGTGGCCGCAAGGCGCTTCGGCATGGGTGATCAGGAGATCCTCGATCGAGCGGCGCGCCTCCTCGGCGAGCGAAGCGATCCGCGGCAGATCGAGACCGGGCAAGAGCAGCGCGAATTCCTCGCCGCCATAGCGGGCGACCAGCACGCAGTTTTCCAGCGTCACCAGCGACAGTGTCTCGCCGACCGAGCGCAGGCAGGTGTCGCCGGAGACGTGGCCGTAACGGTCGTTGTAGAGCTTGAAGTGATCGATATCGATCATCATCAGCGCCACCGGCTCATTGATCTCGCCGGCGCGCCGCCATTCCTGCTCGAGCTGGCGGTCAAAACCGCGGCGGTTGGCGAGCCCGGTGAGACCGTCGAGGCTCGCCAGTTCCTCGAGGTGCTCGTTAGCGATGCGCAATTCTTCCTCGCGTTCGGCGAGCTTGCGCGCCATGTCGTCGAGCGCGGCGGCAAGCGGCTCGAACTCCGCGATCCAGGTCTCCTGGGTCGTGCGCACATGGAAATCGCCGCGCCCGATGCGGGTCGCGGCACGCACCAGGGAACGGATCGGCTTGACGATGAGCTGCTCGCCGCCGAACCACGCCACCAGCAGGACGAAGATGCCAAACAGCACCAGCTGCAGGAAGGCGACAGTCGTTTCATGGTCGATGCCGGCCTGCACGGCGCGCTCGTCGAGGCCGACGGCAAGGCGCGCCTGCGTTGACGGCACGCGCACATAGGCGAAGATGCGCCGGATGCCGTCAAAACCTTCGGTCGTCACCGTGCCCTCGTCGCGCGTGAGCATGTCATGGGCCAGGGTTTGCGTGGCGAACGGCTTGCCGATGAGATTTTCCTGATCGGCCGAGCCGGCGACCAGCGTGCCGCCGCCGTCGAGCAGGAGGACGGAGGCGCCCGAGCGTTGCGTGGCGGTCGATACCAGCTCGCCGACCCATTGCAGGTTGATCACCGCGAGCACGACGCCGCTGACGCTGTCATCGTCACCGATCACCGGATACGTGGCGATCAGGCTCGGCCACTGATGAACCCGGTGGACCAGGTAATCGCTCAGCGCGAAGTCACGGGAATGCAGCGCATTCTGAAAATGCGGGCGATCGGACACGTTCAATCCGATGACGTCGGACTCGGTCGAGCATGTGATGCGGCCGTCGGCGCCGGCGACCGACAAGCCCCGGATCCAGGGCACGTTGCCGGTGAGCGCAGTCAGGTACTGATTGCAGTTTGCCGCCTCGGTCGGCACCTTGGCATAGGCGCGGGCGACGATCTGCAGCAGCGCGCGAACCGAATAGATGATCTCGCGCTGCGATTCCGTGCCGCGACGCGCCAGATCGATCACCTCGGTGCGGGCACGGTCGATACGATGGCCGCGGGCCAATTCCAGTCCGTGCACGCGGTCGAACACCAGCGGCGCGATGGCCAAAAGCGCGAGCACGAGCAAGCGGGCGCGGATGCTCAAAATAGGCTTGCTCCGCCACGACGACGGCTTGCGCGCCTTTGCTTGATTGTCCAGCATCGTGCACCCTCGACCCCGAGTTCTACAGTACGGGACACACGTAAAAGTGGTCTTCGCGGTTTTGCTAAAATTTGAATCATTCGATGCGGCGTTGACCAGATGGAAACCATGAATCGACCGGAAGCCATTGCCGGCGTGCGCGAGCAGATCGCGGCGGCGTGCCGCGATGCCGGGCGCGACCCGGCGACGGTCACGCTGATTGCGATCTCGAAGACACACGGCGCCGAGGCGATCGAGCCGGTGATCGCTGCCGGCCAGCGCGTGTTCGGCGAGAATCGCGTCCAGGAGGCCAAGGCCAAATGGCCGCCGCTGATCGCCCGTCACGGCGCGGGCGATGGCGGCCTCGAACTGCATCTGGTCGGTCCGTTGCAGTCGAACAAGGCCAAGGAGGCGGTGGCCTTGTTCGACGCCATCCATTCGGTCGATCGGCCAAGCCTCGCTGAGGCGCTGGCCAAGGAAATCGCCAAGCAGGCACGGCGCCCGGTCCTGTTCGCCGAGATCAATAGCGGGGCCGAGCCGCAAAAGGCCGGCGTGCTGCCGCAGGACGCCGACGGCTTCCTCGCCGCCTGCCGCGACCGCTATGGGCTGACGATTGCAGGCCTGATGTGCATCCCGCCCGCCGATGAAGCGCCGGCGCCGCATTTCGCCCTCACGGCAAAGATCGCCGGCCGCAATGGGCTAAAGCTGCTCTCGATGGGCATGAGCGCGGACTTCCAAACCGCGATCGCCTTCGGGGCTACCCACGTGCGGGTCGGCACCGCGATTTTCGGGGCGAGAAGTTCGGATCACTAAGATTGAATCAATATTCGGGTCTTTGAATTGATGCGTCCCAATAGCATTTTGAGGTCGCGCGGCCGCAACGCGACGCAGCCAGCGGTCGGTGCGAAACGTGGCCGTGCCACATGGATGAAAACGGCGCTGCCGCGGCCGGCCACGCGCGGCCGGGTGTTGTGGTCGATTTCGATGACCATGTCGTAGAGACCATCGCCGCGGCGCAGCCGGTCCCCTGGTTCATTGGCCGAGCGCCGGAAGGCCTGGTTGTAGCGCCGGTGGTGGGGATCTTCGCACCAGGCGTCGTCCGGGCCGATGCGGCGGACCGGCAGCAATGTCCGTGGCCGCGGCAGGCGATCGGCGCGCCACCACAGCCGCACTGGGCGAAATCGGCCGCGCGGGGTTCCGGCGTCGCCTTCGCGCTTATCGGCCTTGATGCCGGTGCGGCCGAGCGCAACGGGGGCCGAAAACGGGCCGGCAAATAGCCAGCCCTGCGATTTCCGGCCCGGCCGGGTGCTGACGCGGATCGAGCGAAGTGCAGTCCGTTTCATGATCCGTTTCATGATCCGTTTCTTGGCCTGATCGCCGATTCCCAAGGTGCTATGGCTCTTGTATCTTGTCCCTTCTACTTCGCGCCTTCCGGCGCGGCAAAGCGGCTGCGGGGGTCGGACTGAATGCCCAATACGCGCAAGATCCTGATCGTCGACGACGATACCGAGCTACGCGAGGGGCTGACCGAGCAGCTGTCGCTGCACGAGGAGTTCGAAGCCGTCGGCGCCGAGAACGGCAGCAAGGGCGTCCAGGCCGCCAAGGCCGGGCAGATCGATCTCGTGATCATGGACGTCGGCCTGCCCGACATCGACGGCCGCGAAGCCGTGCGCATCCTGCGCAAGAACGGATTCAAGGCGCCGATCATCATGCTCACCGGCCACGACACCGATTCCGACACCATCCTGGGGCTGGAATCCGGCGCCAACGATTACGTCACAAAGCCGTTCCGCTTTGCCGTGCTGCTGGCCCGCATCCGCGCGCAGCTTCGCCAGCACGAGGCGAGCGAGGACGCGGTCTTCACCATCGGCCCCTATACGTTCCGGCCCAGCTCGAAAATCCTGCTCAATCCCAAGGGCAACAAGGTCCGCCTGACCGAGAAGGAGACCGCGATCCTGCGCTATCTCTATCGCGCCGGGCAGCGGCCGGTATCGCGCGAGACGCTATTGCAGGAGGTTTGGGGCTACAATTCCGGCGTGACCACCCACACGCTGGAAACCCACATCTATCGCTTGCGCCAGAAGATCGAGAAGGACGCCGCCGCGCCCTCAATCCTGGTCACCGAAGCCGGCGGCTACAAATTGGTGCCGTAGCTAGCGGCCATCATGACGATCGAAGACGACATCGCGTTCCTGGAAAGGATTCCGATTTTCCGCCGGCTCGGTTCCGGCGCGCTGCGCATCGTCGCCATCGGCGCCGAAAGCTACAGCGTGGAAGCCGGTCAGGTGTTGTTCACCGTCGGCGAGGCCGCCGACGGCGGCTATATCGTTCAACGCGGCTCGTTCAGCCTTTCGACCGAACGCGGCAACGAGGCCGAAATCATCGCCGGCCCGGGCACGCTGCTCGGCGAAACGGCCCTGATCGCGGAAACCAAACGGCCGGCGACCGCCAGAGCCCGTGAAGACTCCATCGTGCTGCGCATCTCGCGGTCGATGTTCCTGCGCATGCTCGAAGGTTACCCGGATGCCGCGCAGCGCCTGCGCGATCTGCTGGCGTCGCGGGCCGATCAATGGGCGCGCGAGATCGAGAACGTCCGCGCGGCGCTGGCGCGCGATACGGAGCGTAGCCCGGATTGAGCGCAGCTCAATCCGGGAACGACCGGCGGCGCACGTCGACCCGGATTTCGAACCCCGGATTTCGCTACCGCTCAATCCGGGCTACGGCCTTCTGTTCGAGATAATCTCGCACCAGTTCCGCCGTGAGCACCACGTTCGGGTCGTATTCCGGAGCGTTTTCGATCTGCACCAGATCGTTGAGGCCGGAATTCTTGTAGATGCGGTTGGTGCAGGAGATCAGCCGCGCCGGCCGTGCCGGGTCGCCGTTGAAGTGCTGATGGATGGTGCAAGGCGGAATATAGATGACGTCGCCGGCTTCCCAGTCGTAGCGCTTGATCTCGTCTTGCGCTTTCCATTCGTAGGTATCGGTAATCTCGACGTCGCAGTCCTGGTGCATGTCGTAGCCGAAGCCCTCGACCACATAGAGGCATTCCTCGGCGAGATGCCGATGCTTGCCGGAACGGCTGCCGGGCGGGATCACCTGCATATAGGCGTCGACGGTTTCCATGCGGGTGTTCATCTCGTCGTTGAGCAGATGCTTGAGCAAGCCCTGCCGCGACATTTCCCAGGGCATCTCGTCCGGACGCACGATCTTCTTGCGCAGCGCGACGCGGGACGGCCGTGTCGTCGCGTCATCAAGCAGGTTTTGATACAGCGCCTTGTTGGCGGCGCCGGCGAGCCAGGCGTTTGCTTCGTCCCACGCCATGTCAGACCTCTTCCTCGATCTTGCCGGAGGGATGGTTGAAATCCTCCTCGTCGTCGCGCGGCACGAAATTGCCTTGCGTCGGCGACGGCACCTTGGGGCGCTTCACCACCGTGTGCTGGAACAGCATGTTCATGAACAGGTACATCGGCTTGGTCTTGATCACCAAGGCGCGGGCCGG
>JBAUYI010000019.1:0-8952 GCA_049584715.1 Xanthobacteraceae bacterium
GCGTGATAGGCGCGGATGACGTCATCGAGGATTTTCTCGCCGTTGAGCGTCACCATCGCGTTCAGCCCGTATTGGGCCATCATCTCGATGGTCTTGCCGCTGGCGATCGGCATCCAGATTTCCACCGGCAGATGTTTCGGCCGGGGCACCATGGTGATGTCCTGGAGCTTGTAGCCGCGGTAGTCCACCGGCGGCGGCGCTTCGAAATATTTGCCTTTGAAGTGAAAGGACTGGTCGTTGAAACAGGTCAGCAAGAGCCGCAACTGCTCCTCGAAAAATTCGCGGTTCTTGTCGGCGTCCAAGAGCGGCGCGCCGAACGATTCCACCTCGCGGGTGTGATAGCCGCGGCCCACCCCCATGATGACCCTGCCGTCGGTGACGATATCGGCCATGGCATAGTCTTCCGCCATGCGGATCGGGTGCCACATCGGCAGCACGTTGAAGGCGCAGCCGAACTTCAGCCGCTTGGTCTGGGTGGCGAGCCACAGCCCGAGCTGGATCAGATTGGGGAAGACCTCGTAGCCCTCGCGCTGGAAGTGATGCTCGGCGGTCCACAGCACGTCGAAGCCGAGCTCATCCATGAGCTGGGCGACGTCGCGCGCGGTGAAGAAAGCTTCCGCCAGCCGCTCGTCGGAATAGCGCCGCTCGTTGGCCGGCGTGCCGCTCAGGCCCACATTGTCGAGCTCGATCTGGCCGACATAGAGGACATGGAATTTCTTGATCATGTGTTCTTCCCTAGCTCTTTATGGCGCCGACAATATCCGAGGCGTTTAGCGACCGCCACGCCGTGTCTGCGATCATTACCTGCAACTGATCGGATGGCGGCCTTGTCGGCATGGGAGGGCAGCTTTATCGCCGAGATCATAGTCATGCTGGCCGGTAGCCGTACACCATGCCGCACGCGCGACTGCCTTGCGGGGATGCCGGGAAAGCGCCGATACTCCAGCCGATTAGGGAATCGCTCGGGGGACGTCGGAGGCGTGGCAGTCAGGTGGTGACGTGGTGCTTAGGCGTCGCAGCAAGCGGTTGAAGTGGCGTTCGGCTGTTCTTGCCGGCGCGCTTTGCGCCATCGCCGCCCTGTCGGCGCCAGGCGCGGCGCAGGCGCAAGGTTTTTTTGATTTCCTGTTCGGCGGCCCGCAGCGGCAGGCGCCGCCGCCGCCCAACTATCCGCCGCCGCCGCCGGAGATCGGACGCATCGCGCCGGCGCCGCTTGGCCAGGAACGCGTCAACGAGAACGCCGGCACCACCGGACACGGCGTCGCTTTCTGCGTGCGACTGTGCGACGGCCAGCACTTTCCGCTGGAGCGGATGGCCAATGCGACGCCGGCCGAGACCTGCAAGGCGATCTGTCCGACCAGCGCCACCAAGGTCTATTTCGGCTCCGAGATCGACGGCGCGGTGGCCGGCGACGGCGCGCGCTACTCCGATCTCAATACGGCGTTCCTCTATCGCAAGCACCTCGTCGCCAATTGCAGCTGCAACGGCAAGGATCCGTTCGGGCTGGCCACCTTGGATGTGAAGACCGATCCGACCTTGCGGCCCGGCGATATCATCTCGACCAAGGAAGGGCTGATGACGTATAGCGGCCGCAGCGGCCAATCGGCGTTCACGCCGGCCCCGCCGTCCACCCTCGGCCCGCCATTGCGGCAAAAGCCTCAGCAGCAACAGCCGCAGCCCGTCGAGCAGCCGCAGGAAGTCGAGGACGAGCCCGGCACCATCGTGCACCCGCAGGCTGCCCAACCGGCAGGGCCGCCGCCCAATCCAAGCCCGCGGCCGCCGGTCGGCCGGTGAGCGGCAGCATTTCGCCCGGACACCACACGCCATAGTTTGCATCGCGGCGAAGCCGCTGCGTAAGGTCGTAGAGTGCGGACAAGTGCCGGCGGAAAGCGCAAAATCAGGCGCCATGACCGGCAAGCAATTGTGCATTGCGGGAATTGCGGCTTTCGGCGATTTACCAGCAGTTCAACTGGCGGTAGTAGTATTGTGGGCTGTTTGGGGATCAAATCGTCCGCCGCGACGTGTGTGAGCCGGCATTTGCCGGCCTGACGCATCCCGCATTGGTTGGAACCGGCGCCATGGCTATGAACCCAGCGATGTCCGTGCTCCTGGTCGACGATTCCAAGCTGATGATCAACATCATCCGCGGCCTGTTGCAGCATCTCGGCATCACCGACGTCGACGACGCCAATGACGGCGCCTCGGCGCTCGCCAAGATGCGCAACAAACGCTACGGCCTGGTGATTTCCGATTGGAACATGGTGCCGATGAGCGGCTATGAGCTGTTGCGCGAGCTGCGCAACGATCCCGCCCTCAAGCGCACGCCGTTCATCATGGTGACGTCGGAATCGAAGACCGAAAACGTCATCGCGGCGAAGAAGGCGGGCGTCGACAATTACATCGTCAAGCCGTTCAACGCCCAGACCCTGAAAGCCAAGATCGAGACGGTTTTCGCTGCGCGCAGCGCGCCGCCGCTGGAGCGCTAGCAATCTTAAGAGCATGATCCGGAAAATGCCTGTCCTCGGACTTGATCCGAGGATGGATGCCGGTTTTCCGAAAAGATCATGCTCCAACGAAAAAACTAGACCATGATCCGATTCAATTTGATCTGATCATGGTCTAGGATGCCAAATCCACGGCCATCGTGTCGGCGATAAAACCGCGCAACGCGACGGTGTCGAACGGCTTGCGCAAAATCTTCAAGTCCGCGGGCGCGGCCTGCGCGGCGTCGCTATAGCCGGTCGTCAGCACCACCGGCAGATCGGGATAGCGCGAGCGGATCTCGCGGGCGAGGCCGACGCCGTCGATCGTTCCCGGCATGACGATGTCGCTGAACACCAGATCGATCTTGGTGCCTTCTGCCAGGTATTTCAGCGCCGCGTCGGCGGAATCCCGATAGTCGGTGTCGTAGCCGAGGCGCTCGAACAGCGATGAGGTGACCTCCGCCACCTCGGCGCTGTCGTCGACGATGAGCACCGTCGGCCGTTGCGAACGCGGCGCGTCCATGGCGGGAGTGTCCTTGGCGATGTCCTTCTCGAAGCAGCACGGCAGGTAGACGGTGATCGTCGTGCCTTGTCCGACCTTGCTTTCCGCATTGATCGTTCCGCCGGCCTGGTGCACGAAACCGTAGACCTGCGACAGGCCGAGCCCGGTTCCCTTGCCGACTTCTTTGGTGGTGAAGAACGGATCGAAGATTTTTGACAGCAGATTCGGCGGAATGCCGACGCCGGTGTCGCTGAATTGGATGGCGACGTCGTCGCCGTTCGCTTCGTCGCCGCCCGATGTGTCGTCCGCCGCCACATTGCCGACGGTCAAGGTGAAGGTGCCGCCGTTCGGCATGGCGTCGCGGGCATTGACGGCGATATTGACGATCGCGAGCTCCAATTCGGCGAGGTCGACCTTGACCGGGCGCACCTCAGGATCGATCGCCTCGGTGTAGACGATGTTGCCACGCAGCGAGCTTTCGATCATCGGCCGCAGATTCTTGATGCTGGCGCTGAGATCGACAATGGTGGGGCTGAGATGCTGGCGGCGGGAAAACGTCAGCAATTGCCGGGTCAGGCTTTCGCCGCGCTTGGCCGCCGTCTGGATCGCCTCGATGGCCCGCGGCAGTTTCGGATCGAGTAGCCGCTCGAAGGTCTGGGCGTTGCCGCCGATGATCATCAACAGATTGTTGAAGTCGTGGGCGATGCCGCCGGTCAATTTGCCGATCGCCTCCATTTTTTGCGACATGGCGAGCTGCTCGCGCGCCTCGACCAATTTCTCCTGGGCGTTGCGCCGCTCGGTGGCGTCGCGCAGCACATTGGCTAGCCCGATCAGGTTGCCGTCGTCGTCGTGGATCGCCCGGATCGTTCCGGTGACGAAGAACAGCGTGCCGTTCTTTTTGATGCGCCAGCCCTCCACCGCGTGCTTGCCGTTCTTGACCGCTAGTTCGAGCACGCGGTTCGGCTCGCCGGAACGCCGCTCGTCGGGCCGGTAGAACACGCCGAAATGCTTGCCGATGATTTCGTCTGAGGTGTAGCCGATGATCTGCTGCGCGGTGGAGTTCCAGCTCGCCACGCGCCCCGACCGGTCGAGCAGGAAAACGGCGTGATCGACCACACCTTCGATCAGGATTTGGAAATGGCGTTTGGAGCGCTCGAAGGCGAGCTTGGTCTCGGCGACTTGCCGGTTCGATTGATCCTGCGCGGCCTGTAAGCGCGCTGTCGCCTGCTGGTGGGTGGCGACCGCGGCGGCCAGAATCAGCGGTGGCAGCGACGTGGCCAGGACCAGCGCAAAGAGCAGGATCGATGAACCGTTCAAGTCGAAGCTGGTGGCAAAGCCCCACGCCGCGATCGCGCAAAAAACCAGCGCCGCCGCCGCAGCGTCGCGTGGATTGCCGCGCAGGCTCGCCAACGACAGCGGCAGCACGACCAGGAATGCAAGCAGGCTCCGGTACGGCAAGAGCGCATAGAAGTCGCTGTCCATGAGCGCGCTGCCGACTTGCGGAGCAAAGGCGGCGATGCCGATGACGGCGGTGACGATGACGACGGCGGCCGTTTCCAACGGGCTCCATCGCGACCAGGCTCGCGACGGCTTGGTCGCCCAGAGCACGATGACGGGAGCGATGATCAGGGTTCCGCCGGCGTCGGCCAGCCAGCGCGCCGTCCACTTGGCGACCGGGCTTGCAAGTCCGACGTCGTTGGCGAGAACCAGGCCCGCGGTGGCCATGGCGGCGCCGATCATCGCGGTCGGCACAAAGGCGATGAGGGCGAGTTTTGCGACGCCGAGCGGCGTGGCGAAGGTCTCACGGCCGTGCGACCAGCGATTGATCAATCAGGCTCCGCCCAGCGCCGCGATCGGCGTGCCGAGCGCGATACAGCCCGCCTCCGAGAGGCCGCCACCGCTGGCGACTGTGGACAAAAACGCGCCCACGAAAATCGCCGGCCAGATCCGATAGCCGCGCAACAGCACGAGCGCCAGCGCCAAGCCGGTCGGCGGCCACAGCGGAGTCGCGGTCGGATTGATCCAGGGAACCAGCTGCCCGGACACCGCAAGGCCGAAATAGGCCATGGCGATGGCGATCAGTTCGAGCGTGTAGGTCGCAGCCTTGAAAACGCCGTGCAGACCGATCGATCGCGCTTTGCCGGTTGCCGCGCTTGTCATGCGGAGAGCCTCGCCGTGGTCGCCACAAAAAGGACTCGATCTCGCTCGCGGCAGTATAGCATCGTTCCGTTTCGGCAGAATATTTGCCGACGCGCCCGCAGGAACGAAATCCTCAGCTGTAGCGATATTCCGCGCAAACGATGGCGACATTCGGTCAAGCGCTGGCCGTTCACGGCGGTGTGGCCAAAATCTGCACAGGATTTGTACCGTGATTCGCTGGGTGCGAACGAGCCTCAAGTCCCCTTCCAGAGGGGTGGCGCGGGCAATACGATGCCCCGGCCGACTTCAACCCGCGAATGGGCGATTGAATTCTCCCTGGTAACTGGCATCCCTGAGCGAGCGACGATGCGAACGACGATGCATGTGTCAGCGACGATCGCGGCATTGGCCGGCGCGTTGACGTTGTTCGCGGCGCCGTGCTCCGCTCAGACGCCCGACGCGGCCAATGCCGCGGCAATGTCGCGACGGGAATTGGTGATCGGCACCAAGGAAGCGGCGCCCTTTGCCATGAAGGCCGCCGACGGCAGTTGGTCCGGCATCAGCATCGATCTGTGGCGCCGCATCGCCGACGACTTGCATTTGCATTACCGCTTTGCCGAGGAAGCCGACGTCCAAGCGTTGATCGACGGCGTGGCGGCCGGGCGCTTCGACATGGCGGTCGCCGCCTTGACGGTGACGGCCGAGCGCGAACGGGTGCTGGATTTCACGCAGTCTTTCTACGTGACCGGCCTCGGCATCGCAGTGCCGGTGGCCGGCGAGGCGAGCTGGCGGCCGATCATCCGCACCCTGACGTCGTTCGGCTTTGCCCAGGCCATCATGGCGCTGGTGGGCCTGGCGTTGGTCGTCGGCTTTCTCGTTTGGCTATTCGAGCGGCGTCACAACGATGACTTCAGCGGCGGCGCGGCGCGGGGCATCAGCTCGGGCGTCTGGTGGTCCGCCATGACCATGACGCAGCGCAGCCCCGGAACTTTCGGTCCGCGAACGCTGCCCGGGCGCATCGTGGCGGTGCTGTGGATGATCGGCTCGATCGTCGTCATCGCGGTGTTCACCGCCGGCATCACCTCGGTGCTGACGATCAAGCACCTGCAGGGTGCGGTGCATGGCAGCAGCGATCTGTCGGCTGTTCGGGTCGGCGCGGTCGTGGGCACCTCCACCGAGAGCACGCTGTCGCGCATGCAGATAAAATACCGGAAATTCGCTAATCCCCAGGACGGCCTCAAGGCGTTGCGCGCGCGCAGGCTCGACGCCTTCGTCTATGACAAGCCGCTGCTGGCTTGGATTATTCGGCAAAATTTTGCGTCCTCGATCGAGTTGCTCGAGACGACCTTCGAGCCGCAGGAATATGCTTTCGCGGTGCCGATCAACAGCCCGCTGCGAAAATCCGTCGGCGTGGCCATTCTCGCCGCTATCCATAGCGATTGGTGGGAGCAAACCACCGCGCGCTATCTCGGTCCACGGTGAATGTACGAGGCCACGTCGCCATCCATCCATCCACGAACCGGACGAAAGCCATAGCGATGCAGAATATTCCGCGGTCACGGCAAGATGTGAGGGCGACATGACCGTCCGCGCGGGTCGTGAATTCCTGGCGGTCCCGGGGCCGACGAATATTCCCGACGAAGTGCTCCAAGCGATGCATCGCCCGGCGGTCGAGATATATTCCGAGCCGCTGATCGCGCTCACCGACGGGCTCCTGCGCGATCTCGGCACAGTGTTCGCGACCGCGACACGGCCGTTCATCTATATCGCCAACGGCCATGGCGCGTGGGAAGCGGCGCTGACCAATGTGTTGTCGCGCGGCGACAAGATTTTGGTCCTGGAAAGCGGCCAATTCGCCATCGCTTGGGGCGACGCCGCGACGCGGCTCGGCGTCGAGGTCGAAGTCCTCGAGGGCGATTGGCGGCGCGCCGTGCGGCCATCCGATGTTGAAGCTCGCCTGCGCGCCGACAAGGGCGGCGCGATCAAGGCGATCCTCGCCGTGCAGATCGAAACCTCTACGGGCGTCGCCAACGATATCGCGGCGATCGGCGCCGCCATCAAAGCCGCCCGGCACGACGCGCTCTATGTGGTCGACGCCGTCGCTTCGCTCGGCTGCATGCCGTTTGCCATGGACGCTTGGGGCGTCGATGTTGCGGTTTCGGGATCGCAGAAGGGCCTGATGTCGCCGCCAGGCTTGAGCTTCGTCGCCGCCGGCGCGCGCGCCCGCGAGGCCCACTGCAAGGCCGGCTTGCGCACGCCCTATTGGGATTGGACGACGCGCGACGGCGAGTCGCATTATCAGAAATATTCCGGCACGCCGCCGGAGCAATTGTTGTTCGCGCTGCGCAAAGCCCTCGACATGCTGTTCGCGGAAGGGCTCGACCATGTCTTCCTGCGCCACCGTTTGCTTGCCGAAGCCGTGCGCCGCGCCGTCGCGATGTGGAAGACAGGCAACGTGATCGATTTCAACGTCGCCGAGCCAGGCGACCGCTCCGATGCCGTCACCACCGTGCTGACGAACGGTTACGATCCCAAACTGCTGCGCGCTTATTGCGACACCAAATGCGGCGTCGTCCTGGGCCACGGCATCGGCAAATTGAGCGGCAAGGCGTTTCGCATCGCCCATATGGGCCACCTCAATGCGCCGATGGTGCTGGGTACGCTCGGCGTCATCGAGATGGCGCTCGGCGCGCTCGGTGTCGCTCACGGCAAGGGCGGCGTTCAGGCAGCGGTCGAATGGTTGAGCGAGAGCGTGAAGCCGTAAACCCAGTTCCCACTCACTCCATCTTGATATCAGCCGCCTTCACCACCTTGCCCCACTTTTCGGTGTCGGCGCGGATGAGTTTGGCGAAGGCGTCCGGCGGCAGCGCCATGACGGTGAGTTGTTGGTCGGCGAATTGCTTGACCACTGCCGGATCGTTCATGACCTTGAGCATCGCCTCGGTCAGGCGATCGACGACCGGTTTCGGCGTGCCGGCCGGCGCGATGAGGCCAACCCAGGGCGCCATCTCGAAGCCGGGCACGGTCTCGGCCACCGCCGGCCAATCGGGAAACTCCGGAATGCGCTTGGGCTCGGCGACAGCGAGGACCTTCAATTTTTTGTCATTCACATAGGGCAGCAAGGTCGAAACGTTGTTGAACTCGACCTGCACTTCGCCACCGATGATGCCCATCGCCATGGGGCCGGTGCCCTTGTACGGCACGTGCAGCATTTTCACGCCGGTCGCCTGCGTGAACAGCACCATCGCCAGATGGCTGAAATTGCCGACGCCGGCGGAGCCGTAGGCGAGGCCGTCGGGTTTCTGTTTGGCCAGCGCGATCAGCTCGGCGATGGTGTTCGCCGGCAGCGACGGATTGGCCGCCAGCATGCCCGGCAGCCGCACCGCGGACGCCACCGGCACGAAATCTTTCATCGGATCGTAGGACAGATCCTTGTAGAGCCAGGGATTGACCGTCATCGGCGTGTCCGACGTGAAGCCGAGCGTGTAGCCGTCGGGATCGGATTGCTTGAGCGCCGCCAAGCCCACGGCGCCGTTGGCGCCGCCGCGGTTCTCCACGAAAATCGGCTGGCCCAACAGTTTTGACAGATGATCCGCCACCATTCGCGCGACCACATCGGTGCCGCCGCCGGCCGGGAACGGCACGATCAGGCGGACCGGTTTCTGCGGCCAGGTTTGCGCGCACGCCGGCAAAAGTGCGAAACACACCAGGGCGAACGTTGCCAAAAATGTCGCCAAGAATTTTTTCATCGGCGTTTCCCCAACGTCCTTTTATCGGGCTCGCCCAGAAAGCGGCCTTGATCGCTTGGACAGCACTCTGTTCGTGTTGACG